>NZ_JAKJSO010000010.1:0-467324 GCF_050337045.1 Photobacterium kagoshimensis | reverse complement strand
CAGTTTAATTGTTGGTGGTGAAAGTGAGCTAGCAAACCTTAGCAAAGTTAATATTTTTGTACATCTCTCTATTTTAGCGCAGTTCGGTCAAATAGAGGTACTTGATCACAAAGCACTCATGAGAAAAGCTTTTATTTAAAGCCAATTACCGTACTTTTGGCTTTGCTGATATCACGATAGAAAAAATCAAAAATCCCCTTCGCTACCAAGTGCAGTATTTTGATGACGAGTCAGGTCTGCACTACAACCGCTTCCGTTATTACGATCCAATCACTGGTCGCTTCATCCACCAAGATCATACTGGCGTTGCATGGGATACACTTTATACGCTAGTTGATGCGGCCTATTATCCTATTGATATTGTGACTCGCCCACTTGGTTTTACCACCCATGCGGTAGATAGAACTAATGCAAGAATCAACGACGCATTGGATGCAGCGCAAGAGCTGAAGGCAAACACAGTCGCTAATTGGGAGTGCCGTAACTGGGAAGGACTTGGTAGTAACTTAGCGGCGATTGGGATGGTGGTTAATCCGAGGTCGTTAGTTAAAGGGAATGTGACACCGGCATACAGTAAAAAAACTATTGCTGCGCAGTCAGTGAAACAGGCGGCTCGAAGAAAAGTACCAAATGATTTCACTGAATTTAAATCAATGCCCCATAAAAAAGCCGCAGCAGGTGAGTATAATGCCCATGCGTTAATGGAAGAAAAAGGCTATAAACCACTCGGAAATACAGATGGGAAATATAAGCCAGGAGCCACAGGCATCGATGGTATTTACGCCCATCCGAACCCACCGCCAGATTTTGTGATCATCGAAGCGAAATACAATACCGCTCGCTTAGGTAAGACCAAAACGGGAAAGCAGATGAGTAATGATTGGGTGACTGAGAAACGTCTTGAAAAAGCAGGGATGAATGAAAGGGATAGACGTAAAATTTTAAGAAGTTTAAAGAAAGGTAATAATACAGTAGAAAAATTAATTATTCGTAATAAACCAGATGGTACTTTAGTGGTCAAAACATTAGATAAAAATGCCAACATTATCGGTAAAGCAGTAGGTTTTTAGGAGTCGCAAATGTTACGAGATAAATTAAAAGATAAGGCTTATTTTGACGACAGAGTTGATTTTAGGCTTGAGTGCATAGAAGAAGATATTGATGATATAAAAAATGATGATTCAGAATCGTTAGAAGTAAAAATGTTAGGATCTTTTAGAACGGTTAGCGATATAACGTATTTATTACACCAAAAATACTCACGCGGCGACGATCTCGTAGAGTTTAAGGCGCATTTAGAAACTGCACTGGAGTACCGAGGCTGGCAAAAGCATTACGCTGATGCCCTGCCCCGAAAAGAGCAAAAAAACCGTATTGGCTGGGAAGAAATTCGCGAAGATTATTTAGAGAACTGGTTAGACTGGCTTGCCTTTGCTTATTGCCTAGAGATGGGGCCAGACTATTATCAGCAGGTATTCGACTTAATGGCAAACCAAGGGCTTGATGCCTTATTTGATAAAATCGCGGTTGAAATGGGGGATAGTTCACGTAAAGTCAGCGATACTCTGTTGTTTAAAAAACGTTTTAAAAAGCTCTATACGGTGATTGAAGCAGAGCCAGAGCAACGTCCTAAACTGATGCTCGCCTATTTAAATGCCTGGTACAAGTTAATCGAGTCGCCAGATTATCACTTAATGGATACCGATGCCTATATCGGCTATTGGTGCTGGGAATCGGCTTTAATTGTAAGGTTATATGACATAGATGACAGCAGTTTTATCGACCATGAGTATTACCCGAAAGATTTAGTGCATTGGCAAAGTAATAAATAGCAGCAATAGCAAGGAGCAATAATGACACTCCGTGATACCCGTAGACCCGCTGATTATTTCAGCCATTTAGTTGTTGATTTTGATGAAGCGCTGCAAGAAACCCAAGATGCACTCGACGCGGGTAATTTTAAAACACCCACGAGTCGTGTTGATATCGCGCAACGGTTATATCAGCTTTCTATCATGCGTGCGGTCGCGCATTATTCTCATGGCACAAGCATTAAAGCATTAACCCCGTATGTTGAAGCCATTTTATCTTATCGCCAACAACTGAGTGCCATTGCAGACCAACTTCCATCACAACATCAATTTTACCGTGATGATTTTGAGCAACTCGGTGAAGTAGGGGACGCGTGCGGCTCTGCTAATATCAACCGCTACGTGTATGTTTTATGGTGGCTATCTCTGCTCGTTGCCTGTGATGTAGAAGCAACACATATAAAATCAGCATTAGCCATCATAGGTGAACAAGGTAAAGATACCCTGCTGGATAATATCGCCATTGCCCTCGGCGATAAGGATAGGGCCGTTTCTGCTAATCTTTATTACCCAGAGGTTTATCAACCATTAAGCGATGCATGGAAAGCAAGCTTTGATGAGCAGCACGAGCTGCTAAATACCTTTGTGAGCCAATGGTATGAGAATTTGGATGAAGCAGATTGGTACGCAAGTGATGAATGTGACTGCGAATTTGAATATACCGATTATTATATTGGCTACTGGTGTTTTGAATTTGCACTGGTTATTAATTTGCTCTCAATCCCATTATCGGCATCATTCTCATCCCCAGCCATTCCTCATGATTTAATATGATGACAGCGGAGAGTTAATCGCACTCTAAAAAACGACAGAAATGTTTGTATGCAGCAAGATATTGTAGGCATGTGACGACTATGTTTGATATGAGAGAGAAGCTAAAGCCAAACTTTGAATAAGTAGCTAATGACATGATAACTGAATTTAAACTTGATGAAGATTTCGAGTACTTTTTAGAAAAGTTTGGCGAGCCTTTTACCAGTATCCCTTGCTCGCCAACAATAATTGACCAATTCAAAGATAAATTACCTGATAGGCTACTTGAATATTGGCAAGCATATGGTTTTTGTGGTTTTAAGCAGGGGTTATTCTGGATAGTTAATCCTGCAGAGTATGAAGATATTCTAGATGAATGGCTAGAGCACACCGACATACCTGATAACGACATTTACCATGTTATTGCTCGAAATGCTTTTGGCGATCTGTTTCTATGGGGGGAAGAAACAGGCTATAAGTATGAAATAACTGTCGCCAATGGCTGGATCATTGAGAAGGATGGCAAGCCGCGTAAGCAACATCATATTGCCATTGAAAGATTTTTTGGTTTTGCTCGCGTAGACAGCCACGACATAACCAGTGAGTCAGGCAAGCCTTTATTTAATGCTTGTATTAAAAAACATGGCGCACTAGGTAGCGATGAAATGTTTGGCTTTGCGCCCAGTTTAATTGTTGGTGGTGAAAGTGAGCTAGCAAACCTTAGCAAAGTTAATATTTTTGTACATCTCTCTATTTTAGCGCAGTTCGGTCAAATAGAGGTACTTGATCACAAAGCACTCATGAGAAAAGCTTTTATTTAAAGCCAATTACCGTACTTTTGGCTTTGCTGATATCACGATAGAAAAAATCAAAAATCCCCTTCGCTACCAAGTGCAGTATTTTGATGACGAGTCAGGTCTTCCAACCGCTTCCTTTGCAACGCTCCGAACACTGGCCAGCGAGATATTGGAGGGCGTGTGACGACTATGTTGTCGTGTCTGCAAGCGGGACACGAGACAGCATTTAGTTCCACTATGATGATGTAAATCGCCTTATGAAGGCCAATACAGCGACAAGAAAATCACGTCAATAGCTAAGGCAGATAATCAAGGAAGGGGGCAGATTGGACAGCAGAAGGGTATGACGTTAGGTTAAAAGTTGAGTTAGAGCCAATTGGTTCAGACCGACTGATATATTTAGTACATATGAAGTATTTGCCCCAAAACAAGGGAACGAGTAAGTAAGAAAAACATAAAAAAATTTAGGGGATAAAATGAATATTGCAAACGATGATTTAATGAATATAGCGCAGCTTTTTTTAAGAACTGAAGATGTAAATGATTATGAGTGGGAATGCTGTGCATTTGTATTTGAATTTGGAGAGGGGCACATTTCAAATTCAGGTTTTTTATATAATGGTCAAAAAGTGATACCTGCAACAGCAGATATTGATGGAGAGCGATTGTTGTTAGGGGATACCTTAATGGCATTGCGTGAAGATATATTTAAACAGTGCGGTCATAAATTCATACAGTTATTGTTTCAAATGGAAAATGAAACTAAGCGTTTTAAAATAGATTTTGAGTTTGATGATGCAACTCGCTGGGCAATCACACCAGCGACTATGTTTGATATGAGAGAGAAACTAAAGCCAAACTTTGAATAAGTAGCTAATAATATGACAACTGAATTTAAACTTGATGAAGATTTTGAGTACTTTTTAGAGAAGTTGCAATCAGTCCCACATATTTTATATCTGGTAAAAGAAAGCGGTTACACTATTAAATCAAGTTGGAGGATAAGTAATTGATAACGATTGACGAAATATACATGGGGATAGCTGAACATTTAACCAGCCAGCTAAATGAAAAATGGAAAGAATGTAAAATTGATGCCGAGTTTCTAGAAGATGCAGCTGAATTAAATGTGACATATATTAATGCCAATGGGCAGGGATTTGACTTAGAGGGCGGTTATAACTTATTTAAACTTTTTAAAGAGCTTCATTCTATCACTACTGAAAATTCAGGAAATAAATGGAATCGAGCCAAGTTCACACTGGAACCTACAGGTAAGTTCAATATGGAATTTGAATGGGATCAAGCATTATTTGATGAAATTGAACGTTTAAATAACGAGTAAACAAAAATCAACGATAAGCTGAGCGTACCACCTGAGCGCTATCAAACTCAATAGTGCCGATATACTCAAGATGCAAAGATGCAAAGATGCAAAGATGCAAAGATGCAAAGATGCAAGCAAGGGTAAGAGTTTGAGCGCTACTAATCGAATGGTATTACCCAACAGTGTGATTTTGATAGCCATGGCCGCCTGTATTTTAGCTACGACGCGCTAAATCAACTGCAATCACACCAGCGAGCCTTGCTCGCCCACAATAATTGAACAATTTAAGGTAAATTACCTGATAGGCTACTTGAATATTGGCAAGCATATGTTTTTTGTAGTTTTAAGCAGGGGCTATTTGGGATAGTTAACCCAGCAGACTATGAAGCCATCCTAGATGAATGGCTAGAGCATACCGACATACCTGATAATGACTTTTCAATTAAATGTTTTTTTGGCTTTAGTGATGTAGACGAACACGACATAACCAGTGAGTCAGGTAAGCCTTTATTTAATACTTGTATTAAAAAACATGGCGCACTAGGTCGCGATGAAATGTTTGGCTTTGCGCCCAGTTTAATTGTTGGTGGCAAAAGTGAGCTAGCAAACCTTAGCAAGGTTAATATTTTTGTACATCTCTCTATTTTGGCCCAGTTTGGTCAAATAGAGGTACTCGATCACAAAGCGCTCATGAGAAAAGCTTTTAGTTAAAGCCAATTACTGTACCTTTGGCTTTGCTGGTATCACGATAGAAAAAATCAAAAAACGCTGCGCTACCAAGGACAGTATTTTGATGACGAGTCAGGTCTGCACTACAACCGCTTCCGTTATTACGATCCAATCACTGGTCGCTTCATCCACCAAGATCCGCTTGCCGTCGCATGGGATACACTCTATACAGTAGTTGATGCTGCGTACTATCCTATTGATATTGTGACTCGCCCGCTTGGTTTACCACCCATGCAGTTGATAGAACCAATACCAGAATCAACGACGCATTGGATGCAGCGCAAGAGCTGAAGGCCAAGACAGTCGCTAATTGGGAGTGCCGTAACTGGGAAGGACTTGGTAGTAACTTAGCTGCGATCGGGATGGTGGTTAACCCGAGGTCGTTAGTTAAAAGGAATGTGACATATAAAGCGGGTAAATATCGCGGTATTAAAGATGGTTTAATCGACGATGAAAATAGGGTCTTAATAGCTTTTATCTTTAAAGGGCCGGGTGAGCAAATAAACTATGCGGCAATGGATGGCAATTTAAATAAAGGCGCATGGAAGCGTATGGAAATAAATGGACTAAAGCCTTAAAAGGCGACCCACCTAAAAAAGTAGAAGTTGAAAGCAATGCCATTTATGATGGTGATAGTAAAAGTCCGAGTGCTTTTGATGTATTTTATGAAATAGATGGTGTAGAGAAATTTGTCCCATTTGAAAATAAACCTGAAGGTAAGTTACTATGAGTTTTGATGAAATCTATTTAAGCATAGCTGGAAATATGCTTGAAAACATCAAGTCAAAGGACTGGATAACATCACATATTGATGTTGAATACTATGGTAAGGATGCTCTAGAGATGGGAGGTGGTTTTAAAAATAAAGACAATGCGTTTACATCTTTTAAATTTCGCAAATTTGATAGGCGTATCATTAGCGATTTTCATCGCTTATATCAAATGACAATAGAAAATAACTTTAGTAAATGGAATAGAGCCAAGTTCACACTGGAACCTGCAGGTAAGTTCAATATGGAATTTGAATGGGATCAAGCGTTATTTGATGAAATTGAACGTTTAAATAACGAGTAAACTAAAATCAACGTTAAGCTGAACCGTATTACCTGAGCGCACCGTGGGACAGAACGTAACGGTAACTGAACGCTATCAAACTCAAATTAACGCACAAGGATACTGCGTTTAATTTAATGTAAAAAGGGCCTATCACTAGACCCTTAATATATATAATGGCTTACTCAGAAATTACATTGCGCGTTTGAATGTAACTACTTCATAGCTTTGCGGCGTGATCACTGGCATCTCATTAGCGATGTAATCGATCATTGCTTGTGCATCAGTATTACAGCGGGTATTGGCAGCTTTACAGTTCGGCGCTTTATCTTCGTAGCGAACTTTGTATTTACCGTTCACTTCTTCAATATTCTTCACTTTAAAGCCCGTTAGCTTGCCATCGACATAGGCAAGGTCAACACGACCAGAGTTTTTCTGTTGTGCTTTAAACAGTGGAGTCCAGCCATCGTTACCTGTTGCATTGTAGTTGTTCACTGCAATGTTGTAGGTTTTGTTGTCTTGTAATGGCGTCCATGTTGGGTTACTTGCTGTACCTGTCATGACTTCAACGAAATCTAGCTTACCGCTTTGGTTCGCTTGCGTTTCAGTGAATTGGTAACGAATGTGGCCACCGTATGGGAATTTACCAGCGTGCGCACCTGCTGGAAGGGTTGCTGTGATAGTGCCTTCAATTAATGCTTTAATGTCTTTACCTTTAACGGGTAGTACTGACATAAAGTTAGAGAATGGCAGCATCTCAAGGGCAACGTTACCTTCACGGTACTCACCGGCTTCAATGTTCGTACGGATACCACCAGCACCAATTAGTGCGAAATCAACGTCCATACCTGTTACAGCTTTTACTTCTGGTGTGTTAGCCCAGTAGTATTGGCCTGCTGCAATTAACACCGCAACATCTGAACCATGCTGGTCTGTGCCTTTGTCACCAGGACGGCGTTCGTGGTTAATTTCTTCTGGTACTTGTGCAATCACTTTACCGTAAGCTTTATCAACAGCTGGCTTGTATTTGGTATCGATCAGCGAGCGCATAGAGGCTTCTTCATCGGTGATAGTGATGTTGTCTTCACCTTCGATGAAATCGACAACTTTTGCATTGTCAGCCGCGTTAAATTTACTCTCAGCTTCACGCATTGGCGAGTGGTAGTATTCGTCGTTACTTAGCAGGGTATTCAAGCCAGCACACGAGGTCACGTCACCTTGCTTGTCAAAGCTTACTTCAAGTTGACCTATTGCTTGCGCGTATTGGCCCGCTTGAACAACACATGTTTGGCTCGTACCGTTCGGGTTAGTCACCATTTGTGCGTAAGTGCCTGTATGGTCGTGGCCAATGTTAGTAAAGTCGCCTAGAAGGGTGTGTGAGTGACCACCAACAATCAGGTCAATGCCATTTACTTTTGATGCAACATCTAGATCAACCGCGTTACCAATGTGCGTAACCGCGACGATATTGTTGATGCCTTTTGCTTTTAGCATATCAACCGTTGCTTGTGATGACTCCACCATGTTGTGGAATTCAACTTTACCAGTGTTTGGCGATAGGTTTGGCATGTCGTCAAGCGCGATACCAAATACAGCCACTAAATCTTTGTCTGTTGGTAGGTTAGTTAGATCTTTTACTTCAACCTTATCGTTACCATCAAAAGCGAATACTACAAAAGGTTTTAGGTTAGTTTGACCTTTAAGATCTGGGTCTTTGCTGATATCTACGTTAGCTGCTAGAACTGGGAAGTTAATATCGCTAATAAACTGATTCAGCTTTGCGTTATTAAGATCAAATTCGTGGTTACCTAGCGCCATTGCATCTAGGCCCATACGGCTTAGTAGTTCTGCGTTCATCGCACCTTCGTTTAATTTGAAGTATGCGCTGCCTTGCCATGCATCACCACCATGTAAGAACAAGAAACTTTCATCTTTTTCAGTGGCTGCTTGTTTGTACTCTTCGGCCATTGTTTGAAGGCGAGGGTAGCCACCGAACTCATTGTAAACCAGTGTATCGTTTGCTTTAAAACTTGATTTAACTGGATCGAAATTAGAATGCGTGTCGTTGATATGAGCAACGGTTAGAGTGAAAGCATCATCTGATGGTGCAGGACTAAGCGAGCAGCCTGTAAGTGCCAATGTGATAGACATCGCGATAAGAGGCTTGGAGAACGTCATGTTGATACCTTTTTATAATTATCTGCAAAATGGATAGCCAGGAAGCGTTAACTGCCACTGCTTGAAGGAGTATCCGCGGAAATATGGGCGAGGGCACTATATAGAAGTTGAAATGAGTGGGCAATTGCAGGAAAGTCAAACTGAGATCACGGTTAACACTTAATGTTAATATACTCACAAAAATGATAGCAAGGGCGCAGTATCACATCCAATTAGGAGCTTGGGTGGGGTTTTTATGTGAATCAGGGAATTAGAAAAAAGACGGCACCTCTGAAGAAGTGCCGTTTGCTTATTGAATGCTTGTTTATACGTTAATTATTTAACGTTTGTTACTCGACTAACACGTTCGCCTGTGAAAGATGCGGAACGAATTTGAACCTCACCCGCGACGGTTGGCTTGTTGCTATTGTCGTATTTAGCCCATGTTTTACCGCCATCGACAGAATACTCTAGCGTTACACCTGGGAAAGATACGTTCATGCTTAATTGACCATTGTTAATCTCAGCACCTGGGATAGGTAAACGGTAATCTATGCCTGCTCTTTCAAGTTTTGCGAGTTCACGTTGGCCCATAGTGTTCGCAAATTTCGTCCAATCAGTAAGTTGCGCTTGTTTGTTTACTCGGTTAGTTGCTTGTGAGTATTTAACACCTGCTTTGTATGCATTTTCCCAAGATGCCTCATGCCATGCACGCTCAGCAGCAGCTATTACACGCGGGAACACCATGTACTCGTATTGCTCATCAGTACGGACTGTTTCAGACCAAAGTTGAGCAGATAGGCCATAGAAAGGTTTCTTCGGGGTGACTGTACCTGCACTTTCAAAGCCGTTACCGTCACGATCTACTGATGTTTCCGCATTTTGAGGTAGATTTTCTGGCGCGAAACCAAACATTTTACGGGTATCGGTTGCACGCGTTGCCCAGTAGTAGCCACGCTCTTTTGCATCGACTTCGTATGGGAAGTCCATGTAAACGTAATCTGGGTTAGAGATTACGACGTCATAGCCTTTATCTGCCCACTCATAAGCTGACGCACCGCCGCCCCAGTACAGCGTATCCCAGAAGTTAGCACGCACTGACTCTGTTGCAAATGCATCTGCATTTTTCGAGTGTTTCAGGCCATCTTGCCACGCTTGGAAGTGTGGGATGCCTTTATCTGCAACAATTTTAGAGACTTGCTCGGCAAAGTGACTTGGCAAGTGCTCGAAATCTGCCACTTCACCGCTTGCGATAAGCGACTGACATTGTGGGGATTTGGCAAATGGGAAATCTTGTTTCGACAGGTCTAAATCACCTTTCCATGCGATTTTTTCTTTATCGTTGATATCTTGGAAACCCGCATGAAGTTTGATGTTTTTCGCTTCATCGCCACCGAAGTGCCATGTTGATAGCGGTACACCAGCAGCTTTGTGCATTGCCGCTACTTCAGTGATCACTTTATCGACAAAGGTTGCAGATGAATCTAGACACGGGTTGATGAAACTTTGTTTGTTGTAGAACTGAACCGTTGTCACGTTTGATTGGTCTTTTGGATCCATCAGGCGGTATTGGTTCGCTGCTTCCATTTTGCCTTCAGCTGCAAGACGAGCGTAACGCGCTTCCATCGACATTACTGCTGCACGTGAGTGAGCGGGCATATCTATTTCAGGGATCACTTCGATATTACGGTTTTTGGCGTATGTTAGAATTTCAACATAGTCTTCTGTTGTGAAGAAACCAGACCCAAAGTTATTTGAATCAGCGCCAGAGCCTAATTGAGGCAATAAGCAGCTTGTTTCTGATTCATCAAAGCAGCGCTTGCCACCAATATCGGTTAGTTCAGGAAGGCCAGGGATTTCTATACGCCAACCTTCATCATCTGTTAGGTGGAGGTGTAATTTGTTTAGCTTGTAAGCGGCCATTTGGTCCACAGTCGCTAAAATAGCGGCTTTCGAGTGGAAGTTACGTGCCACATCAACCATGACGCCACGGTATTCAAAACGTGGAGCATCTTGAATATTCAGGGTTGGAATTTCTGAGTTATCCAAGTTGACGAGCGCAAGTAACGATTGAACGCCGTAGAATGCCCCTGCTTCATCAAAAGCAACAACGGTTGTTTTACCTTGAGTAATATCAAGTTTGTATGCACCTGATACACCGTCTTTAAATTGATGCTTATTGACTGTTACCGATACTGGGTACTCGCCAGCGGTGTCTAGCCCTAATAATTCAGCACGCTGGTTTAACGCTGCAACTTGGTCTGCATCAATACCGCTGGCAGTAATAGAGATCCCGTTTGCTAAATTAACTTTCTTATAGGTTAGTGTGGTTTTTAAAGGTGTTGGAATAATATGGGTTGTGGCATCAACGGCTGTCACGTCAGCATTTTTTTCGAAACGAGTATTGGCTGTGGCGACGATGTTATTATCAGCAAGGGTACGTTTTAACTGAACACCGATAATTTCATCGACGTATTCACCCGTATCTTGCGTATCTAACGAGATAATATTACGTACTTCTGCACCTGGGGCTGTGACGAAAGCACCGGGCATAAAGTCAGTTTCAAAGAGTTGCCAGTATTCAGCGACCAAAGGGATCACCACTTCTTCGCCTGCCGTAAAACCATCAAATTTATCTGTCGGTTCTAGTTTATGTAAATCACCCGTTACGCGAGTAATTTTAAATTGATCATTCTCAACATCTAGAATTAAGCGGATGCTGTGAAAGTAGATTGTCCAATCTGTTGAATTAACCGCTTCACCCGTATTCGTTAGCGTCATGTTCACTTTGTTACATGATGCCCATTCGGCTTGAAGTTCTTTACAAGCAAGGCCGTCATCAGCGCCTTGATTAGTAATCACTGTGTAGTTTATATCAAGGTTTTCAGCCAGTTGATTAACTGTTGATTGCTCCGGCGACATAGACGAACAAGCCGTTAAGCTCGTCAGAACAACGCAAGAAAGAAGACTTCGTTTCAACATGATTCCATTCCTAACAAATAAAGAAATTAAATTTCAAATCTGGAATTAGAATACGAAAGTTTTTTAATATTAAAAATTAAGATAAATGGTATTTATGCTACTCATCACAAATAACTATAGGTTTGTGTGTGTTTATTTGAAATATTTAGACTTGCATCACCTTATTGGTTCATCTGTTTTACAGCAAATTTCCAAAAACAGATTTGGGATCTGCGATGCAGGTCTCATTATTGTTGGTTCTGTCTTTTATTTAGCTAAAAATGCCGACGTAAGTCATACTTTGAACTCTAAACAACTTAATTTATCTTTAAATAAAGTTTTAGCGCTGATGTGAAATTAAATACCAATGTTAATCATCTTACTTGCGCTTTCATTGGTATTAACTAGCCCCATCCTCATTGCTTGTGTAATAGAAATGTTCTTTGATACTAAATTGTCTAACGCTGACTCACTTAACATCAATACGACCTCACCATTAGGCGGTGGATCTGAGTGAATTTTTAGGGGGGTCCCCACTTGGTATTTTGACCATAATTGGCTATCGACAAGGTATATATGTACCTCATTGGGTAATAATGTAATTTGTTTAACAAAAAGCTGTAGCCACCAACTTGCACGTCGAAGCCCTTGTTGGCCTTCAAGCTTATCGGTTTGTGTTATTTGTTGCTGGCTAATTGCACGCTGTGTTGCTAACGCAATGCTTAGTGAACCAGGATAGCTTTCTGCAAAAGGGTTATTGAATTGCCCATCGTAAGAGCAAGCCCAAGCGGCTGAGCTTGCTCCTAATAATGAGAGTATCAATAATAGTGTTGATACTTTCATGTACACTCCATGTGTATGATTTTTAAGATAGAACAAGCCTTATGGTGTCACGATATTAAACCAGAAATTAAAGGTATCTAGCATGCCAACAAAGTCTTTAAAGACTTGTTCGTTGCCTTTGACTTTTATATCGCCATCAGCAATGGCTTTCTCTAATGTAATATTACCCAGTTGCACATCGTCGAGAGCGGCTTTCGTTAGGGTTAAGCTGACGTCAGGCTTATCTGTTAGCTTCTTCGTGTGGTTGAGGACTGAGTTCTCAACATACAGCGTATATTGTTGGTCTAAATCGGTGAAATCGATGTTGATAGCGAAGTCTTTACCCGCGGCTTTTTCTGGCAGAATACGTACTGCGAGATAATCAAATAACATCTCTGGTGGCATATTTTTGATGATATCTGGCGAGGCTGTGGTAGTGCCTCCCGCACTCGGTGTGCCATTGCGCAGTTCATAGGCACCTTGTAGATAGACTGAACGCCAAGGGCCTGATTCGGCTTGGTAGCCTAACTGCTCATATGTGTCTGCAAGTAGCATTTTGCCGTTTTTACTGTCGGGGTTAGCAAACACAACGTGCTTCATCACTTCAGCAACCCAGCGGTATTCTCCTTTATCAAAGTCGGCTTTGGCTTTGCTAATCGCAGCATCTTCACCACCCATATACTCAACGTATTTTTGGGCGGCATCGGCTGGTGGCAGGTTATTAAGGTCGGATGGATTACCTGAATACCAACCCATGTAGCGTTGGTACACAGCGCGGCTGTTATGGCGCAACGTACCGTAGTAGCCACGGGTACTCCAGTTTTTATCTAATGCATCAGGGAAATGAATAATTTCTGAAATTTCAGAACCGATATACCCTTGGTTCATCAAGCGCACGGTTTGATCGTGGGTGTACTTGTACATGTCACGTTGTTTTTTGAAGTAGTCGACAATATCGGCTTGTCCCCACAATGGCCAGTGGTGACTTTGGAACTTCACTTCTACTTCATCACCCCATGTTTCTATGGTCTCTTGGAGGTAACCAGACCATTTCAGTGCATCACGTACCTGGGCGCCACGAAGGGTGAGAATGTTATGCATGGTATTGGTGCTATTTTCTGCCATCCACAGGGCTTTTTTGTCGGGGAACCAAGTGTTTATTTCTGTAGGCGCTTCTGATCCTGGTGTGTATTGGAAGACCATCTTAATGCCATCGACAGTACGTTCATCGCCCGTTTTTTCAATAATATCGGTTGGTTTGATCAGGGTCGCAAGGCCGGTTGAGGTGGTTTGGCCTAAGCCACCATTCACACCACTGAATTCATCGCGAGGGAGTAGAGCACCATACATATAAATCGCACGGCGTCCCATCGCATTACCTGCAATAACATTTTCTGATACCGCATGTTCAGTAAAGCCATGAGAAGCAATAATGGTGACTTTGCCATCGATGACATCTTGTTCGTTAACAATACCGCGTACACCGCCAAAATGGTCAATATGGCTATGGCTGTACACAACCGCTACCACTGGTCGCTCACCAAGCTCACTGTTAATGAAATCTAATGCGGCCTTAGCGGTTTCTTGCGAAATGAGTGGGTCAAAAACAATCCAACCTGTTTTACCTTTGATGAAGGTAATATTGCTGAGATCATAGCCGCGAACTTGATAGATCCCATCGGTCACTTCAAATAAGCCATTAACCATATTGAGCTGGGCGTTACGCCACAGGCTCGGGTTTACGCTGTCAGGAGCGGGGTTTTCAAGGGTGATAAATTTTTTATAGGCTTCCAAATCCCAAACAACATCACCTTTTTCGTTCTTTATTGTCACAGTATCTTGCTTGGCAATAAGGCCGCGTTGTGCATCGTCGAAGTCTTTTTTATCTTTAAAGGGTAGGGTATTTAAAACGGTTTGGTTGGCATCTATGGTGGCTTGTGTTGCGGGCTTGGGATCAACCGCGTAGCTATGAAAAGCAATGACGGTTGTTAGCAACGCAATCGCGTAGTGCTTCATATTCACTCCTTTGAATGAGTCAGTGAGATCATAGTCAACACTAGTCAAGATTAAAAAATGTTCAAATTTTATGCATCTACGCGCACTTTGGCGTAATCAGCTTGGGTGTCAATCAGAACGGCGTGATGAAGGGGATGCAGGAGATCGAATGTTAGATCATTCTTTAACTCCGATTTAAAAGGTGCAGATAATTGGGTGATTTTGTTTGTCGGCAAGCAGGTCTATGTTTCTGGGGTTTTATGCAGCAATAAATACGAGCGAACAGCCAAACCTTGAAGCTCGTCACTCAATTTAACGTAAAAATTGATTAATCGCATGGTTATTGGCGCATTGAGTGCATACTGTGGCCAGTGAAAGCATTTATAGAAGTAATAAGGTTACGAATATGTCTGATGTACCAGTATCTGTAGTTAGTGCAGCTGAAGCAATCCAACCCGTAGCGGAGTCTTCAGGTTCAATTTGGGGGTATGTAGCAGGCGGTGTTGCTCTACTTGTCCTAGCTGGTTTCTTTGGCTATAAAAAAATTAATAAGCCAGCATTCATTATCAGTCAGGTACGTAAAAGAAACCTGAAAGAAATGAAGAAACAAGGTGTGGAAAGTTCTGAGTTTTCTATCGATCTTGATAAGCTACTTGATTCAGTACTTAACTACGCGAACGCGAACAATAAAACCGGTAATGATGTCGTTAAAATCATTAGCCCGCTGAACGATTCTAATCGTATTAAGAATCCTAGTGATATGTACAAAGCAATGATTCACATTGCAAATGAAATGAATGATGTTTCACTTGCACGTGAGTTTAAGAACAAGTCTAAAATGGTGAAAGCAAGTTCACCATTAATGGCGGGCCTGCTAAAACGCGCAGGTATCTAAGCGCTTAGTATCGAGCCTACTAAACTGTTTGCTCGTTCATGGTTCATGATTAAAAACCACTGCTTTTATGCGGTGGTTTTTTTATGCGTGTAGAACGGCTTAAATCAATAGTTGGTTGGTTTTACTTTGTTAGTACATGGAAATACTTCATTTCTTCTACTGTCATCCAATGCATGTTATCTGCGGGCGCTGCATCTAGGGTGTACCAATAAAAGTCAGGATTGATGTTTATTGTTTGGTAATAGTCTAAGTAACTCTGATGCTCTTCGTCATCGCGTGGGATTGTATTACCATTACGCCCATCGGATGAAGACCAGCTATGAACACCTATTTGTGGTGTGCTGTCTTCAGCTGTTCTTTCTACACCAGCCAAAAATAGGTCAGTGCCACCGCTGGCAACCATACCACCTGACATGATATGCGTTGTAATGCCATTTGCATGAATGACAGTTGATAACGCTAAGTTTGTTTCATCATCGGCACTACCTGGAATCGTTTTTATCTTAAAGGTATTCACGGAAGGAAAATGTTCTAGCATATTCTCAAATGCATTGAGTGAACCTGAGCAAATAACACCATCAAGTCTTGCTTCATTTACACTTGTGACGGTAAAAGTTAACGGCGGATCGCCCAGCAGCTCTGAATAACGGCATTGCGAAGTAAAGGTATTTGGATCACTTGATGTCGTATTGCAGCCCGTTAAAATGAAACTGAGGCAAAGCGCTAAGGTTATTTTATTCATACTATCCCTGTTATGTTGTTCGCTTTGTGTTTTTATAAAACATATAAAGCAAGCAAATGCTATGTAAATGATTTTAATTGAAAGGTGTTTTTTTGCAAGCGTAGCTTGTATTCTGATAAGGCGAGTTTTGGTCAAGAATGCGTTATTTTGATAGGTGATTTATCTATTAGCTGATACATTTTGCGAAATTGAGCGATAGGCCACAATAGCTTGTGTACTGCGTTGACTCATCTGAGGTCGTAATTGCAGAAGCAATTATGACTATCACAAATTGCTACAAATATACTGAACAAATCTTTTCTATAATAAGATCACTTATTTATCATATAGGTTAAGTCATGACGTATCGTTTTTCGACAGAGGCCAAACTCGCTTGTGAAGAGTGTGGACTTGTTATGTCTGTGCCCGAGCTTCACGAAGGCGATAAAGCATCATGCCCACGTTGTCATCATGGTGTGGTGAAACAGATACATCAGCCGTTTCAACGGCCCATGGCTTTTGGCATCGCGACCTTAGTCATGTTAGCGCTTAGCGTTAGTTTTCCATTTATGTCGTTTAGCGTACAGGGTTTGAATCAGAACATTACCTTGTTACATGCCGCTCAAATGCTCCAGCATTTTGAAAACAGCTTATTGGCTCTTTTGCTATTACTGACGGTTATTGTATTGCCGGGTTGCTTTATTGTGATGGTGATGTACTTATACCGTCAGGCTCGCCATATTCAGCAAGGCAAATACGCTAAAACGAATAAAAAAACGGTTAAACGCATAGCTAGAATGCTTTCCCATATTGAACCTTGGTTGATGGTCGATGTTTTCCTGATTGGCGTTTTGGTGAGTTTAATTAAAATTGCTTCCTTGGCCGATGTGGGTTTAGGCATGTCATTTTGGGCATTTTGTATTTATACCGGTTTAGTGGTTAAGTTTGTCTCTATGGTGGATCGCACATGGTTGTGGCACCACATTGACCCTTTACAGGCTTTGGCAGGTGTGAAGGAAGGAGACAGCCATATCTCGGGGAATCATGAGAGTTGCCATGTTTGCGCCCAACTGAATCCGCCGCTAGATGTGGCTGTGGTGCATAAGCACACCAAGTGTTATCGCTGTGGTAGTCGATTACACCCTTATGATCCGACGGCGAGTTTACAGCGGGCGTGGGCATTATTGCTGACCTCTATGGTGTTTTATATTCCCGCGAATTTATACCCTATGATGTATACCGTAAGTTTAGGGCAAACCGAGGGTTCGACGATCATGGGTGGGGTGGTATTGCTATGGAAGCTAGGTTCTTACCCCATCGCATTTGTGATCTTTTTTGCCAGTGTGATTATCCCTCTAGCAAAAATGATGGCGCTAGTGTGGCTGTTTGTTCATGCTAAGCGCGGTAATCAAAGCTCAGCCCAGCAAGCGATTCAAAGCTTAAAGATCTATCGAATGACGGAATTTATTGGCCGTTGGTCCATGATTGATATTTTCGTGGTCGCTATTTTGGTGGCTTTAGTACAGCTGCAAAATTTGATGGCGATATTCCCTGGCCCTGCCGCATTATCCTTTGCGGCCGTGGTGGTGTTTACCATGCTATCAGCAATGAGTTTTGACCCTCGAGTCTTCTGGACTCAAACATCATGCTCCAATGAAGCACAACCAATGACCTCAAATTCAGCTATTCAACGTAACGGCAATGATGATGTGTTATTGCCTGTCAATGAGAACAAACACTATGAGTGATAACAAGCCAGCGCAGGCTGAAGTACAAAAAACGAAACAGTTTTCAACCATATGGTTGGTGCCGTTAGTGGCTGTTGCTATTGGTATTTGGATGCTAATTCAGTTTGTCGGGAGTAAAGGCCCGACAGTGACCCTGACCTTAAAAACAGCAGAAGGGATCGAAGTTGGTAAAACTGAAATAAAATCCTTGAATGTAAAAGTCGGGGTGATCACTGGCGTTAAGCTAAGCGATGATTACACCTATATTACTGCGACGGCTCAGATGAACAAAGATGCTGCTCGTATGTTGAAAGAAGATACATTGTTTTGGGTGGTGAAGCCGCGCATTGGCAAAGAGGGGATCTCAGGATTAGATACTTTGCTCTCTGGTGCTTATTTAGAACTTCAACCTGGTCGGGCTGAAAAAGAAAAATTGGATTTCACTGTGCTGGACACGCCTCCCGTTGCTCCGCCCGATGCAAAGGGGCTTCGCATAGTATTAACACACCGTGAAGCGGGCAAGTTAAGCATTACCGATCCTGTATTATATGAGGGGTTCACGGTTGGGCGAGTGGAAAAAGTCAGCTTTGATCCTGCAACTAAAAAAGCGAATTATCAGCTTTTTATCTTCCAGCCATACGATAGCTTGATCCGTAAACATACTAAATTTTGGCTAAGTTCTGGCGTCGATTTACAAATGTCTGCGGAAGGTTTTAACTTGAAAATTGGCTCGGTAGAGTCTCTGATCACCGGTGGCGTGAGTTTCCGAGTTCCTAAAGGTGCAGAGCCTGGTGAGCAAGTCACTAAACAACAAGCACGGTTCAAGTTGTACAGTAATTTCAAGCAAGTAAGAGAGCGTGTGTTCGATCAGTACTTAGAATACGTGATGATGTTTGATGAATCTGTGCGAGGGTTAAATGTTGGTGCACCTGTTGAATACCGTGGTATCCGCATTGGTACGGTGAAGAAAGTGCCATTGCATTTACCCTCAAAAGAACAAGGCTTTTCGACTAAACAGATCCCTGTATTGGTGCGTATTGAGCTTGGCCGAGTCTATAAAAATATTGGTGCTGCCGATCTACAGGCACTAAAAAAGAGCTTATTTAACGAATTTGATAAAGGCTTACGCGCTACGTTGAAAACAGGCAGCTTTTTAACTGGGGCCTTGTTTATTGATACTGAAGTGTATGAAAATGCGGATAGATACCCGATCAAGCATTACGAACAATACGATATTTTCCCAACCCAAGCGGGCGGCTTTGCTGAAATTCAAAAGCAAGTCACGACCTTGTTGGATAAATTTAATGATCTACCGTTAGAAGAAACATTAGGCTCACTCAATAACAGCTTAATTGCGTCTCAAAAGACCTTACGTTCAGCACAAACTGTGGCGGATTCACTCAATAAGATCCTTGAGCAAAAAGATACACAAGCGATCCCATCGGATGTGCGTAAGAGCTTGCAAGAGATCCAAACGACGCTGAATGGCTTTGGGCCAGATGCTGCACCGTATCAGAATTTAGAACAAGCGATTGCGCGATTTGAGAATGTATTAGCAGAGCTCGAACCTGTACTACGACAAGTGAACGAAAAACCAAACGCGTTAATCTTTAGTAGTGAACAAGCGAAAGATCCTGTTCCAGTAGCAAAAGGACAAGAATAATGAAAACATGGTTAGTCGGTGGAATGACAGCGATCGCCTTGCTCAGTGGGTGCAGCAGTCAGCCTGAAGTGACGCGTGCTACCTATTTATTGCCACCCACGTCTAGTTCTGTGGTGGCTGCGAATCCGACTCCGCTTGGGCAATCCCAAGCTTTGCTGGTGGTGCGCCCTGTCGAAATGGCGGCGCATTTAGCGGGAATGGGGTTGGTATACCAAGTGAGTGAGACGGAAATTGTTCAAGCTCAGCAAAATACTTGGGCAGACAGTATTGCTCAGCAGCTCACTCGACGCATTACTGCGGACTTGCGGGCTAAACAAAAACGTTATTGGCCCAGTGAATTAACCCCTGCCATGTCGTCGGCAGGGCAAGCCAAGTTACAAGTTAAATTTACCCAGTTTAATGGACGTTATACCGGCAATGCCGCGCTCAGTGGTGAGTACTTAGTGATAGATAAAGAGGGTAAATTGCAAGGTGTTTACCCGTTCCAACTGCAGGTGCCGTTGGCGCAATCTGGTTACGATGCACAAGTCAGTGCACTGTCACAAGGTGTTGATCAGTTAACAACACAGATTGCTCAACGGTTAATGGCCAAATAGCACCTATTTCGTATAGGTATAAGCTTGAAGCCAAGCTCGAGTTATTTGCTCGTACGCAGCAAATAACGGGTTATGGCTTCATACGGTAGTACCCATTTATCCAGCACTCTGGCAGATCTTCACCAGAAGGAAATGCCAGTTGCTGTTTATCAATCGCCACAGGATCTGCGAGATCTTCTCCTGATTGATATTGCACAGTAACGTGCTGGGTAAATGGATTGACCAGTGACGACATATCAACCACATCGACTAAATCCCCACTACGCATTTCTTTCAGAAACATAACATTGCCCCTTTATTGCAGACAGTTAAACACTATGGCGAAAACCCGATTGTGGAGATAGAGGTTATCGCATCGCGTTGTATCCCTAATTATGGTTGATATTTGTCTAACTGCGACTTCTTGTCTTTTTTAGCGTATGCACGTGTCTTTTTAGGTGTAATAGCCTGCTTAGTTTATTCGTCAGTTCACGATTTTCATCGCCCCTTTTCGTTTATTGTTCGTAGTTGCTTATGCTATGTAAATCAGTGAACTATAGCGTTATAGATGGTGGCGATAGTATGGAGAAATTCAACTGGGGTATCGATCTTGGTGGTACTAAAATAGAGTGTGCTGTCCTCGATAAAGTCACAGGAAAATGTGTGTTAAGAGAGCGGATAGCCACAGAGCGGGAGCAAGGTTATCAACATATTTTGTCGCAAATTCAGCGCCTTGTTTTGCGATGTGCCGATAGCATTGGCAGTTATCCTGACAAAATTGGCTTTGGAACCCCTGGGACGTTAGATCCGAATACGCAGGTGATGAAAAACTGTAATTCTACCGAGCTCAATGGCCAGCCGTTAGATGCCGATTTACAGCAATTACTTAATGTAACTGTGGTACTGGCTAACGATGCGAATTGCTTTGCGCTGGCGGAATCACGGTTAGGCGTTGTGCAGACCATCAATCCACAGGCGGAACTTGTGTTTGGGATTATTATGGGCACAGGTGTTGGCGCGGGGGTTGTGGTTAATGGCAAAGTATTACAAGGGTGTCATGGCATTGCAGGTGAGTGGGGGCACAATGTATTAGACCCGCAGGGGGAGGCTTGTTACTGCGGTAAGCGAGGGTGTGTTGAAACCGTGTTATCAGGGCCGAGGCTAGAAGCGTATTATCATCAACTCTCAGGGACAGCGTGTCGTCTACCTGAAATCGTTACACGCGCGAAACAGCAAGAACCTGCTGGATTGCAAACCTTAAACAGGTTAGTCGAGCAGTTTGGTTTAGCGGTCGCATCCATTATCAATGTGCTGGATCCTGAGGTGATAGTGATTGGTGGCGGCGTGGGTAATATTGATTATTTGTACGAAAAGGCAGAAACGGCGATATTACCGCATTTATTTAACCCGACACTCGCTACACGTATTGTTAAGCCCACTTTAGGCGATAGTGCTGGTGTCTTTGGTGCGGCTATGTTGGTGATGGATTAGCTGCGTTACACTGAATATACCCCTTCGACCAATAAAAAATGGCTTCCGAAGAAGCCATTAACACCACGTTTTAACTAGTAAATGACGACTAGTATTCCCAGTGCTCAATACTATGAGCGCCAGTGAATTGGTTAGCGAAGTAATCTTCACATGTACCTTCACGCCATACATCGGCTGTTGCACAGTGTAGACCGCCGCCAAACGCGTAAGCATCACGTAGGTCAACAGGAATAACTTCAAAGCCAAGCTTATCAAATTGTTCCATTTGTCCTGTTTCAGACGCTTCCACACACACAGTTTTATGGTCAAGAATTAAGGTGTTCATTGATAACCATGTGCTTGAGTAACATAGCGGTGGTGGGTTGTCCCATGCAGGACTAACTGCTTCAACGATTTCCCAATCATTTTTCTCAAAGATTTCGCGTTGGCCTTTGAATAACGGACGGTTAGGGTTTAGCAGCATCAGCCCTGGACGTAGCGGACAGAAAGTTGCATCAATATGGATAGGGTGGTTATCTTCAAAGCTTAGTGTGTGAACACGGTAGCCTTGAGCTTCATATTTACGTTTAATCCAACGGATACCAGCAAGGTTAGTGGTTAAGCCGTGTTGAACGAAGATATCTTTACCTAAACGCATGACGTCAGCCGCATCAAACAGGATATCTGTTTCTTTAGTGCTGTATTCTTTACGTAGTGAACGCTCCATGGTTTCTTCGTCAGAAAGGTATTCGTAAGCAGCAACATAGTCCATACGGAAGCTATCGTCAGATAGGCGAGGACGTGGTGCTTGCTCAATCATACATTCGTTGTCTGATTCGAAGTATTCACGTAGTAGATCAACGTATGCTAGATATTCGAAGTAACGGCTACGGAAGCTCATTGGCGCCATCAGAATGCTTTTACCCATAGTTAATAGGCAATCACGAGGCGGCATAACACCAAAGCCTGAGCTGATAGAGAAATCAGGAGTAGTAATGCGTTCGTGCCAGTCAACAGCACCTGGGCGGTCAACGGTTATACCGCGAGTCTCTAATATTTTCGCGAAGCCATTTAGGCATTCATTCGCACGGTCGATAGATTCTTGAGTACGACGGCCCGCTTTACTGCCACGCATTGGCGAATCAGCTGGGATTTTTTCATTACTTGCTGGGCAAGCTTCTGGAATATGTTGGTTATCCGCAATACCTACAATAACGTGACGAAGTGGATCGAAGTCATTGTAAGATTCAACGTGAAGGCCTTGGCGAACATAAGGTACACCAGAATCTTTTCTTTCTAGAGGTTGAGAGGCATTTGGATATAGATCGTTGGAAACACTCATTGCAAAATCTCCAATAACATAATAATTAAATTATATTTTGATTGCTGATAAATAGTCCTTTAGGCCGAGCGAAATCAATAAAACAAATAAGCCGTAAGGTATTCAATTAGGTGAAGCTTTTAGGTTGATGAGCTATTTAGTGTTGCTCTTCAATGACATTAATATCTCGCGAAACGGGGGCTTATAATAGTCAATTGATGCCGAAGAATGACGTTTTTATGCCGATATATCGATAGTTTTAATTACAACTTTAAATGCACAATTCATATTGGTGCTTCTAACTACAAAAAATCACATGTTGACGATGTGCCTTTTTTGTTAAAGCTATGAGTTGGCGAAAACACTAAGAATTCCTTGTTGAGCAAAATATTACTCCAATAATTATTTATAAATATTATCTCATCTATCACAAGGTGCAGATAATTTGGTTGAATATCACATTTCTTGTTTCGATGTCTTGGTGTTTATTTATCTATTGAGTAAATATGAAGAGTACAACGAGGAGGTACGAACATGTGTCAACGTGTTATCGCAAATACGCCAAAGTTCCTGATGTTTGATTTACAAAAAGTAGAAGAAACGGAACATATGATTTTTGGCGCAGACTACATACTTATCCGGCCGAAAACCTCTGGCTGTACGCTGCATTTAGCGAATACTCACTATCGTTTAAGGGCTTGTCAATTAGTGCTTTTGGCGCCATTTAATCCCTTTAGATTAACGTTAGATAGCACCCATAAAGCGGGCTCAACAGATTGTGACGTACTGCATTTTCGCTTAAATGCACTTGGTCAGACGTTTGTTGATAGCGTACAGTTTAAAACGATCAAAAATATGCTTGATGAGTCTCGAAGGGGCTTATTATTCGAAGGGTGTCAGAATAATGAAATTCATGCATTACTTAACAATATGGAGAATACATTTGAGTTCTCACAGGTGTTGAGCTTACTTAGTCTATTAGAAAATCTATCGCAACTTTCACCTCGGCGCTATTTAATTGATAACTCATTTGAGGTCAGTAATATCAAACGAACAGAAAGTCGTGTGCAAATGGTGCAAGACTATATCGCTGAAAATTTAGCTGAATCAATATCGGTGACTGTATTGGCTGAAAAGCTGCATATGGCAGACAGTACCTTTTCGCGCTTTTTCCATGCAAATTTAGGTATTACCTTTCGACAATATTTAATCGAGCAGCGTGTTCGCCAAGCCGCTCGTTATTTAGTTTCTACTGACTGGACAATTGCACGTATAGGATCAGAAGTCGGTTTTTCATCGCTATCTAATTTTAATTCTAAATTTAAAAGTTTATTGCAGATGACGCCAAGACAATATCGCTCTAATCATGTCGATATGCGAAAAGATATAGAAAGTAGTCGTGCAGTCGAAGGGCAATTGCAAAAACAGTTCGCAGAAGCAACAGTTGAATGACGAGTTGAGTATTTGATTAAAGGCTATAAATAATAAAAAACGCTATCGAAATGATAGCGTTTTATTTTGGTGATATTACAACCATTAATTAATGGCTAGAGATTGATATTGTTTCATTTTGATAACTACATGCTTTTGCTACTACCCAGTAAGTTGTGCAGGCAAGAGCCGATGAATAAAGTGGGGCTTCAACCCAACCTAAATCAAATTGTAAAAAGAAAATTAAGCCAGTGATAAAACCTACAATTATTGAAGATAGCGCTGCGTAAATATTAGCGGGAATGAAGTGAGCTAATAAAGTTGGTGCGACCAGTGCAGCCATTAGAGTACCTGAGCCTAAAATTGCGAGCATCGACAACATAAATGGTGGGGCATAAACCATAGCAAAAAAACCTACCGCGCCTAACGCCCACACTGAAGACCGATTGAGTATTAGCAACGCTTTATCTGACAAGCGACATTGAGGCCAAATAGCTTGGCGCAAATCATGCGAGACAGACCCTGCAATTGCATGAAGTACCGAGTTTGCCGTGGATTTCATGGCAAATAATATAAAGAGCGTCACAACAGATGAAACGGCAGGTGATAGGAACTGAGCAAGGAAAACGGGCATGGCTTGATCGGGGTTTTCTAACCCTGGGACTTTTAACCGCGTATATAAACCTGCCAGTGGAACAAGGCTGAGCAAGCAAGCAATTGGTGTCATGTAGGCGGCAACATGGTGTAACTTGGTTGTTTTGGCTAATGCCATAAAGCGGACGGACATATAGGGAAGGGTGGCGCTATAAATGAAAGCGTAGGGTAAAACCATAAAGACATGCCATGGGGTGGAACCATAAGGCCCTGAATCGTCTGGCGCTAAAAGGTGCGGGTCTATCGCATTTAAACCGGTAATAATTTCACTGGGCGATAAGTCAGCAAAAATGGTTACAACAATAATCAACGCAGAGACACACATGCCTACGACCATGAAGGCATCAGTAAAAGCGACAGCAGCAAGTCCGCCAATAGAGGTGTAAAGAATGATGATGCCAACCATCAAGAGTGAAGCACTTTGGTTATCTATCCCTAACCACTGACCTGCCAGTAAGCCCAAAGCTTTAATTTGTCCGACTAGAAAGACCATCAGTAGCAGTATTGTGATACCAGCAGCGAAAGCTTGCGTCAGGCGCTTTACAGAGTCAGGCCCTTGATGACTACGTGCGATATATTCAGGTATGGTTAAACTGCCCATAGTTTGCGCTTTCTGGTGAAGAAAACGGGCACAGAACAGTACAGCAAACACCATGGCTGGCGCGAAGAAAAAGTTACCTAATAATTCAATAGCACCGTATTTGTAGGCAACACCAGGGGAGCCCATAAAGCCCCAACCTGAAAAGCCTGTTGCGACAATAGTTGCTGCACCTATGAAAGGGCCGAGGCAGTTGGCGGCCAATAAAAAGCCACCTTCGCCTTTACGTGTTTTCATGATGCGGTTACTAAACAGTGCGAGTCCAACCATGATGATCACCGTCACCAAGAGCAGTACCCAATTAAATGAGGTGATCATAGTTGTTATCCTTAGCCGTTAGCTTGCGCGTTTTTCATTGAAGCATGTTTTTTCGCCATGCTTATGACAATTTCACCCATACCACCACCAATCACCAAGATGCCACCGACGGTTTGTAGCATGGTGAGTGATTCACCAAACATGGCAATACCAATGCCTGCGCCAACGACGGTTTCAAGGTAAGACACACAAGCCAATTCTGCAGCCTTTAAGTGCTTGGCGGCAATGGTAAGCAGGGTGAGGGCACCAAAGCCAATAAAGAAGCCCATCGCCAGTAACCATACCCACGAAGATGCGTCCATTTCAGCGAGTGATGGTGGCTTGATCATGAAGCAAATAGCGATAGCAAGTGCGCCAGAAGTAAAGTTGAAGAAGGAACGAGAATCTGAACTGACATCGGTGCGGTAGCGGCTAAAGAACAGGTACAAACCGTAACCAAAACCAGATGCTAACCCTAGCATATCGCCAATAAAGGTCTCTTTAGAAAAAGACAGTGACATAGTTAAACCGCTGGTTGCGTCGTAACTAATGATGCCAATAATGAACAAACACCCGATAAATACCGCAGTGAGTAAACTTGCGGTGAGTGCTGATATTTTTTCTTTAAGAAAAACAGCCGCTAAGATGGTAGAGAAGACTGGACCTGTGTAGATAAGAAATACGGCATTAGCCAGTGTTGTGTATTGCGTTGAGGAGACATAAGCAGCTAAACATAGCCCCAAACATGCACCACTAAGAATAACCGTGGGTGATAGCTTAGTGGATTTTATAAGGTGTGTTTTACCTTGATGATACATGAGAGCAAAAATACAGATTGCTCCCACTGCCATACGAGTGAAAGCGATAACATCACCGCTGGTATTTATGTTTCTTGCAAAAAGCCCAACACAGCCCATGAGTGCCGCTGACACGATCATGGTTGCGTAGCCCAATGTTTTGGTATTCATGACTTGCTCCTTTGATTAATTTCATTAGGCTGGCCACCAAGCATTCCACCACCGGTGATCTGGTAATAGCCGTAGATAGTAGCTACCACCACACATAGGACGAGATTTGCCACTATAAACGCATCGACTGACCAATATCCTGTTAGCATTTTCGTTCCCTCTTTCAAGGCTTATAGCAACACTTAACCCGTTATACGGGCTTGCATGTTGTGATTGCATTTAATACTGATTGATAGGTAGGGGGATAACTAGCCGAAACCTGCCGTTAACTTGCTAATTGCTGCTCGACAGAATAAAAGTGTGAACAAGCGAAGATACGAAATGAGACGTGCCGATATGCAATCATGTGGAAGCGACCTGTGATTGGCAGTGGTCGCGAGATGGGTCATAAAGGAGGGGTAAGGGATCTTTTTGGTAGACTAATATTCCAATAAATGGCATTTATAATAATAACTGTTCTCATTATTATTCGTGAATAAAATTCCCTCAAAGGATATTCACTTTGCTCAACATAACTAAAACAATCCTCACTATCGCAGTTGGCTCACTGTTTTCTGTATCAACGTTTGCTGCAGATTACCCAATAACCGTTACCGATGTTGCGGGTAGAACGGTCACTTTTGATCATCAACCAGAACATATCGCGTTATCATCCGCTCGTGTATTTCCGTTATTAGAAATTATTTACCAACAAGAGGCCGCGAAGCATCTTGTCGCCGCGCGTGACGATATGCGCATGTCTGCCCCGAGCATGTATGCAAACTATCTTGAGCAATACCCATCATTGGATACTGTGCCTGTTATTGGCAAAATAAAATCAGGGGAGTTCGATACTGAGCGCTTTATTAATTTGAAGCCAAAACCCGATCTTTTTATTGTTGATGTTTCCAATATAAAGTTGGCACAAGAGAAAGGATTATTGGAAAAGCTCGATCACGCTGGTATCAAAACCCTTGCGATCGATTTTCGTGAAAACCCATTAGAAAATACGGTTAAATCGGTTGAAGTTGTTGCACAAGCGGTTAATCGCGCGGAGAAAGGTGAAGCCTTTGCTAATTACTACAATCAGCATGTTGCTTCGATAAAGCGCGCTCTAGCTCAATATCCAGGTGCAAAAAACAAGCGTGTTTTCATTGAGCGTGCCGCTGGGTAT
The DNA here is from genome assembly GCF_050337045.1 of Photobacterium kagoshimensis. Classification (NCBI taxonomy): domain Bacteria; kingdom Pseudomonadati; phylum Pseudomonadota; class Gammaproteobacteria; order Vibrionales; family Vibrionaceae; genus Photobacterium; species Photobacterium kagoshimensis. The sequence goes on along the minus strand of NZ_JAKJSO010000010.1, from coordinate 439,386 downwards.
GAAGCATCATGTTGTCGTACTTTTGCCACAGGCAATATGGGCGCATACATTCCTTTCTTAAAAGCTACCAACATTGCGATCAAGCCGTTGAAAGGCGCGAATACTGGCCAAATGTCGCCAGAAACTGTGATTACGGCGCAGCCAGATGTCTACATTATGCAAACAACAGGTTGGATCAATAAAGATGGTCAACCTACCCATGGTATTCCTCTTGGCTATAGCCCGAATGAAAAAGCGATTCAGAAAGCAACGCAAAGCTTAATGGATCGCAGCTGGTTGAAAGCGCTAACGGCTTATCAAAACAATGATGTGTATTCGATTTACATGCCCTTCTATAACTCGCCATACAACTTGGTCGCAATGGAATATTTTGCTAAGTGGTTGCACCCTGAAGTTTTCACGGCATTAGATCCAGAAAAGACATTTGAAGAAATGAACCTAAAGTTTGGTGATCGCCAAGTCAGTGGACAGTTTGGTCAAAACAATGCAGAGGCGATGACAAAGTGAATGCCTTGCAACTTGAGTTAAACGCTCACTTTGCTCGTAATAATAAAAAGAAGGTTGCTTTGGCAGCCTTCTTTATTCTGAGCATAGTGTGTGTCATTGCTGATGTACTTATTGGTTCGCAAGGGTTGACGTTGGGTGCTGTGATCCAAGCGATTTTCGACCCTGCTCATGCTTCCATCGCCAGTAAGATCATTGTGTGGGATATTCGTATGCCAATGTCGTTGATGGCACCGTTTATCGGAGGGGCCCTCGCGCTGGCTGGCGCCCAAATGCAAACAACGTTGAATAACCCACTGGCAGATCCTTATACCTTTGGCGTGTCAGCTGCGGCAGGTTTTGGTGCTTCACTCGTGATCACCAATGTCGTGGCCATTCCTTTTATTCCTGAGCAATACCAAATTGCGGTCATGGCATTTGTGATGTGTTTGCTCACCACGTTACTGATTGCCGGCATATCCTCAGCGAAAAGAGTCTCAATTGAAGGGGTGATGCTATTTGGTGTTGCTGTCATGTTTGCCTACGACAGTTTGTTAACCATGATGCAGTACATTGCCAGTGAAACGCAGTTGCAGACGTTAGTGTTTTGGCAAATGGGATCGCTCGATCGTGGTAGCTGGGAGAAAATTGCGATTCTGGCGGTTGTGTTACCTCTTGTACTCATCATTATGATGAAAGATGCGTGGCGTTTATCGAGCCTAAAAATAGGTACCGAGCGTGCAGAAGCCATGGGAATTAATGTTAAGAAGCTAAGAATGAAAACCTTGTTTTTAGTCTCTGTGATTACGTCGCTATCTGTGTCTTTCGTCGGCGCAGTCGGTTTTGTTGGCCTGGTGGCACCGCATATTGCTCGCATGGTATTGGGGGAAGATCAACGCTTCTTCTTACCTGCCTCTTTTCTTGTCGGCGCGGTCTTGTTGGAATTAGCGTCCATTGCCAGTAAAGCCATCATGCCGGGGATTATTCTGCCGCTGACCGTCGTGATGTCGATTGTAGGTATCCCGTTTTTTATCTTTTTGATTATTAAAAAGGGAGGGCGTTTCGGATGAGCCTAACAATTAGCCAAGTATCGGTATCCTTTGGTAAGCAAAATGTCTTAAATAACCTCACTATCCCCACCATTATAGATGGGGAAATGGTGGCATTAATAGGTAAAAATGGGGCAGGTAAATCGACCTTATTACGTCAAATGACAGCCTTACTTCGTCAGCAGTCACCGTATCAGCCGCAGCAAATTCAGTATTGTGATCGGCCGTTAACGCTGGATGATATTGGCTACCTACCACAGGATCACCGTATTAGCGCCTGTATTACAGTGATAGAGCTATTGATCACCACTCTTAATATCGACTCGACATCGCTCATGGCGAAAAAAGAGAGTGCACGAAAGGGGCTAACTCTGTTAGAAGAGATGGGGATCCTGCATTTAGCGAATAAAAATTGTATTGATTTGTCGGGTGGTGAAAGCCAAATGGTGGGACTTGCACAAGCGATCATTAACCGACCTAAAGTCTTGTTGCTTGATGAACCGACATCGGCATTGGACATGCAAAATCAGTTACGTTTGCTTAACTATGTCCAGCATTATGCTAAAACCAGTAATGCCTGTGTACTCATGGTGATCCACGATTTGAACCTTGCAATCCAATACGCCGATAAAATTGCAGCATTGCATCGAGGGGAGTTGTTCGCATTTGATAAGCCAAGTAACGCCATCACATCGCAACTCATTTGGGATCTTTTTGACGTTGACTCACACATCATCACAGTTGATCAGCGACCCGTGGTAGTCATGAAAAGTCATTAATCTAGCTCTTGCTCAAATGTTATATGTAAAAGCCCAGCAGTGTAAGCTGGGCTTTGTTATATGGGGTAGTTCTAGGAGGGTAAAGTCTTAGAACACAAAGTTGATCATGAGCGTATAGGCTTGCACATCTTTATCTTCTTGTAGGGCGATAGGCGGTATAACGAACTGTCCATCTTTACCTTGGTCGTAACGTTCTTGCGGTAAGTAGACGCCTTGCCACTCGGCATTGAGCGATATTTGAGGGGTGACATCGTAACGCACGCCTGCAGTGATGCTCTTGGTATAGCGGCGTTCGTGACTTTGCCCATAAGTGACATAAGGGGTAAAAGCGTCATAACTGTAACCTGCCGAAACATACCAGTTAGTTTGTAGTTTATCGTGCTCAACTTCTGCCATGAATAGCCACTGATCGAGTGAGTATTCGCCGCCGAGTGTGAAAATATTCATATTTTCAGAGGGTGCACCGTTTTGCTCGAATTTTGTGTACATGTATGCCGAGTGAAGACGGTAATTGAAGCCAGTGATTTCTGCTGATAATCCAGCCATGAAGTCGGTTTCGAAAATGAGCTCATAGGTACCTAGCTTGGTCTTATTTTCACGACCAAAGCCGTAAAATGGCATGACTGATGCTGTTAACTCATCTGATACTGATTTCTCCCACCGTAAAGAGAAGCCATCATAAAAGGTAAAACCTAAAATACTGTCATATACCTCTTGAGGGGGACGAGCCCATGTATAGGCTTGGCCGACATAGTAGTATTCAGATGCAAGAAATAATGGCAGACGTAAACGACCACCATTAACGGTGAGCTCATTAATCTCATAACTTAAATAGGCCCACTCAATTTCAGGATTTGACCATTTATCTTGTGGTCGTTTTACGACTTGTAAAGATGCGTTCAAGGCTTCTGTAATGGTGTAGTCGGCTTGGATACCAAAAATGGTGTCACAGTCGTAGCAAGTTTCGTCAGTGATTTCACGATGGATAAATAATGGTGTTGTATTATTCGACTTAGCAATAGAAGTCGAGCCGAAACCACTAATCGAAAAATCATCGGTAATATCAATGGCAGCGAATGAGGATAAAGGCATCGCTGCTGCTACAAGAAGGGGATATTTTATGTTCATGCTTACTCTCCTTGTAAGACGGTAATCAGAATATTAGCATTTTCAGGAACAGTACTAATTGGCGCGTAGGCAATCCCATTTGGGTTTTGATTGAGCCATTCAAGAATGTCCTTGATATCATCACTATTAAGTTCTGCTGGTGGCTTCCCCTTACCAGAAAACGATAACGATGCCCAATATCCATTCATTTGTGATACCGACTTGCCTAAAAGCATGTCGTAAAACTCTTCTCGGTGAATCGAGTTCTCTGGTAAATCAACCAGAACGATTTTTATGCTGCCATTTAATTTTTTTGTTCTGCCTTTATAAAGCATTCGAGCTTTACTTTTGCTTAGTTGTGGAATGTCTTTATTCATCGAAAAAACGGCAAATTCGACATCTTCAGCGGCTTTATTATTGGCAAATGCAGAAAGGGATAACCCAAGGGAAAAGCTCGTAATTAAGAGCTTTGTCACAATAGGTTTTAGGTTAAGTCCATTATTCATTAATTATTTACCATTCATCCTGAATTAGTCCTAGTATTGATGATAGTTTACACTTGTGTAACTACAAATAGACATTTAAAAAAGGTGTTCAGGTTCACGTTCAAGGAGAAGATATGAGCCTACTGAATCGGATTTCGATTAAATCGAGGCTACTTGTTCTCGTTATTCTACCATTGGCTTTTATGAGCATTTTCGCAGGGTTAGAGATCCAAAGCCTCTATAAAAACGTCAATGCGTTAAACATGCTTATCACCCGTGTGAGTTTATTGGGTGAGACCTCAGCTTTCTTATCTGAAGCGCATTTACTGAAAACGCAGATGCAAAATGAGACATCGAGTCCAAATCTTAATTCCATGCCGAACGACCTGAATAAAAAGGTCACAAAACTACAGCTACTCGTCCCTGATGCATTCACAACAAAAGAAGCGAATTCTGCCAATGTATTGGTCGATGACTTATCTGATGCAGTATCTGAATTCTCGGCAATACACCAAGAAGACTTGTTAGATTGGTCTGCGTGGATTGACGAAACATTAACTAGCATATTAACCAGCTTAGAAAAGTCACCATTGATCATTAATAATAAAAAAGTCGAACAAAATCTGGGTGTCTTGTATCAGCTCAATTGGTTGTCGTTCTGGTCTCAGCAAGAGAATTGGTATATTCGCCAGTTGCTACTGACGCCAGATCTGACAGATGAAATCAAACCAGAATTAATGAGTGTCATTCAAAACCAACAGCTTTATATCGACCGCTTTATTTCAATTAATGCCGATCCTCAGCAAATCGAATTGCTGAAAAAAACCTTCTCTGATCCTGCGTTCGCGAACAGCTTCATTTTGCGTGAAGGGTTATTAGGTGGTGGTGTATCTCAAGATGCGGTTGCCGTCGGTCTAAAAGCCTTGGATGAACGCTATAACTTAATTCAATTTGTTGTCAGTAAAGTAGGCCAGCAACTCGTTTCTGAAATCCACACTACAATAGCCAATGCTAAAGTGAAGATGGCTATTCTTACCAGTGCAATCTTACTCACATTGATAGTGTTAACTATTTTAGGGGTAAACTTAGCGAAACGTATTATTCAATATTTGGGGCGTGTAATTAAAACCATGTCAAAAATTGAAGAGTCGAGTGATCATGCTGTGAAGGTGAAAGAGGATGGACGTGATGAGTTTACTTTATTTACGCAAAAGCTGAATGTATTAATTGATGAACGTTATCATAACCAAGCGAAAATGTTGCAAGCGAAAGAAGAAGCTGAGAATGCCAATGTCGCCAAAAGTGCTTTCCTTGCCAATATGTCGCACGAGATCCGTACGCCGCTAAACGGCATCATTGGTATGTCATCAATATTGTCGGATACCGATCTCAATCCCTCTCAGTCAGAGTACCTGCAAATTATCGAAACATCCTCACAGACCTTATTGCTACTGATTAACGATATTTTAGATCTTTCTAAAATTGAATCAGGCAACTTAGTTATTGCGCCGACGGAATGTAATGTCCGTGAAGTCGCGTACGACACCATGTCGATTGTGATGGCAAAAGCGTCGGAGCAAAACTTAGCCCTGAAAGTCGATATTGCGCCTGATGTCGCGGCGTTAACTATGATTGATGAGCATCGTTTACGCCAAATTCTGATGAACCTGATGTCGAATGCGGTGAAATTCACCTTATCGGGATCGGTGACCTTGTCCGTTACTCAGCAGATGAAAGAGAACGGTCAGGCGGCGATTCGGTTTGCAATCATAGATACAGGGATTGGCATCGCCAAAGACAAGCAAGCACAAGTATTTGCGCCATTTACGCAGGAAGATGGTTCAATTACGCGCCAGTTTGGCGGGACAGGTTTAGGCTTGGCTATTTGTCGTCAGCTTGTTGAGTTGATGGACGGTGATTTAGCGTTAGATTCTGAAAAAGGCAAAGGCAGTACCTTCCACTTCACGATAGATGTTGATGTTGTGAAAGCCCAAGCGCCGAAAGTAGCAGACTTACAAAACGTGAAGACGTTAATTGTGACCAATGAGGTGGGTTATGCCGATGCATTAAGAGCGCAGTGTGTTGAACATGGCCTTGCTGTCGACGTTGAGACGGTGATGAGTAATGTTGAGCGTGCTTCAAATTACTATGATTTGATCTTGTTCTGTCAGAGATCGTTGATCCGCACAATCGATACCATAGCAGAAATTAAGGCGGTAAAATCACCCGCTGCTGTCGTGGTATGTACCAGCAACAGTGATGAGCAATATGATTTTGGTGCACATATTGATGGTGTGATTAGCGCCCCCTTGTTTGGTCGTCGCTTGGTAAAAGCAACCAGCCAAGCCTTGAAAAAAATGCAAGAACATCATAGAAAAGTTCAAGCAGAACAGGGTGTCACTGTCGATGCTGAAGTCTGCGTGAAGGATGTGGTACTGGTCGTTGAAGATAACCTTGTGAATCAAAAAGTTGCCTCGCTGTTTTTGAAGAAAGCGGGCTATGATTTTGAGTTAGCAAATAACGGTCAAGAGGCAGTAGATGCGATAACGCAAGGTAAGCAGTTTAAAGCTATTTTGATGGATTGCATGATGCCTGTAATGGATGGTTTCTCTGCGACAGAAGCGATTCGTGCTTGGGAAGGGAAAAATGAAAAATCACGATTGCCAATAATCGCATTAACAGCCAGTGTGCTCGATCAAGACATTGATAAGTGCTTTGAATCGGGGATGGATGATTATGTGGCTAAACCATTTAAGAAAGACGTATTGTTAGATAAGCTCGATAAACTTAACGAAGTTGCTTAGCGGAGTAATAACCGTTGAGTTTGGTGTTATCAGTAAAGCCACCGTAGAAGTAATAACGCTACGGTGGCTTTTTTCTCGGTACAACTTACTGTTTAGCTATTGGTTCGTAAATGAAATACCGCTACAGTGCGAATAAATCGTTACTTGCAGGAGCATAAGATTGGAATATGGCGTGTTGTTGGTGTTTATACCAACCTTCTTTTTTGTGTCGATAACCCCCGGCATGTGCATGACATTGGCTCTAGGCTTGGGCATGAGTATTGGATTTCGCCGAACCCTGTGGATGATGCTTGGTGAGGTAGTGGGTGTCGCCCTTGTTGCTATTAGCGCAGTATTAGGGATTGCCGCTGTTATGGTCAAAATGCCTTGGCTGTTTGTGGTGTTTAAAACCGTTGGCGCTATGTATCTGGCTTATCTCGGCCTGCAAATGTGGCAGTCGAAAGGCAAAATGGCACTGAGTGATGATAATTTACAGACTTCACAAGCATCGAACCTAGGACTGATAGCACAAGGTTTTATTACTGCGATAGCCAATCCGAAAGGGTGGGCATTTATGATTTCATTATTACCCCCTTTCATTAATTCAAAGCTAGATTTTGTCCCTCAGTTGGCGTTGCTTGTCGGCATTATTATGATCTCTGAGTTTGTGTGTATGTCGATTTATGCTAGCGGTGGCAAGGCATTACGCCGATTGTTGATGAATCAACAAAATGTCAAAACCATGAATAGAGTCGCGGGAAGTTTGATGTTTGGTGTCGCGATTTGGTTACTCATGAGCTAGGCAAGCATGGCTACCATTAGTTTGTTCGTGTATGAGTCGCTATTTGCTGGTTCACTTTGAGCATTTCGCTCAGAACAGTATTGATCATCTGGGGAGCCGGCTTTTCCCCGCGTTTACATAAGCGTTCTATTGTCTCAAATTGTTCACTGGCATTCTCTTCACATAAAGTCAGCAGTACACCTTTCAGGGAGTGCACAGTATGCAATAAGCCGTCTATGTCACTGTTGGCGTATTTTTCTTGAATAACTTGGATATCGTTGCCATGTTCTTCGTTATATAGCTCAATAATCATCGCCATCATGTCGTTATCGCCGTCCATCGCATCATTAAATGCTTCAAAATCAATCATACTGCCACTCTTTTGGGTCTTTTACCTATCAAGTATTGAGGCCAAATGAGGCCCTATGTTCATAATTTATGGTTTAGGTTTGACCATAATTCAAGACAAAGACGGTTGTTGATTTTCATTTGTTGATCAATATCTCATCTATCAAAGGGGTATTTCCTGGCTGGTAAGTGTGTGTAACTTACCCGTTTTATAATTTATGTGTTCGTTGGCGCTAAAAATAAGCAAAGTAATAAGAGAGGGGATAAGGACTGCGCTTTGAATGGTTCGGTGAATATAACGCGACAGCAGATGATCACAATACAGTTAGTTTATAATACCCAGAACAACGGTTAATAAACAAAAGAACGCAGAGGTTATTCTGCGTTCTTTTATATTTAATCATTCCAAATGAGCAAAGCACTAAAGTACGATATTCAATCGTACGCTTTCGTCACCTTGATGCGCTGATTAAAGTCGCAATAACATGATTTAAGCCGAGTTCAGAACGTTGTTTATTTAGCTTTGAGTTTGCCGTGGAACTACATGCGAACGCTTTATAATTTAAATAATTTTCCGCATTGTTGGCACTGGTGAATCGAGGTATACACTAGGCGTTGCCAGAAGTTGCGACGAATGCGTTTCACTTGAGTACAGTTACATTTCATTTGAGGTGTCCATTCCATAGATGTTGATGCATCTAGTTTCAATTATACTTGCTGAATAGGACTTGAATACTATAACCCTAAAGTGGTAATTGCGAGGGAATTGTTCATTAGATCAAAATCTTACTAAAAATCCTGAGATATAGCTCAAATCACGATCAATAAGTGTTGGTTATTTAATCTATACGAGGGGGTGCTTAACATAAGAAACTAACTGAGTGTTTTCTCTATGGTATTAAATCTCAGCGTTACCTTTATTGCACAGACATCATCTAAATAGAATGTTGTTTGGTGGACGAAAAGATATCGGTATATCACCGAGCTTGGTTTGTTGTGGTGGTTAGCTGTGTTACATCGCTCATGCGACATCCTTTAAGTCTGCTTATTGGTGTATGTCTGGTTTTTTAGGCTGGTAAGATTTGATTACACTACCATTTCAGTTAAGTTTATTGGTTACAACAATAAATGACAGACATAAAATGAATAAAGATGCGGTAGTTGCCGGACAGGCTATATATACAAAGAAAGTTCTATCAATTTATGATTTATGGGTTCTAGGCTTTTCTAATCGTTATTTATGGAAGTGCCCAACATCGTTGATTGGACAGAAGTTTGAAGAATTGGCATCAACAAATCACCTCGATGTTGGTGTTGGTACTGGATATTATTTGAAAAACCACTTATCACAGATTGAAAGAAGAGTCGGTTTGCTTGATTTAAATGAAAATAGTTTAGAATCAACAGCAAATGCTATTCAGTATTTTAAACCAGAAGTTTATCGAGCTAATGTGTTGGATCCCTTAACGTTACATTGTGATAAATTTGATTCAATTAGTATCAATTATTTATTGCACTGTCTTCCCGGTTCATTTTTAGAAAAAGGTATCATTTTTGATAATTTAAAAGAGATACTTAATGAGGGAGGCGTACTTTTTGGTAGCACAATACTTGGACAGGGAGTACCTAAGAATCTGTTTGCTGAAAAACTCATGAACCTCTACAACAAGAAGGGTATTTTCTGTAATTCGAAGGATGAATTAGCAACATTAAAACAGGCACTAGAGAAGCACTTTTCTAATGTCAGCATTCATGTAGTTGGTTGTGTTGCACTTTTTTCTGGCGTTAAAAAATAGCGGAAACTGTCGCTCAGTTAGATTCAATATTTGATCTTATTTAAAGTCAGCCATGATTGGCTGGCTCCTCTTTGTTTATAATGGTCAACTCTCTTACTACTCAAATATCAGTTGTTCACCTATTGTCATATTTATTGGATAAATGATTATTATCATGGCGTATAAATTATTGCCCACAGTGGTAGTATGAGTTAATTAATCGGTAACTTTCTTCTTTAAATGTGGTGAATAATGAGTAAAAAATATCTATTGCCTCTGTCATTTATACTCTTTACAGCAAATGTTTGGTCTGGAAGCTTGTGTCGCAGTGGAGAAGTCGAATCCTTCTCTTGCAATATTAAAAGTAAAATAGTTTCAGTCTGCGCCAAGAAGGATGATCGATTGATTTATCGATACGGGAAGTTAGGGGCAATTGAATTGACCTTAGTTTCACCTGTTCACTTTAGCATTACGGGTTATAGTGGTGGTGGGGAAGGGCATTTAACGTTTAAAAACAATGCTTATAAGTATGTTATTTATTCAAGACTTATGAATGGTGAATGGATAGATGAAGAGAGGGGAGTACGAGAAAAAATTGAAGAAGCGGGCGTTTATGTAATAAAGAACGAAGATATCTTAGTTGATTTAAAATGCACTGGTGTCAATGATGACAAAGCTATTCGTTATCTTCCCCCGTATGAATTAGAAGAGTTTATGTATTATTAGCAATACAACCTAGCACACTCATGTCACTTAGTTTTACCTATCGTAACTCGCTTGGAACTGTCATCACCGATAGGCAGGAAGAAACAACAGCGTCGAGTTCGAGCCTTAGCATCGATGGCGCGTCTCCCTATGAGTTAGCATGGTGTTATATCGATGACATCATGCATGTTGAATGAATGCCTGGCTCAATTGTTGAAAGAGAAAATCAACACTGGGTCGCGTTGTTAAATGTGCGTACAAAGGTGTATGAACTTGTGCATCAATCACGGTTGCATTTCCGCAAACTTGGTTATAAAAGTTCACGGGGGCAACGATGTCTTCTAGGTCGACATCTAGCAAAATACAGGCTTGAGAAAGTACGATTTTCCCTCCGCCTTTTTTGAGTAACACACGCTGGGCGGTTCCCACTACCTTTTGTTTATTGATATTAAGGTTGTAGTCACCATCACAGTACGACCTTGGTGTTGCATGGATATCTACGTCTACACCAAGCCCTTTAAAATACAGGGTCAGAACCTGGCATAACTGTAAGTAAGCCTTCTGAATATTGTAAGGTTCTTTGCCGGGCCAATGATAAATGTGCGACAGGTTAATGATCCCCGGTAATTGGGGAACTGGCGCGCCACCTGTTTTGCGTGATGTGAGTTGCCAACCTTGTGCCGCTAAGCTTTGCTTAGATTGCTCTGTAACTGGCCATTTATTTCCCGCGGGTAAAACAAGTGTGGGCGTTTTTGCTTGCCAAAGCATCAAGGCCTGCGCAATCTCACCTGCCTGTATTTGCTGCAATAATTCATCTTCTTTTTCAAAAGCGCGGTCAACATCAATATGTGGATAGCGTACGAGCTTGTTAGTTAACTTCAATGCACTTTTCCTCTACAGCTTGTTGTTGACGTAATATTTGACGTTCCGCAAGGGTTGATAAGATAAACATCATCATATACCCCACTCCTAATGCAGCAATGATAGCCACCACATTATTGGTAAATAGCGATAAACCGTAATAGCCAATCACTAAGCTGGCAATACCACTTAAGCGAATAAGTAGACTCTGTGTAAAGTGACCATGTGCTTTAATGTAAGCCAATTGGTAGGCATTGAGCATCATGAAAATAAAGAAAATCGAGAAGTGGAATAACACTGGAATAGCCCCTACGTACTCAGCAGGGAATACCCAAAGAACGATAGGTTTCGCCCACATCAGCATGATACTAAAAAAGATCGCAGAAACGATAAAAGACAGTTTGAATACCCAGCGGCGGATCTGTTTAACCTGATCATGTTGCTTTTGGCGCACACAAACGGCGAGTTCAGGTAGTACAAAACGGTAAATCGGGAAGACAAACAGCATAGTCATATAGGTAAATATAGGCCGTACCACAACCTGAAAATCGCCAAGTTCATCAATACTGAAATGGCTAATGGTCAGTAGTACCGTGATGTAGATCATTAAGATACTCGCCCCCGCCTCCAACGATGCGGTAAAGCTCTTTTTGACATAATTGATCAATGTTGGATCTAGCTGAACGGTCGACAGTGGTTTGGTTGCTATCTCTTTTCGGCGACGAATATACATAAACCCTGCGACGGCAAGGGAAGATAAGGTCATGCTATAGAACAGTGATGAAAGAGGGGGTAATTCGATCACATAGAAGCAGAATAGGAAAAGTACGGCATTCGCTAATGGATCTAGCCAAGTCACTTTGTTTGAAATACTGTAAAGCCGATACATGGCAACAAGGTTGGTGAAATAAACCTTGAGCCCCATACTGAATATGATCCCAACCAGCTGATAATAGCTAACGTTGATATTCAGTTCATGTTTGATATAGGGAATGACTAGCCCCCAAGTAATCAAGACCATAATGATCAAACTAAATCGGAAAATATTGATGATATCGCGATCATTCTTTGTTTGGCTGTAGCTGACGACCATGGATGAACGAAAGCCTGTCATTAGGATCAGTGACAAAGAAATGATATCCACCACACTATGAAATAATGCCAGATCTTCTTTAGCGACCCACTGCGCTAGCCAAATTTTGAAGATAAACCCAATGGATATACTGGCGAGCGTTGCAAAAATGCCAGTGATAAATGCTTTTTTAAGCCGCGTGAGTGTGTCTTCTTGTGGTGAGTTTTGAGCGTTTATCTTTTCCATGGTACTGACAACATAACTGATGATGGTTAGATACTACTTGATTCATCATGCGAGGTACTACAGAAGCAAGAATAAAACTGAAAAATAATTATTCGCATTTGGTGCGAGTAAATATCAAATATGTGTTTAGGGAGCACTGCAATACATCGTCGCTGCCAAGTTACTTGGGCTGATGGCTTGTACTGAATGCAACATGGTTTACATATTTCTGTTCAAGATAAAGCGGGTAACATTGCACTTTTCCAAGTTGAATAAGAGCGGCAAGATGGTGATGCACCGTGGTGATGTCAAATCCGATCTTCGTGTCATGGCTAACGCACCGCTACAGCAAACACACCGTGCGTATGTGGAAAAGGTAGATTTAACCGATTTAGCCGCGAAAGATATTCCATCATCAATTTCATCGCTTGATCGTAACTTACGCGGCTTGTTTAACACCAGCCACATAACACTAGAAGAAGGCAAAAGCTGGGCGCAAACTCGCGGTAAATTGTTGAGCACTTTCAATGCGGGTAACCTTGTACCACAAGACTTGATTGACCCTGTGAATGGTGAAACATACGCAACTTGGACTCAGTTTGTTTATAACCATGATAACGGTGATTTTTTGTTCACCAATTATGATACTCGTGAGCAAATTGGTTACAACTTTAACGATACACTCGCCTTTACAGAAACCATGTGTGCAGACACAGTAAAGCAAGCATCAGAAGGACTGAATACGGTTACGTTCGGTAAGTGTAACTCGCAGTAAACGTTTGCTGATTGAACGAAAGCTACCCCCATGAACTGATATGCAGTTTATGGGGGGGTTTCGTTAAAAAAGGATAAAACAGCTGTATTTTTATGGCTTATTCACTGTTTTTCTCTGAATACCAACTTTGACGGCAGTGGCTAAACCAAGCGTGAACAAGTTGTCGACTTTCTTCCGATGGTAGGGCATTTTTAACCCCTGATATTTGGTCTATCTCAAATGGGAAACGTCCCCGAGGAAGGCGGCGTATCCCTATGGTTAGGCGTTCAGGGTGCAGCATACGAAATGCGCAATATTGTCCTGAGGTAATGCGGCTGTGATAGACAGAAATACAATGGCGTTGTTTTCGCCCTTCTTCGACTAACGCTGCATAGTCTTTGATGGGAATAATGTTACTTGTTCCTTTGAGTGGTAGAGCATAGGGCACATCATGATCTATGGGCTTTAATCGCTTACCATAAATTCGCTGATTGCGCTGATCTGTCCAACGGTCGTGTAGTTGCTCTAACGCGGCTAATGATGGCTGCCGAACAATATGAGCTATCGGATCATGAATACCAAGATCGCGCCCGAGCATTAATACATCCTGGAAAGTGGCTAAGCCACAAGTACGATAGCCCCGTTGTTCTTTGGCGACAGAGAGCCCTAGACGACTTCCTGTAAGGAAGGGATGAATTTGATCTAACACTAGATTGTTATATTCAATCGAAGTGTAGTGCTTAAATTTCAGGTAGCGCTGTTCTTTGGCATTAAGTAAACGAATGATGTGTTCTAGCTCGTTACCTTGAGAAAAGTTGATATTCAGGCGGTCTAAAAATTTAAGCGATGCTTTTCGCCCATCAAACCCTAACGCTTGTAGGATGCAGCGTTGCCCTAATTGACATAATCGGAGTGCGCTCTCATTATCCACGCGAAAGCGATGGCATACCAAAACTAAAATGATAGGGCGGCTTTCTAATATTTGCGCTGCAGCCGTTGAATTGGCAGCTAACCACAGTAATTGATATTGGTATTCAGGAAAGGGTTCGGTGATCGTTAAATAGTGCTGTGGGATTTGTGAAAGCCATGCACCATCAAGGTCGTATTGCGCCACAAAATTAAAACCAATCCCTAAGCCACCGTCTAAAGGTGTTTTTTTATTTGGGAACACGCGATAGCCACAAAGCTTGTCATGCCAACTGCTTAATTCGATATCAAAGTCATAGCCAAGTTCGGTGGTTGATATAGTTAATGCTGTCATGTTGAGCCCTTATTTCCGTTTCGCTTTTTTAGCCAGTTTACGTTTACGCTTTTGTTTATCTTTGCTGGTGGCGCTTTTTTGATGATTACCTGATGAACGAAAGCCACAGCGTTTCATCACGGCTTTTCCTTTCGTACTGTTTATAAACTCTCTTGCTTCAGGATGGCCTGCGTCAGCGGCTTCTTTTAACATCGTTGGAATATCTGCTGGGGTTTTTACTGATTTCTTGGTTGTGAATTCAGCCAATGCTAATTGGGCCATACGGAATTTAATCTCTGACGCTTGGTGTTCATCGTCCGCCTGGTAAATTGCGCGTTGATATAGCTCTGATACCAAGCTGAAGTACGCACTGTTTTGGCAGATTTGTGTAAACAACTTACTTTCATACCAGAGGTACTCTGGGAGATCTTTATAGTGATCAACCATGATTTTTGCTGCGCATTCAGGTGTGATTACCTTAAAAACATGAAGGTCGGCATAGGCTTTCACAAACTGATAGCCAGGTGCGCGACGCGCTTGAGCATTGACCAATGCGGATTTAAGGCGCTTAGTGGTTGTCGCTGAGGCTTCGGTTTCATGCTCCTCTAGCGTGCGAAAGGCTTCGCAGGTATAGGCTTCTAATACATTGCATTTAAGAGCGAGGTGTAACCAATTCGGATAGTCATCCGTCGCCACTGTTTTTTCTAACATCGCAGATAGCGCTTCGTTGAAGCCTTTTTCAGCGGCTTGCTTGATGAAAGTCAGCCCTAGTTTCGTCTCACCGTGATTGGTTAAATAGCGCCCGTATTCATAGGCGGCTTCTCCCGTTTCATCTTGCTTGATAGCCAGTTTAAAACAGCTTTTTGCATCACGTTGTTCAACGTCTTGTAATAGTTTTTTCGCGTAACTTTTCGCAAACAGTAGCCAGGTTTCACTGTGGCCTTGTGTGTGCGCTTTTTCTAGCCAATAAGCGAGGTCGGCTTGCTTGTCTATAAATGTGTTTTTAGTCCACCAACGGTCAGTACCTTTGAGAGATCGCATAGTTTCAAGTTCATGGTAGAAGCGATTAGCAAGGTAAAAGCTGGAGTCACGATGACCATTTAATGCCGCGGCGACATGCTCGCTGATGTCACACTGTAGAGGTTCATGCCAATCTGGGATCTGTTTGCAACAGACATTCAAGACTTTCTCAGCCACATAGCGAGCAATATCATGAAGGTTACGCATGTGTTGGCGCATACGCAGTGTAGATACTTCCAGTTTCGCAACATGATTACCATTAATTTCAGTTAGATGAACAGAGCGGTTTCCTTCTAAACGAAGCGAATTCATTGCATCGATAACCCAGCCTTCAACGTATCCTGAGGCATCCAGTATTTTAATTTTGTTGGCCAACTCACCGTGAACGGGAGGACATAAAGAAAAATGTCGTCCCAAGTCATGACAGGCAATCTCTACAAATAAGCGCATTTTAACGAGGCTAGACTGAGGGTCGTTCGTAAAGTAGCGCTCAGCCAAGCAAGCCTGGGTATAAAGTTCGCTCAGTCCATCTTTTAAGAAATCGAAATTGCCTTGCTCTTGCTCTATATCCATTGTCTGTGTTTGCATGACTCGCCCCTGATGTGTTGTGAACAAGTGCTATAGTAAACATCTAGGCGACATAATGTGTCGCCTAAGTGTTTGACAGTAAACTTTATCGATATACTGTAAGGCAGCTGAAATTTTATGGTGGGGTAAATAGGGTGAGTGTTCAGATCCAGCGTTATCAGAAAGTACTTGAGAGTATTCCGTGCTTTCCTGAGTCGATTTCAACATTAGAAATGAAACAGCGATTAGACAGCGTGGGTCTGATTAATCGAGAGGTTTCAGACAAAAGCCAAATGAAAGCAGTGCAGCGTATTCTTGATAAGGTGAGTGCGGATCATTGGTGTATCGAAGTCCTTATTGAACAGCGCCCTTATCGGTATCGCATTGCGCAAGGGCAACCTCATCCTGTACACCCTGATGCCATGTCATCTGTGGTCTCGTTACAGGTAATCGAGCAAGAGATTAATAATTTACTGCCACCGACCTTACGGGGGGAAACCCAGTCTATTTTTAGTGCCTTAAACCGTGAAGACAATAAACAAGTGGCGTTATGGCGAGAGCGATTTTGTTACTTTCCTTTAGAGTTTCAGCTAAATGCCCCTGAATTAGATGAAGAGTATTTCAAAACAATAGAGCTTGCCTTGATGCAAAAAAGAGATCTCAAGCTGCTCTATCAAAAGCGTGGTGCTGCTAAAGCGACGCAATACGATATATCTCCACTAGGGATTGTGCTGCACGGCAATAGTTTTTATCTCATCGCGATAAAACAAGGTGAATTTCGGACTTTCGCTTTGCATCGTATTCAGTCTCTAGCGATTGGATTTTCGACGCAGCATCTTATCAAGGGGTTTGATATTCGGGAGCATGTTGTGACGCATATTCCTCACTTCTCAGGTGGAGCGTGGACTGAAATTATATTGAGAATCGAAAACTATCGTGGTCAACATTTACTCGAAGAACCACTCTTTTGTGAATCACAAGAAATTATCGCGAGTGATGATAGCTATACAAGTATTTCAGCTAAAGTCAGAGATAGCTTAGCGTTTGAGTGGTGGTTAATGAAGAATGCGAACTTTGTTGAGATTGTCTCGCCACTTTCTATCCGTGCCAAAGTGATAGAATCGATTAGGCTTGCGAATCAGATGTATGGGTTAGAGAGTTCAGCTTAAAGCGCTAGTATTTGTAATCGCCATTGGTGCTTTAATGTCTCTAAGTGTGTAATAAAAAAAGTGATGATGGAGCTTAGCGACGTTGGCAAGATGTGCAGCCACGGCAAGCTGAACGGGTATGACGGTCTAGTTTACTCCGCTGTACTTTGCAGTAGGCATTCTTCAGTGCGCGTCTGCCTGAAAACCAATCATCAGGTTTAGTGAGTATTAAATAGCCATTAAAGCGTTTGGTTAATTCAAGACGATTGGCATCAATAAAGCGACTATCAAAGCCAATGTCGAAGTATTCCAGCGCTTGTTCGATAGAAGTAAAGCTGGCAATGGTTTGTTGTAGTGTGGTTTGTTGTAGTGTCGCTGGTTGGGTATTGGCTTGGCTCATAATCTAAACTGATGAAAATTTTTCATCAGTTTAGGAAAATTCCAACCGTCGAACATTGATGTAACACGTATTATTCGTTGTTTACGCGCGCCGAGTCTTGATGATTAGGCCCGTTAGACTTGATGGTGGGGGGCGGTGATTAGTCGGCGAGTTAATGAGAGCGCTTAATCGTGGCTAAATATTAACTCGATTTCATCGTCAAGTCTGCGTCCTGTCGGCGTGAAACCATTCGCTAAATACAAGGGCTTAGCATTGCCTTGTTCATTATCCATTGTGGTTAACGAGACCCCCGATAATCCGACTAGCTGTGCATAGCTTTTGGCAAATTCGACCGCAGCCTTGCCGATACCTTTGCCTTGAAATGCATGATCTATCATTAATCGCCAAACGTACAAGTGATCAGGTTGAAAGTGAACATCTGGAATCGCTCGAATTCTTGGGTCGATGAGTGAAATTAACCCGGCGGGCTGCCCGCAGTGATAGATAGCAAAGTCTATGCTGTCATTATTAAAATGAGCTTGAGTCAGCCACTCTGCGTTAGTCGCAATCAGGTGGTCTTGATCGTTTCCTACTGCGAGTTTAATTACTTCTTCTGCAATATGGCCATTGATTTTGAGAAAATTCACTTTATTCATCTTACATCCTGTATGGGTATAAAAGTAAATTGTGGTTTCTATATTACAAACGAGAATAGGCAGAGTAAATAACTGAAACGAGCTAACCTTAAAGATTAGCTCGTTTTTTATTGTGCTAGTGCTGAATGGCTTAATTAACGCAGTCCGCTTGATGCGATTCTGTTTTCATCATTGCCTGCTCATGATGGTAGGCAGCAATGATTTTCTTGGTTGAGGTTACGACATCTTCTTCACTGGTATGACAGCTTAGAATTGAAATCAACATGGTTTTTAAGCCTTTGTAGCCTGATGTTGATGGGTATAAATAACCCTCTTCTTGTAAGTGGTGTACGACACGTGCTGTCAGTTCGTTACGGTAGTTTTCATCACCGTAGCCAAATTGAGCGGAAAAACGATTCGAAACGACATCGTTAAGAATGGTGATCCCATCTACTGCCGCCAGTTTTTCTGCCATCAGTTTTGCTAGTGCACTGCAATTATCAAGATGAGCGACAATACCTTCTTTACCTAGCGATTTAAATGCAGCATATACTGGCACACCTCGTGCGCGGCGTGATGCTGAAATACCGAAGTTGATCGCATTACGATCGGGCTTCTCCATCGCATCATTCAGGTAATCACCCATGTTGTTCCCGCCCATAGCGGTAGTGATCGTGCTTGGATCTTTGACAATCACCATGCCGCAGTCGTAAGGCATGTTGAACCATTTATGGCCATCGGTATCGATAGAGTCGACACGTTCAATGCCTTTTAATAGGTGTTTTTGTTTATCACTTGCCGCCGCCCATAGACCGATAGCACCATCAACGTGTAGCCATGCGTTGCTATGTGCTTCTACGCAATCAGCAATTTGATCAAAGGGGTCAAACGCACCTGAATCAATACAGCCCGCTTGTGCACATACCAAGGTTGGTCCTTCGCACAATTTCATCACGCGTTCCAGCTCTTCGGGGATCAACCTTAGGTTGTCATCTGTTGGTACTTTGATGATGTCTTCTAAGCCAATACCTATCATGGATAAGGCGCGCTTAATGGTAGAGTGGATTTGATCGCTAATAACCACTTGGATGCGAGGTGAACCATACATGCCACGGGCTGCCACATCCCAACCTTCACGTTGTAATAGTGTATTTCTTGCCGTGATCAATGAAGTATAAATCGCTTCTTGTGCTCCAGAAGTAAAACCGACAGCCGAGCCTTTTGTTAGACCGAGTAGCTCAACCATCCATTCTGCTGCGGTTTCTTCAACCACAGCCATTGCTGGGCTTGAAACAAAATACGGTACATTTTGGTCCCAAGCACTCACCATCCAATCAGCTGCTAATGACGCTGGGAATGAACCGCCAATCGCATAACCAAAGAAACGAGGACCACCTGACGCAATGAGCCCGGCATCGACATTTTTAACCATATCATCGATAACGGTTGCAGGGTCGGTAGCATGAAGCGGGAGTGGTCCTGCAATCGCTTGGCGAAGCTGCTGTGATGTTGGTGTTTGATCGATTTTTCGATCTGGCAGTGATTCAATATAAGAAACCGCATGTTTGAATGATTGCTGTAATGGTGATTTATACTGATTGAATTGATGTGACATAACGCTATACCTTGATGACTAAGTGTTGTTCCATCTTAGCGATCAGGTTTAGAAGTTCTTGCCATTTGATGACAATACTGTTTTTATCTGTCTAGGGGCGGTATAGGGGGGAATGCGATGGTTGAAAATCGCGAAATAGCATTAGTTAAGCGCGAAGATATTGCGTTTTTTTCGCAACTATTCAAAACGTTAGATCATGATATGTATGCATTGTTGAAAGCGTCTAGGATCCCTAATGATCTGCATAGTACAGACAGTTGTTACGATTATTTACCTGAAAACGCACTGAAAAATCTAATTCAAATTTTAGGCAGTAGAACAACGCCTGATCAGTTTGGACTCTTGGTATGGAGTGTTTGTCATGATGTGTATATTCCTCGCTTGCTTGAAAAGCTGACTCACTCTTCAAGCTTAAAAGCAGCATTAGATGAGTGCTGTGAGTTACTGCAACAGTCAGCTACTGGCAGTAAAGTCTATACCCAGCAAAGAGGTGGTAAATGGTGGCTAGTCAGGGATAAACCGTTTAGCCATGACGTAAGCTTCCAGTACGCAGAGCTGTTTTCTGTGATTTTTATTCATGAACTGTTGTTAACATTAACCTCGGGTAAATGGAGTGCGAGTGAATTGGCACTGCAATCCCACGATGCCGATATTTTTCGGAGCTTCAAGCCACTCATAAATACCCAGCTTTATACTGCGCGTTCTGTCATGGCGGTCGCGATCCCTGAAGAAATGATGCTTAGCCCTGTTCATCTGCCAACTCGTGCTTCGTTTTCAGATAGCATGACAGATTCAATTAAAGCGGATTCATTTGTTGCTGTGTTTAAGCTGGCGATTAGGCCTTATTTGTCGATGGGGAAGCTTTCAATCAAATGGGCCTCAGACATCTTGGGGATTAATGTGCGTACTTTGCAGCGGCGTTTAGAAAAAGAAGGGGCGATATACAGCGACATTATTGAAGAGATGGTACTTGAGCAGATTATTGACCTTATCTGTAATACTGATTTATCGCTTACCAATATAGCCAGCAAGATGGGTTATACCGATTCCGCCCACTTTACCCGCGCATTTAAACGTCAGATGCAGATGACGCCATCCCAATATCGGAAATTGAATCGGTCAAAATAGCCACTGTCATCAAATGGCAATTCTCTCTCTCACTCTTTTCCTATGATATGACCACACCCTAAGTCATAACACGAAAAAACAGAGAGAGTTTTGTCATGAAAATTGCAATTATTAACGCCAATGTTTTTAACGGTACTGATGATCAACTTGAGCGTAATACATCTCTTCTTATCGAAGATAATCTGATTACTAAGATCGGAGATATTGATCCAGCAATAGCGGATGAAGTTATTGATGCTCAAGGCAAAACAGTTATGCCTGGGCTTATGGACGCACATGTTCATATCACGATGTCAGCACCTTTCCATGAGCTAGATAAAATGACGCGTGAAGAGGTTGCAATCCGCTCTGCGAAAGTGGCAGAAGAGATGCTAATGCGAGGCTTTACCACTGTTCGTGATGTGGCGGGTAACACCCTGGGGTTGAAAAATAGCATCGATCAAGGTTATGCGACTGGCCCTCGAATCCTCCCTTCACAAGCTGCTATTTCGCAAACTTGTGGTCACTCAGATTATCGCCAAAATCAGGCACAACAACGTGTTGGTACGCATGAAGATTCTCCACTAATGAAAACAGGTGCGTTTACCGTTGCCGATGGACGTTCTGGTGTGCTTAAAGCGGTGCGTGAACAGCTATTTATGGGCGCATCTCAGATCAAAATCATGGCTGGTGGTGGTGCATCATCAACCTTTGATCCGCTAGATACTTTGCAATATACCCTTGATGAAATGAAAGCGGCGGTTGAAGCGGCTTCGGATTACGGCACGTATGTTGCCGCCCATATTCATACTGCAGATGCAATGCGTCGTGCTGCTGAAGCGGGGGTGATGTCATTTGAACATGCCACTATTATGGATGATGACATTGCGAAAATTATTAAAGACAAAGGGATTTATGTCATTCCTTCGTATTTTACATCGTCGTTGATTGCTGAGCGCAAGATCCCATTGGGCGATGAAATCTTGTACCAAAAGACTGAGCGCGTTGGTAAAGCGATGTTTAAGTCGGCAGAGTTAATTAAGAAGTACGATATTCAAAACGTGTGTTTTGGTACCGATTGTGTCGGCAGTCTCGATGTGCATAAAACACAGTCAAATGAACTACAAGCCATAGAAAATGTATTTGATTCGGTAACGGCTCTACGCATGGTAACGGCAAACTGTGGGCGTTTATTCGAGATGTCGACGTATCAGCACCCTTATCAGCAAGGTAAGTTGGGCGTTATTACTGAAGGTGCGTATGCCGATTTATTGATTATCGATGGTAACCCATTGTCGGGCGTAGAATGTGTTACCAATCCTGAAAAGCAAAATTTAATCATGAAAGATGGCATGGTCTACAAAAATACATTGTAGAGCTTGAGTAGTCTTGTTGAGTAAAAAACTACACTAATGCGGGGATTAAGCATAATACGGGTTCGTATTATGCTTGAACCCGTATTACTCATTCAGCTTATTTAAGCTTTCACTTTCCTGAAAAGGTAATTGCCTCTAACTTTACGCCAAAGTCCAAATACATCGGTTCGCGGGAAAATACCAATCCGACGGATCTCATAAGGATCTTGGTGGAAACGTAATGGTCCAGAGTTAGTCGCGACAGCAAACTGATAGCCATTATCTTGTACTATTTCTTTGGTATCTTGATTACATAAACCAAATGGATAAGCAAAAGAGGTTAAAGGCTTGCCAATTAACGCTTCAAGTTGCTGCTTATTTTTGGTGATTTCATCATGCTGTTGATCGCGTGAAAGTGAGTCCAATTTAGGATGTGTCATCGTATGACCTGCGATCTCAATCACCCCTGAGTCGGCTAATGCTTTCACCTGCTCGGCAGACATTAGGTTGACTTTATTTTCAGGGTTATCTGCGTTTTCTACATCCCAGCGATTAAAGCTCTCACCGGTTACGACATAAACGACCGCTTTGAAGCCGTACTTTTTGAGTAAAGGCAGCATTAAATGATAGTTATCTGCATAGCCATCATCTACGGTGATCATAATAGGGCGTTTGCCAGGATCTAATCGACGAATGACATTATCTTTGGCTAAATCTTCAAATGTGAGTGACTCGAACCCCATGCGCTTTAAAAGCTGAAGGTGTTTCTCAAACATTTTTATATGCATGTAAGTTGAATGTACACCTTTCTCGCTATCATCTTGTATGAAGCGGTGGTACATAATGACAGGCATTTCACGGCGAAGCTTATCAATGTAAACATCTTGGTAAACTTGCTCGATATGATCAACCACAGAAGATAGGTCGTAGCTGCTTTTAACCGTGTTAGTGACGGCTAGATCACAGTGCTTTTGTTGCAAGCCTAATTCAACTTCATTGGCGATGGTGTCAAAATTAATATCGAGGTCGGTTGGACCAATGTCACCAAAATTGGTGGTCATGGCCTGTTGAATATTAGCTGGTGTGACAATACCAATACAGGTTGCTTCACCGATTGCTAAAGTGGGTCTGCCACACATCAGAGATTCGATAGCGACACGGCCTGCCCCAATAACTAAATCGGCTTCACTGAGCATTTTCGGGACATCTTGGGTATAGCCTGTAAAGGTCACGCTATCTTTGAATTTATCGAAGCGAGATTCAACTTTCGATCCTGATACAACGCGAACATCGTACTTGGTTAAATCTAAGCAAGTATCAAGTAAGCGATAGCATAGTTCACCTTTAGGACCTGTAAGTCGACCTATGATAGTAATGACTGGACGCGTGTTTTCTGGCGGTGTAACAACTTGGAATCGTTCGGTTTCAATTCCATTACGGCTTACGACAAGCTGTTCTTTTGCGACACCAAGATCGTGCATTAACTGCTCTTCAATGGCCTTACAAACAGGTAGCGCTTTGTTGCCCATCGCATGGAATTTTTTACGCGATGCATGTACAGGCTGACGGCCATGCACGGTTGTTACCATAGGTGTACCTGTCAATTTACAAGCGACATGGCAACTCCAACTAGATGCACGTGAATGCGCATGAACTAATTGAATATTGTGCTTTTTAATCAGGTAAATAAGATAACCGACATGATAGAAACGTCGTGGAATACTTCGCTTGTTGAAACGTAATTTAAAAAATGACCCAGTATGAGGCTTAGTCAGCGTGTCGGAGATATAGAAAACCTGATGGCCTCGTTTAGTTAACTCATTACCGACCGTTGTTGCGTAAACCTCTGCTCCTGTAACCTCACGTTGAGACAGAGCCATTAATATATTCATATTCATCAATTAAAGTTACTAACAAGAAAGTGCATTTAAACAAATAGAAACAATAAAAACAATGTTTCTATCGCCTTTCGTCATTACTTTAATAGTTGATCGCAGTTTAATCTGAAATGGATGTGTATATCATCCATCTTGGATGGTGTGGATTTTAGTTATTGCAATAATATGATTGATTATTTCAACTTATATATTTAATTTGGCCTTGTAAATATAAGTTTAAATTATATTTGTCGCTCTTTCTTTTTTAGTGTGAATAAATATTGTTCGATGTTAAATTATGCTTTGGGGTGATTGTTGGGTGGCTTAGTTATTCATCGTAAGAATGCTAAAGGTTGGGTAATCAGTCATGAAAGAAGGCTGATGCTCCCCTTTTATTGCGTTGCTACATCTCCTTTCTAGCCGTTCATTGGTCTTTAACTCTTGAAGCGGCTCTTCTTAAGTAAAGACTTTATCCAAGCATGGGGTTTCTGATTCACAGAATGAGAAGTAAAAGTCTCCTATTATCGTAAATATGTTGTTAATCACGCTTTATTGCTACTAGCTGTTTATAATATTGTGTCCTAAATGTAATTGGTGGTATTTGTTTGAATAATATATATCAAAACGTTCATTTGTATTTCGTTTTTTTCTTATAGTATGGATGAATGTTCTGCTTGGTTCTAGATTGAAGTGAGCTTAATTACTGCTTATTAATGAATTGATTAGTATGGCAGGTAAGTGCGGTTTTACTCGTTTTAGATGGACTTGAATGTATCTATATTAAGAAGTTGTACGTTATGAAAAATAAAGGGAATGCTAAAAACGAATGGTCTTTGATCATTAAATTATTAATGGGAATTTTATTTGGTTCAGTTGTTGGTTTGCTTGCTACTGAATCTGTAATGTCTGTGGTTGTATCGATTAAATATGTGTTAGGGCAATTTATATTTTTTACTGTGCCTTTGGTTATTATTGCTTTTATTGCTCCTGCCATAACTAAATTGAAAAACAATGCGAATAAGATGTTAGGCATGGGCATTGGGATGGCGTATTTATCAGCCGTTGGGGCCGCAACTTTTGCTTATATTGCAGGCTTGATGATAATTCCTCACCTCTCTGTACCCAGTGTGATGGATAGTTTGCACGAGTTGCCCGAAGCGAGCTTTCAACTTGCGATTCCACCTGTGATGTCTGTGATGTCGGCTTTGGTTATCGCTATTTTACTCGGTATCACTACCCTGAAAACTAAAGCTGAAGTGTTTGAAAAGGGCTTACAAGAATTTGAAAAAATGATGCTGATGGTCATTAAGTCCGCAGTGATCCCTGTACTGCCTTTCTTTGTTGCGACGACATTTGCTGGTTTAGCCTATGAAGGTACGCTGACATTGCAGCTGCCTGTCTTTTTGAAGATTGTGGTACTGGCTTTAGTGGGCCACATTATTTGGTTGGGTGTGCTGTATTCATTAGCGGGGGCTGTGTCGGGTAAAAATCCATGGGAGGTGTTAAAGCACTATGGGCCGGCTTACCTGACAGCGGTGGGTACTATGTCTAGCGCTGCGACTTTGCCTGTTGCCTTAGATTGCGCGCGAAAATCCAAAGTATTGAGTAAAGAAACCGTCGATTTTATGGTGCCGTTAGGTGGCACGATTCACTTGGCGGGTTCTGTATTAACTGAAACGCTATTTATTATGGTGATTTCTTTGATGTTGTACGGCGCGCTGCCGTCAGTTGGTACTATGGCATTGTTCGTCTTACTGTTTGGTATTTTTGCTATTGGTGCTCCGGGTGTGCCGGGGGGAACTGTCATGGCATCAATGGGCATAGTGGTTGGCGTTATTGGTTTTGATCCTGCAGGTGTGGCCCTTTTGATTGCGATTTTCGCACTGCAAGACAGCTTTGGTACTGCGTGTAACGTGACTGGGGATGGCGCATTAACCTTGATGTTGGAAGGCATTTTTAACAAAGATGGTGAGCTCAGTGCGCAAGCTGATTGCGGAAAAGTCGAAGTAATAAGCGAGTCAGTCGTTAACTAATAGCCAGTGATAGTGCAATGAAAGCCTCTTACTTGAGGCTTTCAACTTATCTATCGCTTACCGCCTATTTTAGAATAAAGGCTTCAATCACTTTGGCAACACCATCGTCGTTGTTGCTATCTGTAATGTGATCAGCAATCGCTTTAATATCATCGGTGGCATTGGCCATAGCGACCCCAAAACCTGCGTATTCCAGCATGTGTTTATCATTGCCTGCATCGCCCATGCAAATCACTTCACTCGCCTCAATACCTAAGTGCTCGGCTAGCATACCAACACCTGCACCTTTGTTACTTTTCGGGTTTAAGAACTCCAAGAAGAAAGGGGCGCTTTGTACGATAGTGTACTGGTCGTATAGCATCGAAGGCAGTTGCGCTATTGCCGCTGATAAGCGTTCTGGTTCATCAATCATCATCACTTTCATGATGTCTTCATTGTTATCCAGCTCGGCAAAATCAAGCTCAGTAATGGTAAGGCCATTTATCTTCGCTTCATGGCGAGTAAAATCGTTGTTTTCTGGTGTAATCAAGCCAAAACGACGTGAAAAGGCATGTACGTGTACGCCTAAGTCTCGGCTAAGGCTGGCAATGTTTTTTGCATCGCTGCCTTTAAGGATTTGGCTGCGAATGACGGTTTGGCTTGCCACACGTTGAACCATAGAGGCGTTGTAGCTTAGTACATAATCTTCATCGCTGATCATATTGAGATCAGTCAGCGCTTTTGTCATGCCTTCTAACGGACGACCAGAAGCTAACACCACATGTACCCCCATGCTACGTGCTTTCGCGATAGCGTCTTGGGTTCTTGGCGAGATCTCCCCGTTACTATTTAGGAGTGTGCCATCCATATCCAGTGCAACCAATTTATACATGTGTGCTTTCCAACCGTAAAATTTTTGAGGCGCCATTCTAACGGATGTTTGTGATCAGCTCGATAGATTTTTAAGCGAAACGATGGGTCATTGCACGGTTCATTGACACTGATCTATTTGATCCCCTCTGATCTCGAATGTCGGTCTGTGTCTGTCAGATATCAGCTCAGGCTGTTTTCATCCTGGGCTAGCCAAGGTGTAATTATTTCAACTGTATTCTGATCAAAGTCGAGTTTTACGGTTCCACCTATCGGCATAGTGAGCATTGGGTGAGTATGGCAACTGTCAAAGCCATTGATGATGGGCATAGGCTGGCCATTTAATACTTCACGGTAGACATCAATGGGCTGTCGCCCTGTGCCCTGGTCTTTAAATAATTCGTGTTTACCTAAAATGATGGCACTAACACGATCAAATACCCCTGCAATTTTTAACTGTGCAGTGGTGCGCTCTAGTGTCGCGATGTCAGAAAGGCAATCTTCCACTAACAAAATGTCACCTTTCTGGATGTCAGGCATATAAGGGCTACCAGTAATCGCCATCATGGTATTTTGGTTGCCCCCGATTAAGCGGCCGCTATACACACCTTCGCCTTGAAATTCGCATTCATTTACTTTTACAGGTTTTGCCTTTGTCTGTTGTTCCCAGTTAATAAAAGCATCAGTCCAGTGTTGAGGTTGCTCATAACGGTATGGCAATGACTGGATTTGAGTCAGCGCTGAAAATGAAGCAAAAGTTTCGTCAACTAATGGTGCTAGTTCGCCAAATGATGCGACCAATGCAGGGCCGTAGAAAGTGATAATGCCTGTTTGTTGGTAGATGCCGAGTAGCAGCGCTGTAACATCGGAATAGCCGATAATAATTTTAGGATCGGCAATTAAGGCATCGTAATCGATATAGGGCAGGAGCGAGTTACTGTTCATGCCACCAATGGTCGACATAATGCAGCGTACATCGGGATCGCGAATTAATGCGTTTAGTTCATCGGCCCGCTGTTGAATTGTCCCTGAACGGTAATGGTCGCTCTGACTTGTTAATGCGCCCGCTTTTAGTTTGTAGCCCTGTGATTCAAGGTATTGTTTAGCGCGCGCAAAGCGAGTAGGAGCAAAGTGGGTGGCAGGTGATGATGGCGAGAAAAAGCCAATGGTATCACCTTGTTTTAGTGGCTGCGGTAGTCGTATTTCCATATACACCTCAATGCGTTAATCACTGTCACGATTATATTTAGCCTAATAGATTTATGACCATATAGGTTTATATTCATGATGCCAATGGCAATTGAGAGAATAGAGCTAAATGTCACTTATGTTGCATATCTTTGTATGTATCATTCTGAGAATGAATGGAAAAATAGGGTGCGCTGGGTGTATTTGATACTATGCCCTTAAGGCTAAGGAGACCCTTTATGTTAGCAATAGAAAAACACTGTTTGGCGTTATTAGAAAACAGTGTCGCGACCGATGCCGCTCATGATAAAGCGCATATACTTCGCGTCGTCAAAACAGCAAAGCAATTGTGTAATATCGAGCAAGCTGACCCCAATATTGTTATCCCCGCAGCATGGTTACATGACTGTATTACAGTACCTAAAAACCATCCAGATAGATCAAAAAGCTCCGTTATGGCCGCTGATCATGCACTCACCTTACTGGTTGAGTGGCAGTACCCCGAACACTATTATTCGGCCATTCATCATGCCATTGCGACGCACAGCTTTAGTGCTAATATTCCCCCTGAAACATTAGAAGCGAAAATTGTACAAGATGCTGATCGTTTAGATGCTTTGGGTGCGATAGGGGTGAGTCGATGCTTACAAATTAGCGGCGTATTGGGATCGACCTTGTACAGTGAAGATGACCCTTTTTGTGCTCAACGCACGCCAAATGATAAGGCATTTACGGTGGATCATTTTTATACCAAATTGTTCCGTATTGCCGAGACCTTACATACCCAAGCGGCAAAAGATGAAGCACAGCAGCGTGTGGCATTTATGCGTGACTACCTGACTCAGCTACATCACGAAATCTAAAGCTGTGTTCTCGTGTGACTTTCACGGCACTTTTCCAAGTAGGAATGAAACCTAACTTATATATGGATGCATGAGTGAAATGGTAACTGATCAGCTAGATATTCAGCACCTTACATCGGGCTTTGAGTCTGCGGATGTAGAGCCGCTTCATCAAATATTATCGGCTTATGAACACTTGGCGATTTCAGGGCCATCGGGTTGTGGTAAAAGCAGTTTATTACAAATATTAGCAGGCTTAGCACCGCCAAAGCAGGGCGCGATCAGCTGGCAAGGTAACCTTATTACCTCGCAGCGGTTACCCCAGTGGCGACGTGATATTTGTTATTTGCCCCAGCAACCTGTTATGGGGGGAGAGACTGTGTTGCAAGTCTTGCTGCTGCCTTGGCATTTGAACGCGATGCAATCGGCAATACCGAGTGAGGCTGAATGCCAAGAGGCGCTTGAACAGCTTAGTTTACACCATCGCCTTGATAAATCAGTGGCCGAGTTATCGGGGGGTGAAAAGCAACGTTTAGGTTTTGCTCGGGCATTACTGATGAAAAGAGCCGTCTGGCTATTGGATGAACCCACCTCAGCGTTAGACGCTCGAAGTCGTGATAAGGTTATCGAACTTTTAGCTGCAATTCAGGCCATTAAAATTTCAGTTTCACACGATCCTCACTGGTTAGCCAGTTGTGATTTTGTCCATCAAATGGAGAGCAAGCATGAATGATACGGTTGGGATCAGCTTGTGGGGAATGGCTGCTTTTTATCTGTTGCTACTTATACCGATTGCGTTGTTTGTGCGATGGCAGCTTGGATTAACACGCAGTATTGTCACTGCAGTTTTACGTATGACGCTGCAGCTGGCAGTGGTTGGTATTTACTTACAGACCTTGTTTGATTTTCAAAATCCGCTGCTTAACTTAGCTTGGTTAACTATCATGGCGGGTGTTGCGGGTGTGAGTATTTGCCAGCGTGCAGGGCTTTCTCTAAAAAGGGTACTTCCCGCAGTGCTAACAGGGCAAGCTGTTGCATTGATTGTGGTGTTACCCATGCTTTTAGTCATGGCGATTCAACTCTCGCCTTGGTGGCAGGCGCAGTATCTTATTCCCGTTGCGGGCATGTTACTTGGAAACTGCTTAGCAGCAAATGTGCTTGCCCTTGAGCGTTGGCATAGTAGTTTGAAAAGCCGCTTAAATGAATACCAGTATTACGTATCATTAGGGGCGCCTCAGCCTGCACAACCCTTCGTTAAAGAAGCGATTAAAACGGCATTAGCGCCGCAGTTAGCATCAATGACCACCTTGGGTATTGTGAGCTTACCTGGCATGATGACAGGTCAGATCCTTGGCGGAACCGAGCCATTATTAGCGGTGAAATATCAGCTGGTCATTATGGTCGCGATATTTCTTGCGGCGGTTTTCTCTGTTGCCACCACTTTGGTATTGGTTAACAAGTACGCCTTTAACCGCTATGGTCAACTGGTTATCTAACCTCAGATTGGTTTAAGCTATGCGATAACCGCAATGTCGTAGGTGATCTTTTTGCCCGCAATCATAATTTCTACTTCATCATCAACCTGACGGTTTAACAATTCTTCGCCTAACGGCGAGGTGGGGGTAATGATCACGACTTCGCTCTCTTGCTGGCTTTCATCGCAACGCATCATGATTTTCATCCCGCCCGCAGAAGGGCCAAAGAACACCCAGCGTGTGTTGTCGTCTTCATCAATTAACTGCACTAGGCTACCTAATACGACTTGTTCGCTTGCCTGCTCATTGTGAAGGTCCAGCGCTGTAAAGGCTTGAATATCTGCTAAGCACTCCGCTACGCGTTGCGATTGGCCGTGGGCAAGGTAAGAGGCTTCTAATGCTAATGTGTCATATTGGTTTTCTGCTACATTTTCATCGTTGGTTGCTGTGTCGTACGCACGTTGAGCCGCTTCTACGGCCCCTTGGTGGACGATCTGTAGTTGTTGCAAAATACGAGTACGAAGTAATTGTTTATCCATTGGGTGTTGCGGGTCCAAAACAGGTGAATACAGGACTATCCTAACTGAAAATGCACCAAAGCGGCAGAGACTTTATTTTCGGATAGCAAACAAGGGTAAGTTAGCCTCAGGCTTTACGTGCTTTTGTAAATGGCTGATGTGGTTGTCCATCTCGAAGCTGTTGTAACACACTGGCTTTGGGGCCGTCGGTAATGATACGGCCTTGCTCTAAAATAATAATGCGATCGACCACATCAAGCATGCTAGTTTTATGGGTGATCAAGATGAGTGTCTCGTGATCTTGCAGGTTAGCGAGTTGTGCTTTAATGCCACTTTCAGAGCGGTTATCCATACTGCTGGTGGGTTCGTCCATTAATAGCACGGGTGGTTCGCCTAACAAGGCACGAGCAATGGTAATGGCTTGGCGCTGTCCACCCGATAACGCATTACCGCCTTCGCCTACTTGTTTTTCCAGCCCAGCACTGTCGCTCTGACTAAATTGAGTGACGCCTGCACGCTGCGCTGCGCGCAAAATATCATTGTCACTGGCCAGTGGCCGACCTAAGGTAATGTTGTCGCGAATAGATCCGAAAAACAGTAAATTTTCTTGTGGCACGCAGCCAATATTTTTTCTGACATCAATATGATGGAGCTGATTAATATCGGTATCGTCTATCAGTACAGAACCTTCTTGCGCTTGATACAGTCCCATAATTAAACGTTCTATGGTGGTTTTTCCTGAGCCAATCCGACCGATTATCGCCACTTTTTCACCCGGGTTTATAGTGAAACTCACGTTACGCAACGCGGGTTGTGCTGTTTTAGTGTCGTCTGTTGCACTGTTATTGGGGTAAGAAAAACTGACATTATCAAAGGTAATTTTACCTTGTAGGACAGGGCGATGAATGTAGCGTTTGTCGTTGTCTTGTTCCGAGGGCATTGCCATCAATTGTTCTAAAATCGTCATAGCAGATTTGGCTTGGTTATATCGGGTAGAAAGTAATGACAGCTGTACCAAAGGGCCAACAGCGCGCCCACTGAGCATAGTGGCCGCAATTAGTCCACCCATGGTTAATTGGCCTGCTGCGATCAAGTAGACCCCAAAGACAATCATGGCAACAGAGACAAATTGCTGTAAGAAGCTAGCACTGTTTTGGACTGAATCGGTCAGCCGACGAGACTTAATCCCCCAATTTGCCAAGTGTGCGACCGCTTCTTCCCAGCGGTATTGGAACTGATGCTGTGCGCCGAATAATTTCACGGTTTCTAAGCCATGCAGGCTTTCAATTAAATTGGCGTGTTTTTGTGAGGCCAAGCGTGAACCTTCTTCGATACTCTGTTTGAGTGGCTTTTGAATGAACCAGCTGTATAGCGCCAATAGAATAACCGCTACCAGCGGCACATAAGCCAGAGGCCCTGCGACGAGGGCAATGACCACGAGAAAAAGGATCGCAAAGGGCAGGTCGATCAAGGTTGAAACCGTGGCTGAAGTGAAAAATTCTCGGATGGATTCAAACTCTTGCAGGTGGCGGGCAAAAGCGCCAACTGATGGTGGTCGAGCTTCCATTTTAATGCCAAGTACCTTGCTAAATATCTTAGCGGATAGTAGTAAGTCCGATTTTTTTCCTGCGATGTCGATAAAGAAGCTGCGCATTAATTTTAAAACAAGATCGAAGATGAAGATGATCGCCATACCACTGGCCAGCACCCAGAGTGAATCAAACGCGAAATTCGGGACAATTTTGTCATAGACTAAGCGTGTAAAGAGCGGCGTTGCAATCGCAAAAATATTGATCAAAATGGACGCGATGAGCACGTCGCGGTAGATAGAGCGCGACTCCCACAGCGTGCTCCAAAACCAATGCCCCTTGCGTGTTTTTAATAATTCAGGGGAACGTTCATCATAGCGAAACTGTTTTTTAATCAGAAAAAGCTGACCACTGTAATTGGTGTTCAGTGAATCAAGTGCGACAGTTTGCGGTTCAAGTTGCAGGTGTGGGTGAACAATGTCGGCTTCGCTGGTCTCAGTGTTAATGCTGAGTAATACACAGGCATCATTGTGATTGAGCACTAAAATAACGGGTAGCAATAAGGGGGAGAGGGTATCTAACGCGACTTGATTCATTTTAGCGTGCAGTCCGCCTTGTTCTGCGGCACGTGGCAGTAACTGAGGACTGAGCCAGCCATCATTAAGTGGTAAACCTGCAATTAAGGCATCAGGTGAATTGGCTTGACCATAATAGCGGCAAAGATAGGCCAGACTGTGTAGGAGAGGATCTTTCATTGCTAATCCTCTTGCACTGCTTGCTGGGTGACATAGCCTTGGAAGCCATTGATCATTAACGCAGATAGTTTTTCACGTTGCTCTTGGGTTTCAATGCGCGATGCGATGGCGACGATCCCTAATGTGCGTGCATTACGAGTGATGGAAGCGAGTACATCCGCTTTTAAGGCATCATCGATGTGTTGGGTATAAGCAAAATCAAGTTTTACGTACGCAGGTTTAAAGCGATGTAGGTAACTGACAGAACTAAAGTTATGACCGTAATTATCAATACCAAAATGAAAGCCGTTACGATGGATGATGTCACACAAGAGCTCGATGTTATCGAGTTGATTTAAAAAGCTGATCTCTGGTAATTCAAATAACAGGCGGTCCCGATATTGTGGGTTGGTTTTAAGTAATGTACCTAGCCAGCGCATGAAGCCTGCATCATTGATACTGCTTTGGGTGATATTAACGGCGATAGGGTCAAAATCTGGATTGTCGATCAGCATCGCGATGACTTTAGCTATCACATGTCGATCAAATGTGGGCCCTGCGTTGAGTTGCTCGATCGCCCCTAGGAACTGACCAGCGCTATAGCTTTTTTGCCCATCGTAAATGGTGCTGAAGGCTTCTTGGTGAAGCACTTTATTATTCGCATCTGTTGCAGGCTGAAAGGTTAAGGCAAGTTGATCATGGCTGATCGCATGATCAACAAGTCGCTTCCATTGCTGCTTACCTAACCGCAGGGTTTGATCTAGGCTGTCGATGAGAAATAAATGCTCGGTTGCTTGTTGGCGAGCTTGGTTAACCGCGTTGTCTGCTTGTGCCAGTAGACTACTGCTGGTATCGCTACCACTAGCGATAACAAGACCAACAGCAGCATGCAAGGGGGCAATGTTCAGTGGATCGCTTTGGAGCGCAGCTGATTTTTGTAATACGGCACGGGCAAGTTGTGTTAATTCACTGCTGCTACAATGAGGGACAAGCAACATGAATTCGGCATGGTTGAGCCGAGCTATTGTGATTTCATCGCTGGCTAAATCTTTTAGGCTATTGGCCAATTTAACCGTGAGTTCATCACCCTTTTCATAGCCCTCTTTTTCATAGCTGTCGGCAATGAAGTCAGCCCGTAATAAAATCACCCCACCAAACACCTTGTGTTTAATCAGTGTCTCAATTTTTGTCATTAAGTAATGCCGATTTGCTAGACCAGATACTGGGTCTTGATAGGCCCGCACTCTAAGTTTATCGGCTTCTTGTGCTTGATGATCTATGTGTAATTTTAGCTGTAAGCTCATGTGGTTAAATGCGTTTACGACGTCTTTTAATTCGCGGATCTCAGGCACAATCAGGGGCTGTTTAAATTCATTCTTCGACATGGCTTTGGCACTGTTCTGAATCGCCGTGAGTGGTGTGAGAACGCGGCGAAGAAAGACAGACACCATGACGGCTCCCAATAAGCTGGTGGCGATAAACCCAAGAAAGAGCTGCACACTGGCTTGCCAGAGTTTGAGATAAGCAAAAGCAGGGTTAGTTGTGACTGTGAGTTTGGCGACTTGCATCCAGCCGCTTGTGAGAACGCGGCTTTCACTTAACGGTTCTAAATTAATGAGGTAGGTAAAGAGTTGTGGCACGCCTTGGATTTGACTGGGATATTGGCGCTCAATTTTCTGATTAGACTCGATAAGTGACAGTGTCACCGATTGATAGAAGCCACCATCAAAGGTCGCATTGATCAAGGACTCCGCTGCCACTATATCTTGCTTATCCAGATAAGGCGTAAGCGCCATACCAACGGAGTTAATGGTGTTATCGAGTTCATTTTCTTGTTGCAACTGTAAAAAGTCTTTGGTGGTTTGAAATTGCACCACGAATACGCCGAAGATCAGGACGATCAGCAGTAGCAACATTCCACTGAGCAGTTGTCGATATAAAGTCATGGTCGTTACTCATCCAAATTGATAGCTGGGCGCCGCAATGCTTGTTCGGTATTGCGGAGACGCACATCGTTCCATGCACTGAGCTTAGTGGCATCGCCAGCCAGTTGACCTTGCCCTTTTTGTTTCATAAGCCACAGTTGGCTACCGTTAAAGCTGTATATCGGTAACAAATCGAGTCGCTCTGTTGCTGGCTTAATCTCACCATCAAGGTTGTCTAATAACAGTGGCACAGCTGCAGGATGTGGGTAATAGGCAACAACCATGTGGAACTGATTCAGCGTCAGGGCTTTTACATACACTAACCGTAACTTTTCGTCATCGATACCCAGTGACAGCAACGAAAAATACTTAGCGATACTGAAGTCTTCACAATCCCCACCACCAACACCAATAAACTCATTCGGGGTGGCCCAGTAGTCTGTCTCACCCCATAGTTTATCGTCATCAATAAACTGTAACTGGTTAAAAAATCGGTTGATACTTTCTAGCCGAGTAGACTCAGAGACCGATGTTTTATCCGTCAGAGTTTCATTGTGCGTGTTCGTTAATTGGTGCAAAAGCTGTCGCCACGCTGTCGCACGTTTTCCTGCTCTCTCACCATAAAATTGGTGGATTAAATCGATATTTTGTTGGTCAACGGTTGTTAATTGATCGTGACTTTCGTCACTGGCGACTAAGTGCTGCGTTAACAACGCGCCTATTATTAACGAATAGCATAAAACATTGAAAAAACTAGCCATTGCTAATAAAAGCGGCAGGCATTAATTTTGGCGAAGCGTAAAGATTGTCCATTCTTCAATAACCTTATTGGAGGCCGTTTTGACTTGTGCGGTAACTCTACGACTTAATGTATTGGTCACTTCTGCGTTGTCTGCACTAACAGGCTCTGTATCACCGAATCCGACAGTCATGATGCGGCTTTGCGCTATACCAGCACCAAGCAGAGATTGTTTGACGGCTTGGGCTCTGCGTTGAGATAGCCCGACATTGTAGTCACTATTGCCAACTGGACTAGCGTAGCCTTTTAGCTCGATATAGGTTGACGGGTGCGCTTTAAGAAATTGGCTCATTTCGCTTATTTGGCTTTGATACTCTGCCGTAATTTGGGTCGAATCATTGGCAAACAATATATGAATTCGTCCTTCTTCCGGATTCGCGACAAAGGTAGGACAACCATCATTATCGACAATTGCAGGGTGAGGGGTGTTAGGGCATTTGTCTCTAGCGTTAATAACGCCGTCATCGTCGTCGTCACGTAAATCTTTTGATTGTTCCGCCAGCGGCATATCATTGGGTACCGAGGTTGCACACGCTGCGAGTAGTAGTAAGCATGGAAAAACTAGCAATTTCATCGTAAAAGCTCCTTGCATTACTTAACGGATGTGAGCCATTGCTCTGGTACATCTACGCGTAATTCAGACAATAGTAGCCCTGTTGCATTGAGTAAGCGGTACTTAGAATAAATGCCATTGTAATGGGCATCTAGATAGGCTTTACGTGCTTCAAACAGCTCATTTTCGGTGTTTAGCACATCGAGCAGGGTGCGTTTGCTGATCTTAAATTGTTTTTCATAAGCAATGACAGTGCGGGCTGAGGCATCGACATGGCGCTGTAAAAATTCGGTCTGATCATTGGCAAGCGCCATCGCGCTCCATGCGAGGCGAGTCCCTTCTTCTAGCTGACGCAGTGCCCGATCGCGTACGTCTTTCGATTGATTGACTTGGTAGGCTGCGCGGCGGCTTTGGGCTTGATCGCTACCACCGTTGTACAAGTTATAGCGCATTCTGAGCATGGCCTTAAATTCATCATTACTTCCAGGCACGCCATCTAACTCTTCGCCCCATTGTTGTGATGCTTCGACATAAAAAGTGGGGTAGAAGGTGCCTTTTGCTTGATCATACTGAGAGTGAGCGGCGTCAATGTCATTGAGCGCGACTTTGACGACAGGGTTGTTTTCCTTGGCTTTTGCCATTGCATCGTCAAGCGATGTTGCGAT
The DNA here is from genome assembly GCF_050337045.1 of Photobacterium kagoshimensis. Lineage (NCBI taxonomy): Bacteria > Pseudomonadati > Pseudomonadota > Gammaproteobacteria > Vibrionales > Vibrionaceae > Photobacterium > Photobacterium kagoshimensis. The sequence continues at coordinate 402,126 of NZ_JAKJSO010000010.1, read as the reverse complement.
GAAATTGATGTCGACTTCTGGCTTTTCAAGTGCGGTAGGGTATTGACCAACAATACGAACAAACTCGGTGACTTGGTCATTTAAGTTGCTTTGTGCGGAAATTAAATTGGTATTTGAACGAGCTAAACGTCCTTCAACTTGCGCTAAATCCGCGGTTGAACCTATGCCTGAATCGGCGCGCTTTTTAATATCACCATAAATACGCTGGTGGACATCGAAATTGGCTTGTGAAAGCGACAAGATTTCTTGTGCTTGAAGGACATCTAAATAGGCTTGCGTGGTGCGTAATGCGTTATCTTGTGCATCAGCAAGTAGTTGATAGCGTTGCGCTTCGGTTTCGGATTTATTCCGTGTGATATCGTTGTAGGTAATGGCACCGTCCCACAATAATTGCTGCACGCTCAATCGTACTTCGCGGGGTTGAAAGTCCCCTTTACTGCCTCGCTCGTTACTGTAGTTTTCGTAACCCGCTCCTGCGTCAAGGTTAACATCTGGCAGGTAATCACCTTGTGATGCACGTATTTGTTCATTGCGGATCATAAACTCATGGTAAGCATGGCGTATATCTGGGTTACTTGCGAGTGTTTGGGCGATGGCTTGCTCTAAAGATTGCCCTAATACATTTGGGGAGTTGATGAGGCTGTATCCTATGCAAGCCAAGGTGACGATAAAAGTTTTTTTCTTCATTTTCAATCTCTTAGCGCATTGTGTTGAGCCGATATCACGGGCTTTAATAAATAATCAAGTACCGTACGCTTCCCTGTGATGATGTCGGCAGATGCTGTCATTCCTGGAATAATAGGTAAGATTTCACCACTGCCGCTGAGTAAATAATTTTGAGCGGTGCGGATCCTGATTTGGTAGAAGCTATTGCCTTCATCGTCTTTAATGGTATCGGCACTGATGGTTTCTAGGGTGCCTTCTAATCCCCCAAAGACAGTAAAATCATAGGCGCTGAATTTGATCATTGCGCGAAGTTTTGGTCGCAGGAAGGCAATATCTTTTGGCGCGATTTGCGCTTCAATCAGCAAGTTATCGTCGGTGGGGACTATGGTAATGACATCCATGCCGGGTTGAATGACACCACCAACCGTGTTGGTATGCAGTGTTTGTATGATGCCAGTCACAGGGGAGGTGATGGTGGTTCGATTTACCCGATCTTGAAGCCCTATCTGTGAGGCCGATAAGCTGGCAACTTGGTCGCTAATCTCGTTAAGCTCGCGTTGTAAGTCAGAACGAAAATTTTGCGCAATGTCGATACGCTTTAATATAGCCTCTTGAATGGCGGCTTTGATGATAGGCAGCTGTAATTCAGCCGATTTAAGCTCTCGGCGGGTATCGTTAAGTTGGCGCTGTAGTTTGAGCAGTTCAATTTCTGGCACCACTCCTTCATCGGCAAGCGGTTTGGTGATGGCTAATTCTTTGCTGGCAATGCCATAACTGTTACGTAAGCTGCTGACGCGCGATTGGGTTTCTATTCGTTCACGTGCTTTTTGGTTGATCTGCTGTTCGACCACGGCAAGCTGGCTTTCGAGTTGTGACAGCTGGTCGGTAAACTCATTTTTCTGCCGCTGAACTAAGCGAGCTTGGTGTTGAGTTAGTTCGCTGGAAAAGGTTAATGCTTGTCGTTTGATCACTATGCTTTTTTGCCAATTTGTTTTCGCTTGTGATTTATCAATGCGAATGCTGGCGAGTAAGGCATTCAGGCGAACACTGTCGGCTTGTGTCCCTACCAGAGATTGGCTTTGTTCGTTGAAGTCAGATTGAAATTGAGTGTCATCAATAATCAGTAGTTCTTGCCCCTGCACAACTGCATCGCCTTCTGTAACCAGCAGGGACTTAACTATGCCCCCTTCAAGGTTTTGAACCACTTGTAGTTGCGAAGAGGCAATGACTTTGCCGCTCCCCACAGTGACCTGATCAAGCTGCGCTTGTGAAGCCCATACGAAAGCAATAACGAAAAACAAAACAATTACCCACAGCATCCGCCGTGCACTTTTAGGGGTGTTAAGCAACAAGGCTGCGCTTTGATCATCGATATAATCAAGTTGCTCAGTTGTTAACGGTTTGTCTGCCTTCTTTGGTGGGCTTTTGTGTTTACTCGTCATGTTTTTTATAAAAATATCCGCTCTATTTTTATACGTTAGTTATATAAGTATTAAACTAAGTATGCCTTTTTTGACAATTTACCGAGCTTGATTTGTCAACTTATTAATAAAGGAGAAGTGAACGACACCCCGCTATAACAGCGAGTTGCAACACCTGTTTGCACGATAACCTTGTTGATTTCTTAGTGATGTTGCGAAAGAGTCGATGAATCTTTATGTGTCAAAGCAGAATGAGTATCTTATTTTTAGCGGTTATACGTGGTTTTGCTCGATACTTGCTTAAAATGTAAATACTTTGTTATGTTGTTTGGGTGGTTTATCAACATGGAATGTTTATGAAAGCGTATGAAGCAAATTTTGATGGGTTAGTGGGTCCTACGCATAACTACAGTGGTTTGTCTTTTGGCAATGTCGCTTCAGCGAAAAACCAAGCAGCGCCTTCAAAACCCAAGCAGGCGGCGAAACAAGGGTTAGCAAAAATGAAAGCCTTGGCCGAGATGGGGTTAGTGCAAGGCGTATTAGCACCACAAGAACGGCCGGATATTTTTACCTTACGCCGACTGGGTTTTAGTGGGTCAGACAGTGATGTTATTGCGCAAGCGGCGAAACAAGCCCCTAAAGTGCTAGCGGCATGTTGTTCTGCATCGAGTATGTGGACAGCAAATGCTTCAACGGTCTCGCCTTCCGCCGATACGGCTGATGGTCGGGTTCATTTCACGCCTGCTAATCTCACCAATAAATTCCATCGTTCGATAGAGCATGAAACAACGGGCCGAATATTACAGGCGACTTTCGCTGATGAGCGTTATTTTGCCCACCATGCCGCCTTACCCAGTGTTGAGCATTATGGTGATGAAGGTGCGGCGAACCATACCCGTTTTTGTCAGCAATATGGGGACAAAGGCGTCGAATTTTTTGTTTATGGTCGGCATGCGTTTGATAGCCGTCACCCAGCCCCAAGCAAATTTCCCGCTAGGCATACCTATGAGGCTTGCGAGGCCGTCGCACGATTACATCAACTTAGTGAAAGCCATACGGTGATGGCGCAGCAAAACCCAGCCGTGATCGATCAAGGGGTATTCCATAATGATGTGATTGCGGTAGGTAACCGCAATGTCTTGTTTTGTCATCAGCAAGCATTTTTAGATCAACAAGCGGTCTACGATGAACTTACGGCGAAAGTCGGGGACTCGTTTAAAGTGATTGAAGTGCCGACGAGTGCAGTATCGATTGATGATGCGGTAAATAGTTATTTATTTAATTCACAACTACTGAGTATGCCAAGCGGTGAAACGGTCTTAGTCTTACCAGATGAATGTCGTCAAAATAAAAATGTGTGGGCATATGTCGAGTCGATGCTTGCGCAAAAACAAGGTATCGATAGGGTTGAAGTTTTCGATCTTAAACAGAGTATGGCAAATGGCGGTGGGCCTGCTTGCTTACGTTTAAGGGTGGTTTTAAACGACAATGAATTAAAAGCAGTCAATCCATCTACCTTGATGAATGAGGAATTATTTGAACGCTTAAATACTTGGGTTGATTTTCATTATCGTGATGAGCTACGAGAATCAGACTTAGCCGATCCGCAATTATTGATTGAGTCACGCACCGCACTGGATGAGTTGACTCAAATTCTCCAATTAGGCTCAGTCTATCCATTCCAAAGAGGCTGAGCGGATCCGCTCAACTAGCCTGTATCCCAAGAGATAGTGGCTTAACTGTCGCGTAAGAGAAAGAGGTGGTTTAGCCTCTTTCTCTCATAATGCTGACAGGGTCACATTCTATTATTCAGGGTTATCCCTTTCTTCTATCTATACTTCATTCAATCACCGAATTGATCATAGGACGAAATCGATACCGTCCTCAAAATTGATGCTACCTCAATAAATTTAATGAGAATAAATATCATTTACTGTAGTTTCAGTTAAAAAAAAGCCGCAGGAATTTAATCATGAATACAATCATCTCTCAGTGGATTACTCGAGATCCAGACCCTAAAACTCAGCAAGAACTTAAAGGTTTGATCGACGCAGGTAATGAGGCTGAACTGCAAGCTCGTTTTTCGGGACGCCTTGAATTTGGAACCGCAGGGTTGCGTGGTGTCGTGGGGGCTGGTCCTAATCGTATGAACCGCCTTGTGATTCAAGAAACAGCGACAGGCTTAGGGCAGTACTTGCTATCGCAAATTGAAGAAGCAGACCACCGTGGGGTCGTTATTGGCTATGACGGCCGATTAGACTCAAAACAATTTGCTCAAGATGCGGCGGCGGCGCTAACAGCGATGGGCATTAAGGTATACCTCACGAGTAAAGTGGCGGCGACACCGTTAGTGGCTTTTGGTGTAAAACAGTTGGGAGCGGCGGCAGGTATAGTGGTAACGGCAAGCCATAATCCCCCTGAGTACAACGGCTTTAAAGTGTACTGGGAGAATGGCGCACAAATCATCGCCCCGCATGATTCAGGTATTGCTGCTGAGATTGATAAAGCTGCTGTTCAACCTTTGCACTTGATGGAGCTTGAGCAAGCAGAGCATCAGGGTTTGCTTGCATGGTTAGCTGATGATTTTTATCAAGCGTATTTAGATGCGCAGTTAGCGAATCCGCTGCTGCAGAATCATCATCAGCCAGCAGCCGTTTCGATTGCGTACACTGCTATGCATGGTGTGGGGGCTGAGATGGCAGAAACCATGCTTAAACGCGTGGGGTTTGAACATGTTTATAGTGTGGCTGCCCAGCGCGAACCTGATGGTACTTTCCCTACGGTGAATTTTCCTAACCCTGAAGAAGCAGGGGCGATGGATTTAGTGATTGCAGAAGCCAAAAAACATAACGCGGTCTTAGCGTGTGCCAACGATCCTGACGCGGACCGTTTTGCGGTTGCTGTACGTGATTTGCATGGCGAATATAAAATGCTAACAGGGGATCAGGTTGGTATTTTATTTGGGCACTACTTGCTAAATGTAGCGAGTGGTAGCAATGAAAACTTAGTCGGCACGACCATAGTATCGTCAAGTTTGCTTGAAAAGATTGCTCAGGCGCATCAGGCTAATTTCTATCAAACCCTGACAGGCTTTAAGTGGTTGACCAATGTTGCGATGCAAAAGCAAACTGACACTAGTCAATTTTTATTCGCTTATGAAGAAGCATTAGGCTACACCGTGGGTAGCAAAGTGTGGGATAAAGACGGTCTGACAGCGTTAGTGGCGTTTGCACAAATGACCGCAGAGCTAGCCGCAAAAGGGCAGTCGATTTGGTCACAGCTTGAAGCGATTTATCGTCAACATGGTTTCTATTTGAATGCACAGCGTAGCATTGCCTTGATGCCTGATTCTCCTGCAATCGGTAGCATTCTACGTGCCTCGCCACCAGCTCGCATTGCTGGTATTGATATTGTTCAAACTGACGATTTGCAAACGGCTCAGCGCACATTCTCTGGCTCCTTGGCTACGAAACCCGCCGAGTCGATAGATTTACCGACCAGTGATGTATTGATTTACCGTTTAGAGAATGGAGCACGTGTGGTTGTTCGCCCTTCAGGAACCGAACCGAAAGTGAAATGCTATTACGAAGTGGTTGAGCAGATGCAAGTAGATGAAAGCTATGAAGAGGCGAAGCAGCGTGCTGAGGCACAAATGGCAGCCCTGATCAGTGATCATCAGGCATCGCTATAGAGGTTGCGTAAATGGGTCGACGCTAAGTAATAAAGCGCGTTCAATCTTGATGATGAGCGCGCTTTTTTCTGTCTGGCAGATTTTGAATGTTCCCAACTAATGATGACGTTCTTCAATGAGTTGGATGAACAAGCGGGCAGCTATACCGATAAGATCATCGGGGAAATCAAAATCGGGGTTATGTAGTTGAGGATGTGCCTCACCGCTACCGAGACAAAATAGTGTACCTTGCCAGTGACTTAAAAATTCTCCCACATCTTCCGACCAGCGCATTGGCTGGGCAGGTACTTCTATGGGGTAGCCTAATGTTTGCGCCGCAGAAATCAGCTGTTGAGTACAGGCTGGGTGGTTGTGGGTTGCAGAGAAAGGTTCAACCCACTCGATGCTAGAGGTTAGCCCTTGATCTGCAGCTTGTTCGTCAACAAAGGCCTGTAATTGTTTTTGCATACTCGCGAGGGCGAGGTCGCTGTCACTGCGTATGGTGGCCATGACATCGGCTTTGCCAGGAGAGGTACCAAATCCTGGGTTGCCAATTTTGACATGAACCAAGGTCACCAAGCAGAAGGCATCGTCAATACTGTCTGGAAGATCTTCTAGATAGGCCATGATACGGCTGACAGCGGTTGCAGGGCTACGGCCATTCTCAGGTTTGGCAGCGTGGGATGTTTTGCCTTGGAGTGAAATGCTCACACCTGTAGACGCACAGGCAAAGGCACCTTCTTTTACCACCACAGTACCTAGTGGATAACCCGGTAGGTTGTGGTATGCGTAAACTGCATCAGGATTAAACTGTTGCAGCCGAGGATCGGCGAGCATCATTTTTGCCCCTAGGCCGATTTCTTCTGCAGGCTGAAAAAGTAGGATCACGCGACCATTTTTAGGTGGGTGTTGGCTGAGGTGCTCAGCGACACTCAATAAACTTGCGGTATGGCCATCATGCCCGCATGCATGCATGCAACCAGCGTGTCGCGATGTATGGTCATGACCTGCTTGTTCGCTGATCGGTAGGGCATCAAAATCGGCACGTAATAAGGTTTCTTTGCCTGCATTCCCACTATTGATGTCAACGACTATGCCGAAGCCACCTATATTGGTATGAGGAGACAGGCCGAACTTTAAAAGCTGATCGATAATCACTGATGCAGTTTTTTGCTCTTGTAGTGAGAGTTCTGGGTAGCGATGTAGGTGATGGCGAAATCGAATTGGGTCAAAAGCGCCTGATAGATGAGTAGGCATAACAACTTCATGGTTAATCAATAGGTGACCACTGTAACGAGCGCAATGGAATGAATGTGTGATCCGATTCACGAGGTAGCAGAAACATCGCTGTCGAGAGAGTGATTTAGCTTTGTTATGATGCTTGAGTCCACATTTGGAGAAATAAGATGAAGTTATTTGTACCCTCAAGTTTTTTAATTTTAACGTTAGCGATAGCCCCTGTCGTATGCACTGCAGATCCTGTTCATACAACGCCTAATAACGCACTGACGGTGCAGCAAGCTCTCCGTATGCTGCAAGATCAGGGTTACTATGATTTTAAGAAAATTAAACTTGAGCAAGATGAAGATGAGATTGAAGTGGAGGCTCGCAATAAAATAGGTCATAGAGTTGAGATCGAACTAGATTTGTATACAGGGCAAATATTGACGATTGAACATGATTAACGATGCGCTTTAATTTCCTCGTTTTGATGCTTGATGGGGAGCTGCATTAGCACGAATACGAGCGCGTTGTTACTTGTAATGTCCTGTAGCGATTTTTAACTGCGAATTAACCCTTTCAATTCATTCCTTTTTGGTATGAACTCGCCAGTTTCTTTTTTGATATGTTGTAAATTAACAAGATAACTATCATTTACTTTTTCTGCTTCTGATGGTTGGTTTTATCAAGGGGGAGAGAGCTTTTCTTTGTGTCTTGTTCCATTTTTCATTTCATCACGCTGTCTCTGCGTGTAATTAATCCGACATATTTCCATCATCACCCTGTATTCAAGCCTAGGTTAGGATTGTTTTTATGTATCCTTGTGGTTATGAAGTGTTGTAATAATTATTACAAGATTGCGATTTCATTTTACTTTATTTTTAATATTAATTATCTGTGTGTAGTGAATTGCTCAGCTTTATACGCCGTAAATTGTTTTTAAATCAGTGGTTAAGGCTGGTTTGTTGGTGAGGTTTAGGTGTTTGTGTTGAGGCTTGAAGTCGCATTTATTGGAAATATTCATCAATATTCAGTGCAAGGATATTCTCAACCGCCTGCAGAGTGTGATATATATGACAGCGATTGCTTAAATTAATAACACGGAGGTACACCATGGCTGGCGTTTTAGGAATGATTTTGGCAGGCGGAGAAGGCTCTCGTCTTCGTCCGTTAACGGATTCACGTACAAAACCTGCAGTGCCATTTGGTGGCAGTTACCGACTAGTTGATTTCGCATTAAACAATTTTGTTAATGCAGACTTAATGAAAATCTACGTTCTTACTCAGTTTAAATCTCAGTCTCTTTATGTCCACATGAAGAAAGGCTGGAACATCACAGGTATTACCGATCGTTTCATCGATCCTATCCCTGCTCAGATGCGTATGGGTAAACGCTGGTATGACGGTACAGCTGACGCCATTTATCAAAATATTCGATTTATCGAACTCGCAGAGCCAGAGCAAGTGTGTATTTTTGGTAGTGACCACATCTATAAAATGGATGTGAAGCAGATGCTTGACTACCACAAGGAAAAAGAAGCACAACTGACCGTTTCAGCCATTCGTATGCCGTTGCATGAAGCAAGTGCATTCGGTGTGATTGAAGTGGATGCTGAAGGGCGCATGGTAGGTTTTGAAGAAAAACCTGCAAATCCAAAATCGATTCCAGGTGACCCAGAGCACGCACTTGTGTCTATGGGTAACTACGTCTTTGAAACTGACGTATTGTGTAAAGAGCTTGAAGAAGACGCTGAGAATGAAAATTCTAGCCACGACTTCGGCAAAGACATCATTCCAAAACTGGTTCCTCAAGGTAAGGTGTTTGTTTATGACTTCAACACCAACATTATCCCAGGTGAACAAAATAACGGTTACTGGCGTGATGTAGGTACGATTGAATCGTACTGGCAGGCACACATGGATCTATTGTCGGAAGATGCACCATTCTCACTGTACAACCGTCAATGGCAGCTACATACCTTCTACCCACCACTACCACCTGCAACTGTGCTTGATAGCGAAGAATGCAAAGTTGATATTAATAACTGTATGGTATCAGCGGGTAGTTATATTCGTGGTGCGCGTATCCATAAGTCAGTACTTGGTTTCCGTACCAATGTTGATTGTTGTAGTACGATTTCAGAATCCATTATTTTGGGTGATGTGAAAATTGGTGCAAACTGCTCAATTCGCCGTGCGATTATTGATAAAAACGTCATGATCGCACCAGGGACTGTGATAGGTGAAAACCTAGAGGAAGATCGTAAGAAATATCACGTTTCAGACGAAGGAATCGTCGTAATCCCTAAAGGAGCGAAAATTGGCTACTAAGAAAAAAAGGGTAACGAATAAGCCGTTAAAAATCTTGTTCGTATCATCTGAAGTTGAAGGTTTAGTGAAAACAGGTGGGCTGGCTGATGTGGCTAAGTCTTTACCTGCAGCATTAAAAGCAATGGGGCACGATGTCCGTATCGCCATGCCTTATTATCGTGCGCTTGCTCAACGTGAACAGTTTGAACCTAGCATTAGCACTGAGCTAAATGTTGCGTCCCAACCAGCGCCTGCACCTTATCAGGTGATGCCGCTAAATAGCGGTGATGTTCCTGTGTACGCGATTGATGCGCCACAGTATTTTGATCGTGCTGAGCTTTATGCTGAAAATAATGAAGCTTATGCTGATAACGGCGAGCGCTTTGCCTTTTTTAGTGCCGCTTCACTCGATCTATGTGAGAAAGTAGGCTTTAAGCCGGACTTTATTCATTGCAATGATTGGCATACAGGACTAGTACCATTTTTACTGCGTACTCGTTATGCCGATAATACTTTCTTTGCCAATACAAAGAGTGTGTTAACTGTTCATAATGCGGTATTTAAAGGTGTATATAACTACGATCAATTCAGTTTGATTCCAGAGTTGATTCAGCACCGTTATATGCATTTAGAAATGGATGCCGCGCATATTAGCATGCTTAAGGCAGGTGTCGCTTATGCTAATAAAATTAATGCAGTAAGCCCTAATTATGCGTCTGAATTACTGACGCCATTAGGCGCACATGGCATGGACTTTGATTTCAACCAGCGCGTAAGTGATCTCTTTGGTATTGTGAATGGTTGCGACTATGATGACTGGAATCCAGAAACGGACCCATTTATTAAGCAGCACTTTAAAGCCAATAAGATCAGCATGACGCGTGGTAAGAAAGCGTGTAAACGTGATTTACAGCAGCAAGTGAATTTACCGACGAAAGATGTGCCTTTGTACGGCATGGTATGTCGACTCACCGAGCAGAAAGGTATTCATTACTTACTGCCTATTTTACAGCAGTTCCTCGTGCATGATGTACAGGTGGCGATTGTAGGAACAGGTGATCCTCGCTTAGCTGCTCAGCTACATGACTTGGTTAAGGCGAATCCTGAGAAGCTGTCATTTATTGAAGCATACGATAATACACTGGCACATAAAGTCGAAGCTGGCGCTGATTTCTTCTTAATGCCATCAGAGTTTGAACCTTGTGGTTTGAACCAGATGTATAGCTTAGCCTATGGTACATTACCAATTGTACGTAGCGTTGGTGGGTTAAAAGATACCGTCATTGATTACGATCAGACGCCGCAAGTTGCAACTGGCTTTATGTTTGATGCGCCAACGGCTGATGCATTGTTGATCACATTACAGCGCAGTTTGCTTTTATATTGTCAGCAACCGCAAGAGTTTAAGCGGATGCAGCAAAATGCAATGGCGTGTAAGTTCTTATGGCAAGAATCCGCTGAACGCTATCTAGAAATGTATTTAAGTGATGCGATTGATGATACTAGTGCTGAAATAAGCTCTGAATCATTGTCACAATAATAAATATATATGTTGAGAAGCCTCCATCTTTATGGGGGCTTTTTTTTATTTTTATACCGCTAATTTATAAATCCATCTGTATTGATGACGCAAATGGCATTGGTGCGTTCAATTATTCCTTTTGCGATTTATTAATTGTGTTAAAAATGTCATAATTGCTTTTATTTTAAGCCGTGAAATAAATGCGGCTTTTGGTCATAATTTAGAACATTCAAACACAATTATAACGTTAAGGTTAAAAATAATGAATTTAACACTTAGGCAAAAACTAGCAGTCTCGGCCAGTATTGCAATTGTTTTAGGAGGCTTGGTCGTTACCGCTTTGTCTTTTGTATCTTCGTTGGGGCGATTAGATCAAGACTTAAGTACCCGGCTAAAAGGTGTCGCATCGGCTTATAATCACTATGTTGTTGATTGGTTGGATGCAAAGGGTACGGCGCTTTCAGCTATGCCAACACGTATAGCGCAAGATGCAACGCAACTGCATTTAGAGCAAGTGCGTGATTCAGGTAAGTTTGACAATGTCTTTCTCGCTTATAGCGATGGCACACAAGACAATGCTAACAAGGTTATTCTTCCCCCTGGCAACAATGACCCGCGCCAGTGGCATTGGTTTCAAAATGCCATTAAGTTAAACGGTAAAGTAACCGTTGAAAACCCAACCGTTGCCGCGGCGACAGGGGCAAGCGTGGTATCTATGGGTAAAGCCATTAACATTTTCGGTCAGCAAGCTGTACTGGGTGCGGATGTGGAAATGGTTGATATTATTAAGCAGCTCGATGAAGTTATTTTACCGGGCAAAGGCTACATGTTTATCGCTAACGATGAAGGCAATATTTTTGCCCATGCAGATACCTCGTTACTGAATAAACCTGTGAATGCGAAAGACCGCGATTTAACCTTTGATTTATTACAGCGTCTTGCTCGTACAGGTCAGGTTTCTCAACAAGATATCACAGGCCATGAGAGCTATGTTTTTGTTGCGCCAATTCAAGGCACTAACTTAAACACGGTTATTGTAATTGATCATGACTCCGTGGTTGCTCCTCTTTACACCTCATTGTATGAACAGCTATTTACCACGCTGCTTGCAGTGATTGTGTGTGTGTTCTTATTCAATATGCTTTGTGCTTACCTGTTTAAACCGTTGCAGCAAGTCTCTAATGCATTAGCCTTGATTGCACAAGGTGGTGGTGACTTAACCCAGCGTATCGATATTGATACCAATGATGAAGTAGGTGATTTAGCCCGTAACTTCAACCGTTTTGTGGCGAGTCTGCAGACACTAATTGGTCATATTCGGGCACAGGGTGTGGAATTAAACCATACCTCAGTCGATGCGGAAAAACGCGCTGAACAGTCAGCACTAGAGCTAAGTCGCCAACAAGATGAAATTACCTTAGTCGCTACAGCGGTGACTGAGATGGCATCTGCTACGCAAGAAATCGCATCACATGCAGAGCAAACGGCGCGTGCAGCACAAGACTCTACCTCGCACACAACCAGTGGCCATGCCTTGGTGACCCAGAGCCGTGCGTCAATCAATAACCTTGCAACAGAAGTGAATGAAGCAACTCAGGTGATTGGTGAGCTTAATAGTCACGCACAGGGTATTAATAGCATTCTTTCTACCATTCAAGGCATCGCTGAACAAACTAACTTGCTTGCATTGAATGCGGCTATTGAAGCGGCGCGTGCCGGTGAACAAGGTCGAGGCTTTGCTGTTGTTGCTGATGAAGTGCGCGTACTTTCACAGCGAACACATACGTCGACTGAAGAAATTCAGAGCATGATTGCTACCTTACAAACGACAACCTCAAAAGCGGTTGGTTTGATGGAAACCAGTACGCAGCTTGCTCAATGTTCGGTAGATGATGCCGTTCAGGCAACAGCGGCACTGGATCAGATTAGTAATTCTGTAGCGCTGATTAGTGACATGGCGACTCAGATTGCGACCGCGGCTGAAGAACAAACGCACGTAACGGATGAGATCACTCAGAACACGACGACCATCAAAGATGTGACAGATCAATTAGCAGTCGATGCCCAATCATCACGTGAACAAGCGCAGAGTCTAAGCAAACAAGCATCAGACCTGAATGATAAAGTGGCAGCCTTTGTTGTTTAATCGTAATTGATTTGCTTTGTGTTATAGCCTAGCTACTGAGAGGCTATAAGGCTGAAATTAAAACGCCCGCTCAGGCATTCTGAGCGGGCGTTTTGTTTTATGGGGTATTTTATCTTCGATGCAGAATTGTCATCGAATGTGCAGACTGCATGTAAGTGGTACAAACTGTTGGCTGACTTGGATTTCGATCGGATGTATCACAAATAATCTCCCATGGGCTGCCTTTTGGTAGACGAAAGCGCGTTGGGATTTTGTCTGGATTGATCAGATACAGTAATTCAGAACCGCAGTGGTATAACCCCAAATGTAAAATGATTGGCGAATGTTGATGCCAGTCATCGACGTTTAAGCGTTGGCTATTGGGCTTCATCCAGTTTATACGGTGTTCACCACGGCTCTCACCTGAAAAGCCTTCAATAAAAGGCACCATGTATTTACTACGGGCAGCGATGATCTGCTGTAACCACTGATAAAAATCATGCTGTGTATCGCCTAATTGCCAATTAGCCCAGCTGATATCAGAATCTTGGCAGTAGGCGTTATTATTACCTTTTTGGGTATGCGATAAACTATCGACCGCAAGCAGGTGCGGAATACCAAAGCTAAACAGTAGGCTGGTGAGCAGGTTGCGTTTCTGTCTCTCGCGTAGGGTAACAATTGCGACCGTGTCAGTGGGCCCTTCGACACCGTGGTTGAATGAGCGGTTATCGCCGTGACCATCGCGGTTGTTTTCTTTATTTGCTTCATTGTGTTTACCGTTGTAAGAGACGAGATCTTGTAAGGTAAAACCATCATGATAGCTAATGTAATTGACGCTCAGTTTATCGGGCCATTTTGATGCACTAAAGAGATCGCGCGATCCCATTAAGCGGGTAGCGAAATCACCAAGGCTGGCACTGTGATTCCAAAAACTACGGGTTATATCGCGGAACTTATCATTGCATTCATTCCAACGCATCGGAAAGCCACCGAGTTGATAGCCGTTTGGCCCTATGTCCCATGGCTCGGCAATCAACTTGGTTGTTTGGAGCGCTGGGTCTTGGTGAATGCTTTGGAAAAATGCAGAACGTCGATCAAAAAGGGGACCTCTGCGACCTAATGTGGCGGCAAGGTCGAAACGAAAGCCATCGATTTGGTATTCTTCAACCCAATGGCGCAGTGAATCCATGACAGTTCTTAGCGCGGGTGGGTAGTTTAGATCGACAGTATTGCCACAGCCCGAATAATTCTCGAATTGATCTTGTCCATTCATTAAGTAGGTTTTTGGCGCCAGTTGTTTGAAGTTAAAAACAGGGCCACCCCGTCCACTTTCAGCAGTATGGTTGTAAACAACATCAAGAATGACTTCAATTCCGTGTTGATGCAGGGTACGCACCATGGTTTTTAGCTCGATGACGGGATCTGAAATGGCAAATTTCTTGTCTGGTGCAAACCAACAAAGTGGGTTGTATCCCCAAAAGTTGGTGAGCTTTTTATCGTGAAGATGTTCCTCATCTAAGCTGGTTGCTATCGGCATTAGCTGAAGTGTTGTGATGCCTAATGATTTAAAATGTTCAATGCATGCGGGGTGACAAAGGCCTAAATACTTACCTTGTAGCACAGTGGGTATATCTGGGTGGAGATGGGTAAAACCTTTTACATGGAGCTCGTAGACCAGTGTATTGGCCTGTTCTATCTGTGGTTTTTCGGTGCTTTGCCAGTCGAAGGCATGATGTGTAATCACAGCCGTTGGTACGGTTTCTGAGAGCAGGTTACAGCCTAACTGATGAGCATAAGGGTCGATAAGCCATAGTGTTTCTTTTTGCGTTACTACGCTGTAGGCGTAGTGTGTGCCAGCTTGGATACCGCTGACATGGGCAGAATAAATATGACTATGGTTTTTATGTAATGCTATAGAGTGATGATCGTTATTTTGATCAAAGATAACGAGAGTGAGTCCTTTGGCGTTTGGGGCGTGAATTGCAAAATTACACCCTGTCGCTGTGATAGTTGCACCAAGTGGGGCCGCGGTGCCTTTGGTTACTTGCCAGTCCATGGGTTCCTCAATACGCAATAAAGGCTGCCAAGGCAGCCTTTGTAATATTCACACTATCATTAGCAGCGGATACCCTGCCAAAAAGTCATGATAGTGATTGAATAAATGTCCTGATTGTTATCATTTCTTCGCTTCAACGGCATTAATGAAGGTTGGTCGTGCATCGGCAATACCCAGTCTCTCTGCTTCATCAAGTAGTTTCATCGCTTTATTAAGATCACCATTATTCACTGCATTCTCGATGGAATTCAAGTAGTAACCTTTAGTTTCTTTTATTGTTGGTGCATGGTCACCCGCAGGGCCGTTACTTACTATTTGGTTATTAGCCATGCTCGGTGAAGACAGCATGAGTGAAAACTGCCCTTTAGAGCCACTGTGTTGCACGATAGGATCTGCAATTTCAGGTGGCTGAGTGCTACGAGCTATAGCATAAGCTTTTGCAGGGTGCAGTACGGTGGTTGATTTAACAATATCTTCTGGTGTGGAAAATACGAGGATTCGAGCTTCTTTTTCTGTTAGTGGTGGTAGAAAAGTAAATTTACCTACTAAGCGATCATCTTCCAGCATAGCCGCTGGCTCATATTTAAATTGTGCTGAAGTATATTCTTGTACTAATTGGTTTTTGCTGTTGTAAATTTGGATTGTTGGCGAGTAGATCGTTTTATTCGCGTAGCTTTTTAGCTCAATGGTAATTGCTCCGCGGTTGGCTGGGACTGTAAATGCGGCGATGCCACTTTTACTTAGGGGATTATTTAAGTGTTGGCTGGTGCCATCAATTGTAAATTTAGTCGTACTTGGTAGTTGTATTGGGGTCCAAGTAATTTGGTCAATGGATTGTAGGTTTTTTTCTACTTGGTTTGGGGCAGCCGTAGTCACTACATCTTGCGACGTAACACAACCGCTTAGCAAGGTAGCTAATAGCAACATAGGGAAGGTTTTTTTCATAATTATTACCACCTTTGACTGTATTTGCTTTGTCTAAAATAACGAATACACAAAGCAAATACAGCTGGCCTAGTTAGGCCAGCTGTGATTTTATGCTAGAGAAGCGAAGTGCTTACCACCATGCTTCAACTTGAACACCAACACTGTATTCAGAGTCTTTATCACCGAATGCTTTGTCGTTTTTGCTATCTTTTAAGTAGCTAGCGTATACGCGTAGTTCAGGACGAGCCCAGAAGCTAGAGCCAGCAGACCAGGCTTGTGCAACCGTCAATTTGCTACCTGCTTTGTCTTTTGTTGTATTATTCTCTGGTGCATTCTTCTCATCGAAGATACCGGCTTCGAAGATAGTTTTCATGTGGTTGTCCCATTTGTACATAGGGCGAACCACTGCGTTCCAGATTTTGTGATCATCTTGGCTATCGTAGCTAGATGCTGCGTATACAAGTTGGTGACCAATTTCGAAGCTTTCTGTTGGTGCTACCACACCCCAGTTGATGATTCGGTAACCTTTTACGCCGTCATCAGATTTGGTGTTTGTGTAGTGACCTGCACCTAGAGCAGCCATTTGCTCACCAAAACCGTTAGTACCGTATTGAAGTACAGTTTTGTTGAAGCCACCAAGTAGGTTGCCTTGAGTTAATTCAGCCGTACCCATTACACTGTCTTTGAATTCAACGCCTTTGTCTTGAGTATCTGTTGGGTTCGCTTTGTTATAGTTGATACCTACTTCAAGGCTAGCGTCAGACCATAGGTTGATACCGCTGTAGCGAACGTCGAAGTTATTACCGTTAACTTTACCGTCGTCATCGCGTAGCCAAGCTACAGATAGTTTACCTGGACCTACAGATAGGTTTTCAATACCAGCACCTGCGCCAGACGTATCCCAGTAGTAGAAATCAGAGATGTGAATGTCATGGCGTTGGTAGTAGCGCTTACCTGCCCATAGCACGGCTTCTGAATCGCTAGCGATTAGGCCTTTAGCTTGAACATTGAATTGACGAAGAGCAATTGAATCCTCTTTACCATCTAATGTTTCCCAATCGCTAGAACCATTAGCAGAAACAGCAAGCATTGAATCAACGTAGAAAGATGCACCGTCTTGGTTGTAAACTTCTTTACCTAGACCAATTTCACCGTATACGTCGTTTTCGTTACCTAGACGGCCAACTTTAGTTTTCTCGTAAGAATAGTTTGCACCATTGTCGCCACTGATGCCAACACCGGCACGCATGTAACCATGGAAATCAACGCCATCAGATGCCATTGCAGAGGCTGATACTAAAGCTGCTGATACAGCCGCAGCTGTTAGGCAGATTTTGCTCATCTTCATTTGTAACTCCTTAAGTGAAACATTATGTTCTTGTTGTTTTTCCGTTATAACAATTAGGCTGATGAAACCGCCCTTTTTATAATTCTTTGCAAAGCCTTTATTTCATGAAGGCTTTGCAAAGAATTGGCGGGAATCAGGGTGTTCCTCCCGCCGACCGTGAGGCCAAATCTCAAATGTGTATGCGAGAAAAAGAGTGAACTCAGCAATAAAACTCTTATCCGTAATTGGATACAGCAATTGTGCGCCTGCGGTTAATTAACAGCATCCTCCTCCGAGATATTAATTTTAGGAGGAGGAGGGAGGAGGAGTGTGTAGATCACACTTTGTTATTTCATAAAGGAAAATAGAGCAGAGATGCTTATTAAACGTGGTGAAGATCACTTAAATAAAAAAGGTGTGATCATGGTCATGTAATTAATTTGAACTTAATCACGCAAGAAGTCATTCCCCAGGGGGATGAGATAGGCGTATTAAACGTTTTGCACTTTACCATGAATAAAAATTGTGACGAGACGGCAATTGTTAATGAGTGATGTGAATTTATATCTGTGATCAATTCACAATTTATTTTCTATTTAGTGTTGATAATAAGATTTTCATCACAGTTTTATACTCATAACTGTATGCAGACCACTGAATATTAAAAAGGCATTTGAATATGAAAAACAAATGCCTTTAATTGAATTTAATTTCTGATGTGTTGGTGATTTAAATAACCGGGTTCATAAATGCCATTTTTATAATTCCCAATCTTAGAAAGCTGATCACCAGAAGTGGCGGTGCGATGTGTGCGTGTCTGTATTGGGTAATTAACGTAATTGGGTTCAATGGCCCCCGTTCTCGCTTGATGGTTGATAGAGAGTGGTTCACTAGCCACGCCACTTGATCTTTCACGGGCATGACTATAGTTGGCATAACCCGGTTGATAGGTGCCGTTAGCAGTAAAGTGACCGATGTTCTGTAAATCCGCTTGTACGAAAAAGCTGAAGCCTAGGGCTAAAGTGGCAATAACGGTTTTGCTAAACATACTGAATCCTTATGGTGAAGTGACTCAGATAAAAAGACCGTTACGACGGTGTTTTCTTTCATGACATGAAATAATAAATAAAGCGCCTTATGCTGTTTCGGGAGCAAAAGGCGCTTTACATTGAATCAGCTGTTGAATGAAGTAGATCATTCATCAAAAAAAGCCCGCCCTTCGATGGAGTAGGGTTCGTTACTATCATAAAGGTTGGATTTTCCTCTATATTCAGCCAGTTTTTTCTCGAGTAAAGCAGCTTCGTAGTAATTACCTTCTTCATATGCCGTTGCAATACGGAGTTCGATATCTTCGAGTCTCTCTTTATTGTGCATTAGAAATCCTCCAATGATTTATAGCTATGCCATTACCCGAATATTGACTTATTCAGATAGGTGTTAGACCGACTTTCATTATCAGTTTATGTCAGTTCTGTTATTTTTTCCTCTTAGCTATAACGGCTTTTTCGTGGTTTTCCCTCCTGATAAAACGGAGATTTTATTAGATAAAAACAGGGTTACAGTAGGGATGATTTATCAGTAATTTTATTGATTAAGACGATGAAATAGTTCGTTTGTCATTGGTGTGGGAAGTCTTGATTATCGCGGTATTCAGATTTGATCTTATCGCTGTAAGGAGACACAGTGAATACTCGCAATAAACACTTTGAATTAATTGATAAACCCACATTTTTGGGTGCGTTAGGCATGCTGATAGCGGTTGTGCTACCACTCCTTATCTTCCCAACTGAAGGCGCAGAATGGATTGCGATTGCTAAAACATTCATGACGGATAAGCTAGGGTTTTTATACCTTGGTCTAGGTCTCGCATCATTTTTCTTTATGATTTATATCGTTTTTTCTGATATTGGTCAGATTAAACTGGGTGATAGCGATGAAGAACCAGAGTTTAAAACCGCCTCTTGGGCTGCCATGCTTTTCTGTGGCGGTATTGGTGCCAGTATTTTATTTTGGGGCGTAATTGAATGGGCGTACTACTACCAAAGCCCACCTTTTCAGTTAGAGCCTGGTAGCGAAGAGGCCGTTCGTTGGGCGGCAACCTACGGTATCTTCCACTGGGGGCCTATTGCATGGGCTATTTATTTGGTGCCAGCGATCCCTATGGCTTACTTTTTTTATGTGCGTAAGCAACCTGTACTAAAAGTATCCGCCGCCTTAATGCCAGTGCTGGGTGAAGCACGTAGTCATGGTTGGATAGGTAAAGTGATCGATGTGCTGTTTATCTTTGGTTTGCTAGGTGGTGGTGCAACCACATTAGGCCTTGCCGCGCCTTTGATTACAGAAGGTGTTAATTACCTATTTGGTATACCGAAAACCATGATGACACAAATTGGTGTGCTCTTTGTTTGTACCGCGATTTTTGGTTACTCCGCTTATGCTGGTATGGAAAAAGGCATTAAACTACTGAGTAACATCAACTTTTGGGGAGCGATTGGCTTACTTGCGTTTATTCTGGTTGCAGGTCCTACTATTTTCATGTTGGAAACGGGTCTAGATTCGTTAGGCCGTATGCTATCAAACTTCTTTGTTATGGCGACATGGGCTGAACCTTTTGGTGGCTATGGTTCATTTGAAAATACCCACTTCCCACAAGATTGGACAATCTTCTACTGGGCATGGTGGCTAGTGTTTGCACCAAGCATGGGCTTATTTATTACCCGTATTTCACGTGGTCGTACTATTAAGCAAATGGTGACAGGTTCGATCTTCTTTGGATCTATGGGCTGTTTCCTATTCTTCATGATTTTGGGCAACTATGGTTTATCACTACAACTGTCTGGTACCTTGGATGTTGTTGGTATCCTTAATTCGGAAGGTGCAAACAAGGCAATATTCTCTATTTTGCAGCAATTACCATTCAGCACTTTAGTGATTGCGGTATTTACGTTGCTTTGTTTAATTTTCACCGCGACAACCTTTGACTCTATCTCTTACATTTTGGCCTCTGTGGTGCAAAAAAATGTAACGGGTGATCCAATGCGTTGGAACCGCCTATTCTGGGCGTTTGCATTATCATTCATGCCGGCGGTTCTGTTGTTCATGGGCGGTTTATCCACCCTACAAACGGCAGCGATTGTCGGTGGTTTACCACTGCTTGTGATTGCCGTGATGTTGATGATATCGGCGGTTAAAGCAGCGACATTGGATTTAACCCATCAAGATGGTTATGAAGATCCTGTGATCAACATTGAAGATCTGCCTGAGATCGATCCTTGGTCAAAAGAAGGGATGGCGTTTTCAAAGTTTGAACAGTTAAAAGACGTTGCAATCGAAGCGGCCGTGAATGAGCGAACAGCACTGAATGCAATTTGGAAAACCAAAAAGGCCATTCGTGCTGCAGCGCTTGCCAAAGGCGTGCATGAAAGTGAAGAAGATGCCATTCCACAAGATTTGCTGGATGAATTGGATCGTCTAACCAATGAAGCGATGCTGGCTAAAGAAGAAAAAATTGAAGCGTCTGAACTAGCACAAGCTGCACGCATTGAATTTAATGATTTAGTCAAACAGCGAGAATTAGTTGAGACAGAAAATGTCGCAGTTTCTTCGTAATCATGTTGAATAACGGCTGAAGTTTGTTTTCAGTGCAATATCAAAGCCCCATTTATTGCTTTTATAAGCGATGGTGGGGCTTTCCTATTTTCGCTACATATAACCACTTTGCGTCTAATGACTTATTGCGACTGTTTATCTATGCTAATTAATATTTCTGCATTGTAGGCTAACAAGCAATGCGACTACCGTATAGTACGATCAGGAGCTTGTATGAAATGTATTCAACTATTGTTCCCCATTGTGCCAGAACAGCCCATTAATGATTCTCTTCATCAAGCGTTGAAGCTAGCTGATCAATGTTCTTCGCATGTTACTTTACTCACTGTGATTGAAGATCTTGCTGAGTTTAAAGAAATTTATCGCTATTCAGGAACAACACTCAATATCTTGGATGAAGCGACCAAAATTTATTATGCAGCGCTGAACGAGCATATTCAGTTGCTAAAAAGCCAATACGCCAATATTAAGTTTCAAACTAAAATTCGTATTGGTGTTCCTTACATTGAAATTATCAAAGAAGCCAAAGAGTTACAGGCGACCATGGTCGTGATTGACTCTCATCGACCTGATAAGGCTATTGCCTGTCAGAGAGGCAGTAATACGCTGAATTTGATGAGAAAATCTGAAGTGCCAATTTGGTCGATCAGTACTGATATTGCATCGGTGAAGCGTGTTGTTGCCGCTATTGATTTAACGAACCAAGATTACCAGAGTTTTAATCATAAGATCATATCGTTAGCATCAGATATTTGCTCTGTGTTTGGTGCAGAACTTATCTTATGCCACGCTTGGCGATTAGAGTCTGAGGGCTTTTTGAGAAAGTGGAACAGATATGAAGATATTGATATTGCTTTGCTTTCCAAGAGTATGCGGGATGATCGCATGACTCGGCTACAATCTTTGTTGGAGCCTTATGAGAATAGTGCCATCACTACCGATGTTAAATTGCTTGAAGGCGAGACCCGTGAAGTATTACCTGAATATGTCGTAAATAGCGATATCGATTTAGTCATTCTTGGCTCGCTTTCGCGGGAAGGAATTGCTGGTTTTCTGATGGGGAATACCGCGGAATCTATTTTGAATCAGCTAGACTGTTCGGTGGTTACGCTAAAACCAGATTCATTCAAGTCACCAGTGCTTTAGGCTAGCCCTAAAAAGATAAGGCAGTGAGTGATTAACTCGCTGCCTTTTTCTTACGCATGTAAAGGGGGATCGTTACATTCGTTTATTTATGGCGATTAAATGCCGTCTTCTTTGTACAGGCGTTGACATGCTTTACCATCGCTGTGGAATAGGTGGCAACGGTTTGCTGGGATACCAATTTCGAAATTATCACCTGCTTCAATATTTAGTGTATCTGTTTCGCGGTAAATAAAGTTAGCATCTACACCACTAAGGCCGAGGTAAACTTGGGTTTCATGGCCAAGTTTTTCAACAACTTGTACTTTACCTTCGATACATGCATCCCCTTCAGCGCATGGAACTAAGTGCTCTGGACGGATACCAAGCGACATGCGTTCACCACGGGTGACGGTTGTACCATCGACAGGGATCCAGAACGCTTTGCCATTGGCCAGTTGTACCATCACACGGTCTTTCTCTGCCTGCTCAATGAACACACTCATGAAGTTCATTTTTGGTGAGCCAATAAAGCCCGCCACAAAGCGGTTTTGTGGGTAATGGTAAAGCTCAAGTGGTTTACCCACCTGCGAAACAAAACCATCGTCCAGCACGACAATCTTATCAGCCATTGTCATGGCTTCAATTTGGTCATGGGTTACGTAAATCATGGTGCTACCAAGCTGTTTGTGCAGCTTAGATAGCTCGATACGCATTTGAACACGCAGTGCGGCATCAAGGTTAGACAGTGGTTCATCTAATAGGAACACATCAGGTTGTGCAACAAGCGTACGGCCAATAGCAACACGCTGACGTTGACCACCTGATAAAGCTTTAGGTTTACGCTCTAGTAGATGACCAAGCTGTAGGATGTCGGCGGCATGATCGACACGCTTTTTGGTTTCGCCTTTATCTGCTTTTGCTAATTTCATCCCGAATGACATGTTATCAAATAGGTTTAAGTGCGGATAAAGTGCATAAGATTGGAATACCATACCCACGCCACGTTCTGACGGTGGAATATCATTCATTCGTTTGTCGCCAATGAACAAATCACCAGAGGTGATATCTTCTAGGCCTGCAATACAGCGAAGTAGTGTTGATTTACCACAACCTGATGGCCCAACGAATACAACGAACTCTCCTTCAGCGATGTCGAGATCGACATTCTTGGAAATCAGGTTATCTCCATATGCTTTACATACATTTCGTAAAGTGACACTCGTCATCGAGCCATTCCTCTAAGTTTTGTTGTCGCCTGTAAGCAGCATGGTATTCATACGTCTGCTTACGGGTAAAGAATTTTATGAGTATGTTGAAGAAAAAGCGGTAGCGGCTACACCTGGCAGATGTTAGTCCGCTACCTTACCAATCACACATGGCTTACTTCCCCAAGAAGTCATGTGGTGTTTAATTCTAGCGGTATGTCGACACCAGAATTACGTCGGTCAAAAAACAATAACAGTCAATGCGGTTAAACATCTTCAACAACCCAATTGGGTATGTCGCTATTTTCATCAAGATGGCAATCAATAACATCCTCCTTGGGTTAAATTAAAATAGGGTGACGGAGGGGGAGGAGTACTTAGATCACACTTTGAAAAGTAAGAGGATGAGGTTTTTTTTATACCCCAATAACATGTGCTTTCTATCACAAAATAGAGGGGTTATTAGATCTTCGTCACGGAGTCATATCGACCGTGATCACGCTTTTGATTCTTGGCTATCGGGGGCGTAGTAGATAGGAGGATGTGACTTGCCCGCCAGTAATGGATGATTAAGACTGAAATTGCGGTATGAGCGGTATGCCATACCCACCAAAAATAACAATCACGAAGGATGTTAAAAATGAAGAAAGTCCTCAGTACTGTAGCGCTTTGTACCCTAGCAGCTCTTGGTTCAATCAGTGCGCATGCAGCAATTGAAGAAGGTCAATTGACCATCTGGATCAATGGCGATAAGGGCTACAACGGATTAGCAGAAGTAGGTAAGCAATTTGAAGCAGATACGGGTATTAAGGTAACTGTTTCTCATCCTGATAAACTTGAAGAGAAATTCCCACAGCAAGCTTCTACTGGTGACGGTCCAGATATCATCTTCTGGGCACACGACCGCTTTGGTGGTTATGCACAAGCCGGTCTTTTAGCTGAAGTGAAACCATCCGCTGACTTTAAGAAACAGTTTGTTGATTTCACTTGGGATGCTGTGTCTTACAACGGTCAGTATGTTGGTTACCCTGTTGCAGTAGAAGCACTTTCTCTTATTTACAACAAAGCATTGATTAAAACGCCACCTAAGAACTGGGAAGAAATGGCCGCACTTGATAAGGAACTACAAAAAGATGGTAAAAAAGCCATCATGTGGAACTTACAAGAACCCTTCTTCACATGGCCTGTACTTGCCGCTGATGGCGGTTACGCATTCAAATTTACCGCTAACGGCTACGATGCAAAAGATGTGGGCGTAAATAACGATGGCGCAAAACGCGCAATGACATTCGTGAAAAAATTGGTTGATGGTGGTGTGATTGCACCAGACGTTGATTACTCAATTGCTGAGTCTGGTTTCAACAAAGGCGAAGTAGCAATGACAATCAATGGTCCTTGGTCTTGGGGCAACATTGACAAAGCTGGCATCGATTACGGTGTTGCGGTTCTTCCTAAACTAAATGGCAACCCTTCTAAGCCTTTTGTTGGTGTCCTAACGGCTGGTATCAGCACAGCATCACCTAACCAAGACTTAGCGGTTGAGTTTATTGAAAACTACCTACTGACTAACGATGGTCTACGTAAAGTAAATAACGATACCCCACTAGGCGCTGTTGCATTGAAATCATTCCAATCTGAGCTAAGCGAAGATACCCGTATTGCCGCAACAATGGACAATGCGATGAATGGTGAAATTATGCCTAACATTCCTCAAATGTCGGCATTCTGGTACGCAGAAAAAGCGGCTATCGGTAACGTAGTAACAGGTCGTCAATCTGTTGATGACGCACTAAACACTGTTGCAGAACGTATTACCAAGTAACACTACCCATCCCGAGGGGAGGCATGCTTCCCCTCGAAAGAAGCACTGTGAGGATCACTAATGCAGTCTCATCAAACTGCCGACATGGCGATAGACGATTCCGATATGGAAAATTCAAAAAAAACTAGCCTTGACCATAAGAAATGGCTTAAGTGGGCCACGTTAGGATTAGTTAGTCTAATCAACGGCTACGCCACGATTCTAATGTATGCTCGCAGCGAATATGCCTTTGCATTATTAACGCTATTTGTCACTGCGCTCGGCGTGTACGTTTTTGCGCGTAAAGAAACCTATGCCCACCGTTATATTTTCCCGGGTGTGGCTGGGATGATCCTATTCATTATTTTCCCTTTGCTTTATACCATAGGGTTAGCATTCACTAACTATAGTGGTTCCAATCAGCTGACATTTGACCGTGCACAAAGTGTTTTGCTTCAACAGAGCTTTCAAAGTGGCGATAGCTACAAGTTCACCATGTATGAGCACGATGGCAAATACAGTATTGCGGTCAAAGATGGCGAGCAGTGGTATGTGACAGGTAATATTGATCTTGCACAGCCACCTGTTGATGATGTGTTATTAACGCGTAGTGAAGCCCCACAAGGTAACAAAGCGCCGCTTAAAACTGTGATTGGTAACCGTACAGCACTGTCTGATATCACATTAGCAACGGCAGAAGGCACAGAACTGAAGATGTCAGGGCTACGTACCTTTGCTGAGATCACACCGTTGTACATGCTACAAGATGATGGCGAAACACTGATTAACCAACGTGAAAACGTCACACTAAAACCAAATTGGGATATTGGTCATTACCAACAAGTTGACGCAAATGGTGAGTTTGTGGGTGAGCCACTGTCGCCAGGTTTCATTGTTAACATTGGTATGGATAATTTTACCCGTATCTTCACTGATCCAGGTATTCAAGGTCCATTCTTAAAAATCTTTGTTTGGACAGTTGTGTTCTCTGCACTGACTGTTGTGCTCACGCTCGCTGTGGGTGTGGTGCTGGCTCAAATTGTTTCTTGGGAAGCACTAAAAGGCCGTGGTGTTTACCGTGTGCTCTTGATTCTGCCTTATGCGGTGCCGGCTTTTATCTCTATTTTGATATTCAAAGGTTTGTTCAACCAAAGCTTTGGTGAGATCAACCAAGTATTAGAAGGTCTATTTGGTTTAAGCCCTGCATGGTTTACTGACCCATTCTTAGCGAAAACTATGATTATCATAGTGAATACTTGGTTGGGTTACCCGTACATGATGATTCTTGCAATGGGTCTATTAAAAGCCATTCCAGAAGACTTGTATGAAGCATCAGCGATGGATGGTGCAGGCCCTATTGATAACTTTTTCAATATTACAATGCCACTGCTTGTTAAGCCGATGATCCCGCTACTGATTGCGAGCTTTGCGTTTAACTTTAACAACTTTGTACTGATTCAGTTATTGACCAATGGTGCACCAGATATGATTGGTACGAGTGTGCCAGCAGGTCATACCGATTTACTTGTTAGTTACACCTACCGTATCGCGTTTGAAGGTGCAGGTGGCCAAGACTTCGGCCTAGCAGGTGCTATCGCAACGATCATCTTCCTATTGGTTGGTGGCCTGTCGCTACTGAACATGAAATTCACTAAGCTTGAATCTGAGTAAGGGATACAGAACATGGCTATGGTTCAACCTAAATCATTGAAATACAGACTGTGGGCGACTCACATTGGTATGTGGATTTTCCTTGGCATTATGATGTTCCCACTGTTGATGGTTATCGCAATTTCGTTCCGTGAAGGTAACTATGCATCGGGTGAGTTAATTCCGAGTAATCCATCGTTAGAACACTGGAAACTGGCATTAGGTATTGCGGTAGAAAATGCCGATGGTAGTGTGACACCACCTCCGTTCCCTGTACTTACTTGGCTGTGGAACTCAGTGAAAGTAGCTGGCTTAACGGCAATTGGTATCGTAACACTGTCAACAACTTGTGCTTACGCGTTTGCTCGTATGAAGTTTGTCGGTAAAGCAACGATTCTTCGTGCTATGTTGATTTTCCAAATGTTCCCAGCGGTACTGGCGCTTGTTGCTCTGTACGCATTGTTTGACCGTCTAGGCGCATATGTACCATTCCTCGGTATGAACACACACGGTGGGGTAGTATTTGCCTACATGGGCGGTATCGCACTGCATGTATGGACAATCAAAGGCTACTTTGAATCGATTGATGGTTCGCTAGAAGAAGCGGCCGCTTTAGACGGTGCAACACCTTGGCAAGCGTTCCGCATGGTGCTACTGCCACTGTCGGTGCCAATCCTGGCGGTTGTGTTCATTCTTTCTTTCATTGCCGCAGTGACTGAAGTACCAGTCGCATCACTACTACTTCGCGATGTCGGGTCTTATACTCTCGCGGTAGGTATGCAGCAATACTTGTACCCTCAGAACTACTTATGGGGTGACTTTGCAGCCGCAGCGGTCTTATCTGCACTGCCTATTACCATAGTGTTCCTATTAGCTCAGAAATTCCTCGTTGGTGGCCTAACAGCTGGTGGCGTAAAAGGATAAGTTAATAAGAGGTATAACATTAAAACTAAAACCCGCCATTTGGCGGGTTTTTTATTATATAAACTTGGAGTGTACTTACCTAGCGCACGGGTGTTGACCGCTTGTCTTGTATTCTCATCAGGACGTTGAGGTATTACTTAAACGTATATAATGAATGAAAGAATTATGTTTTCGCCTCATTTTTTGGGAACTTATTCAGCGTATAAGCTACTAACTAAGAGATGAGAAAAGCGTCTGTTAATATGAATTATTTTGTTTTATCTAGTCGATTAGGCTGCTACTATGATTTGTAGATAGTATTTATTCTGCTCTGCTAAACCATTGATTTTATAAATTAATGATTGTTAGGCATAGTTGCATATGGTTCGAATAATAATAAGGCTGACCTTTCTCACTTAGAGGAAAGCCACTCCCAAGTATAGGCCTTAACTAATGGTTTGGTCGCCGATCTGTTAAGATACCGTACTTACCTTTATATTGGCGTTGCTGCATAGCTGGACCGATGCTTTCTTAGTGAACTAAGATAAGATAGGTTTTATTGGTAACCGAAACCCGATGTTTTCATCGGGTTTTTTTATGGGTGTTCTTTCACTTATTCTTTCAATTAGAAAGAAAATTGCATGCCGAATTTGTAGCCGATTTCTGTTTTATGGCGATTGGCTAGCTCAAGGCCAGCAACTAAGCCAAAGACACGGCCAAATTGGAAAGTATTATCAAACGAGATGCTTTGACGAGCCTGTTCAAACATCTGTTGTTGCACATCAACGCTTAGATTCCAGTGGTTGGCTATTTGGGTACGTACACCCACTTTGCAATATGGCGCAAGTTCTGAGTTACTTGCTGTATTGTCACGAGACGCGCTGTAGTTCACCACACCGCAGCTCATTGGGATACTAAAGAATGGACTACGGTAAGGCGCAAAGCCAACACCAGCTTGCCACTGATCGATATCAGAACTGAATCGTGTCGTCGCATCTGCATAACCTTCAAAATAGACGCCAGCAAAGAGCTCGGCTTTGATATCAAGATAAAAGCCGCCCAGGTTTTTCCACTCTTCATTTTGGTATTTATCGTTATAGTAAGGAGCCATTGCATCTGTCGCATAGCGAGTATGTTTATAACCAAAACCAATGTGAGTGAAGTTGTCGTTGATGTTGCTTGACGCGAAAGTTGGGGCAGCAAAAAGGGAGATAAGAAGTAGCTTTTTCATCCGTAAAGTCTCGAACCACTATAAACAAAACACGCAGTATGTCGCGGGCTAACACCATTTGCTAGCAGTAAAGTACGATTAGATTTCACCTCGTTCACACATGACAAGGTTGTAAGTATGAAGGGATGGGGTGGGTGTTTGGCTGTATGAAAAAGCAGCAGTTTTGGTGTGTGGTTGTTAGTGGTTATTTTGATGCGAATTATCGTTTAAGGCATTCCTTTGCCTTAAATAGGTCACTATAGCATTACGCGATTACGCCCTTTCTGCTTGGCTTTATACAAAGCTTGGTCAGCCGCTTTAAGGACACTATCAGGGTTATGATCCGGGAAGCTGTCAGCAACACCAATACTAACGGTGACATTGGTTGAATTGTTTTTGTCTTCTTCTTTTTTCCGCATTTTCTCACCTTTTTTGGCATTCTCGGGGCGAGTCGCATGATCGCGGATCACTAAGTCATAATCGGCTATTGCTTGTCGAAGTTCATCTAAAAAGCCTTTACACTCATTGGCTTCTTTCCCTTTGTACATAATAGTGAACTCTTCACCACCGTAACGGAAAATTTGCGCACCACCTTTTGTATTTCTCATTATTTGTGCCACGAGTTTAAGCACATCGTCACCAGTTTTATGGCCATAGGTGTCGTTGAATTTTTTAAAATGGTCAACATCAAGCATTGCTAGGGTATAGGTGCGGCCAAGGTGCTTTAATTCGGTTTCTAATGCGCGTCGGCCTGGTATGCCCGTCAGTTGGTCTACAAAGGCTAATTCATGGCTACAAGTGACGAGGTTGAGTAATAGAATTAAAGCCGCAATAGAGAATGCCGTGCTTGAAATAAAGCTAAATTGAAACAGCACAAACGTCATGCTAGAAAACAATAAGCTAACAAATACGGTTTGATCTGAACCTAAGTTACGTTTCAATATCGTTGATGCGCTACTCAAGGTAATGGCTACCGAGAGTAGAAAAAGCACGATAGGCATAGGCGAGAAGCTTGAAATTGTGAACAAGTAACTGTCCCATAGCCAGCCTAAATCACTATGACGAAAGTGATTAACGACGAGGGCTGACCACGCTATTTGCATTCCAATGAACAGCAGGTAATACCCGCCAAACCGAGAATGTAGTCGTTTGTCGGGCAATATATGTATCTGTAATAGATTCAGTGGTAATAATGCCGACAGTAACACATAAATAAGTTTCGTTTCGGTATTAGAAAGCGGAGCTTGTAGGTAATTTTGGATGAAATAATACCCCACACCCATTAAGAGCGCGGTTAGCCCTGTTCGCCCTTGATTAAAAGGCTGGCTAAGTAAAATAACTAATGCGAATAGGACGTATGGTAGCGAGAAAAGCAGCGACTGGTACGTGATAAGCGTATATTGTGCGAACTCGAGAAGATAGAGGGTCCCCAATGCTAAACAAACGGGTAACCCAAATCGAAATCCTGCGCTTCTAAATACATCAAATGATAGTGGCAACATGTAATCGCTTTCTCTTAACGGGTGCTTCTCAAAGTCATAAGGCTCCTTTTGGAAGTATGGATACTAGCAAGAGATCATTTGACTGTTTATCTAATAGCCTTGTCTGCTCGCTAGTATGTTATCGGCCTTTGGGCAGTTTACTTTATAAGGTAAGGGAAGAGTTGGCGCTTTTGCTCTGCCGTTAGGTTTTCCACGCACTCAATATTGCGTTCGGGAATACCTTCTGGGTCAGGGTAATGTTTTAACACTTTCTCCATGCTTTCTTCTCGAATCAGGTGGAAGATAGGGTAGGGAGAGCGGTTTGTTAGGTTTTCAGCATCATCAGCTTCCGTCCCATAGAATTGGTAATCTGGGTGGAAACTCGCGATTTGGTAGATCCCTTGTTTATTCAGCTGTACAACCAAGCCTTCGACTAAATCAAGGAATTGATTATAGTCATCAAAGTCTGCCAACATATTAGGTGCAACAACCAAAGTTGTTTCCAGTTCAGTTGGCGGCGTCTCATCAAGATTACGCAACTCTTGATAGATATCCTCTAGCAGTGCCGCTTCATCGCTATACTCACTAACATGAATTTTGATTTGTTTATTGCGGTTGGGTTTGGCTGCAAACGGGCACAGATTTAAGCCGATTACGACATCTTCTAACCATTGTTGTACAACTTGAGCAACGTTCGACATGGCTGATATTTACTCTTATTTATTTTTTGATAAGGGTAACAGTAAAACAGGCGATAGACGAGATAATCCCTAGGTATGAAGACAAATTTAATCGGCTTTATCACCTTGATCAATATCCTGTATGAAGAGTGTAATTGAGACCAATTACATCAAGGAGTAAATTATTTTTGTTGTGGGGATACATGGGCATTGGGTACAAAAAAGCCGACATCTGTCGGCTTTTTCATTCATAATAGCGAAAGACTAGGCTTTTTCTTCAACGCTTGTCTCGGCTTTAGGGGCTGGAAACTGTTGTACTGGGCGAGCAACAAGTTGGCGTGTAGCGGTACGCACTTCAGCTAGTTTTACTTCAAAACTATCACCAAGTTGGTATTCGCGCACTTTATCAATATTGATGACGCCGAGTTCGCCACTGCATTCGATGCGTTCTTTGTTATCAACGATCAATGAGCCCGGAATAAAGGCCGCTGCTCCATTTTCGATTAGACGAACACGCATACCTGCACGGTTAATATCAAATATTTCGCCGGTAAAGACAGTTTCATCTTTTACTGCGTTTGATAGTAAACGCACGTATAACCAATCTGATACATCGCGCTCCGCCATACGGTGGGCACGGCGATGTGCGGCGATTTCATCACCGACAGTGTCATCGGGTTTCTGGCTTGATTCGTTACCTGTAATCGCAGCTTTTAATAGACGGTGGTTAATCATGTCACCGTATTTACGGATAGGTGATGTCCAGGTTGCGTAAACATCTAGGCCCATAGCATAGTGAGGTGCTGGTAGGTTACCGACTTCGCTGTACGCTTGGAATTTACGTAAACGGTTATCAAGGTAAGTGGTATCTTGCTCATTCAGCCAACGACGAAGAGCACTGAAGCCAGATAAAGTTTCAATTTCTTCTTTGGTAAATGGTGCTTCTGCTTTGGTAAGGAAATCCATTGCCGTATCAATTTTCTCAGGGTTGAAGCCTGCGTGAGTATTGAATACACCTAAACCAAATTTATCGCGAAGTACACGACCCGCACAAATGTTCGCAGTGATCATCGCTTCTTCAACCATGCGGTTAGCAGTACGGCGAGGATCGGTGTGAATCGCGATCACATCGTTGTCTTCGCTTAATTCAAAGCGATAATCCGGGCGATCTGGGAATACAACGGCATTGTTTGCACGCCAGTCACTACGTGCATTAGCGAATGCGTGTAGCACATCGATTTGTTGGCGGATGATGTCATTCGGTTCAAAGCCTTCACATTCGCCATTTTCGATCAGATCAGAGATATTATCGTAGGCAAGACGACCTTGAGATTGGATCCATGCCGCAAAGAAGGTGATGTCATCGCTGATCACACCTTCTTGACTGACGTTAACACGACAACAAATTGCAGGGCGTTTTTCGTTTTCCATTAGTGAACAAAGTTCGTCACTCAGCTCACGCGGTAGCATTGGGATGTTACGACCAGGTAGGTAGATAGTGAAACCACGCTCGCGGGCCTCTTTATCCATCTTGTTACCTACTTCGATGTACGAGGTAGGATCGGCAATCGCAATGGTAATGTCGAAACTACCATCTTCTTTCTGTTCCGTGTATAGCGCATCATCCATATCTTTGGTTGATTCGCCATCAATGGTAATGAAAGGCACATGCGTAAGATCTTGGCGCTCAAGGCCTTCATCTAGCATCGACCAGCTTTCTTGTGGTGCAGGCTCTGCATTAGGCAAGTTGTGGCGAGCTAGCGTTACCCACCAAGGGGCAATTTTGTCACCGCTGTCAGTGATTTTCTCTTTCACGATACAAGAAAATGCCTTGTTCTTAGCATCTTTGGTGGTATCGAGCGGGTGATTGTTCAGGTTTGCAACAACCCAATCGCCTTCTTTTAGGCTTTCTGGATTTAGTCCTTTGATGGCACGCGCTTTGATTGCATCTTTTAGTTGCGGGTGATCCGGCATGACATGCAAACGGCTGCGAATCAACTTAACACGGCCGATAAAACGGGTTAGCGATTGTTCTACAAGCTCTTGTGGCTCAGCAACTTCACGCTCTTTTTCAGTTCGAATAACTGCAATAACACGGTCGCCATGCATCACATTTTTCATGTATGTCGGCGGGATGAAAATACTGTCTTTACTGTTGTCGAGTTCTAAAAAGCCAAAGCCGCGATCTGTGGCTTTGATCGTCCCTTCTTTTTTCGGAAGGGTCTCTTGAATTTGCTTCTTTAGCTGGGCTAGTAGTGGGTTGTCTTGAAACATTTTACCTGGTCTCAGAATGTGAACCATCACACTATACGGATTTATCGTAAATGGCACAAATTACAGCGAAGATTGAGTTATTTTATTGAGTTATGACCGCTAGCCTACCTACAGACCGTGTTTGAATTATCGCTACTGAAAGAAAAGGTCGTGTTCAAATGACATATTTATGTCGTATCAATCGTTTTTATAGCAAAGCGTCTGTGCAGAGTTCACAAACTAATTAAAAGTTACTAGTTCAGTCCAAATCCAAACGCAATAATTTGCATAGGCCACTGTCTTTGTTGCTATTTAATCGGGCAGACAAAGATTCTGTAAGAGCCACAAAAAATAAAATAAGAATATCAAGCTGAACTGGGGGATAGGGTCATTATCAAGATCGCCCATTGTTCTGGATTGGTATGTGTTGGCGCTAGGGTGATTTATGACTGTTTGTGATGTTACAGGGCTAAATGATTTAGTCGAGCAGCTTGCAAGACAAGCCAATATGGAGCGCTGGTGCCATTGTTTAATGTCATCGCTGCATCAGGATCTAAAACTGGATTCGATCACGTTGCTGGTAGAACAAGATGATCGTACCTATGTGTTTGCCAGTTGGGTCGGAAAATCCGATTATCGATATTACAATCAGCCATTGCTGATGACGGAATATAATGGTGTACCGGTTGGCTTGTTCGAGCAGGCCAAGCAGAATCATG
Source organism: Photobacterium kagoshimensis (assembly GCF_050337045.1). NCBI lineage: Bacteria > Pseudomonadati > Pseudomonadota > Gammaproteobacteria > Vibrionales > Vibrionaceae > Photobacterium > Photobacterium kagoshimensis. The sequence continues at coordinate 368,245 of NZ_JAKJSO010000010.1, read as the reverse complement.
AATTCGTTCGTGCTTATGTGAGTAAGCCTTGTAAAGCCCTGTGGGGTAACGAAGATAATCTCTGGTGTCAGATTTTGCTGCCGATCCAAATGCATGGTCGTAATGTTGCGTATATTTACGCAGAAACGGTTGATTCAGCCTGTTTTGAATCTAGCCTTCATTACGTTGAAAGGTTACTGGTTGTGCTAGCATCGGATATCAGTGCGCGTGTATTACAGCAGGAAGTGATACACCACAATATTACGCGGCGTAGCATAGAAGCCGAGTTAGAGGTTCGGAAGCAGTCAATCACCAATTATTTGGGCTTAATGCGTAATCTGCACGAAGTTACGCTGAAATTATCGCAAGCGACCCAATTAGACGATCTTTATCGACAAGCGATAGAGCTAGGACGTGCTTATCTAGGTATAGATAGGATGGCGATTTTCCTGACTGACTTTAAATCTAATCTGATGTTGGGAACTTACGGCACATCCCCTGAAGGTCAGTTGGTGAATCGAAAAAGCTTTAATAGCCAGATCCCAGATCATTCGCTTGTCAATGAAGCTTTGAGTCATAAAAATCATGTAGTGGTAAAAGAAAATGCTCCGCTCTATTTTGGTAAGGAGCAAGTGGGGGTGGGTTGGAATGCCATGATAGCCATGTGGAATGGTATTGAATGCATCGGCTGGATTGCCGTTGATAACTTGATAAATCAACAGGCCTTGACGGAGCATCAAAAAGAAATATTAAAACTGTTTGGCGCTGCGATAGGGCAGCAAATTGTGATCCGCCGTAATTATGACTCAATTAAAGAACTCAATATTGATTTAGAGCAGCGCGTTATTAGGCGAACGCAAGAATTGCAAGCAACAAACCGAGCACTTGAAGATGCTAACCGCAGTCTCGAACAATTATCGATGCAAGATGGGCTAACGGGTATTGCCAATCGTCGTTTCTTCGATCTTCGTTTTGCTCGCTATTGGGAGATAGCAACCAAGAAACGGGTTCCACTGACATTAATGATGATTGATGTCGATAACTTCAAATTATATAACGATACTTATGGGCACTTAGAAGGTGATTACTGCCTTAAGCAAATCGCAGCTCGGCTCGCAAAGGTGCTAGAGCCTTATAAAAAGTCGGTAGTATGCCGCTACGGTGGTGAGGAGTTTGCTTGTTTGCTGCCGACCGTTGATGAAAAAATGGCGAAATTGATTGCTGAAGATCTCAGGTGTGCGGTTGTGGCGCTGGGTATTCCTCATTATACGGAACATACTCAGTGCGCTACGGTGAGCATAGGAATACATACCATGGTACCTGAGGGGGCGTTTAGTATGAGCGAAGCATTAATGGCGTTAGCGGATAAAGCCTTGTATGCAGCAAAAACGCAAGGACGTAACTGTGTGGTGTCTTGGCTGTCTAGCGAAAGCCATTGCACAGCTTAGTAAAAGCCATTGGATTGCAATAGCAACAACATCATGGATGTTTGTAAATAAGTGCGACAAGCCTATCGTTTATTACGGTATTAGTAAGCCGTTAATAGATAAACCTGTTTATGAGAACCTTCCGAATATAGTCATCGGCGTTTTTTTAGGCTTATTCCTTCCTTCATCGTTTGTTAACGTGCTGTTTATGTTGTGCTACTAGCAAGAACTAGGCTACTTTTACAGCACTGTTTGCCCAAATCAGCTCAAAACGGGCGTTTAACAGTCAATTTGTGACAGTGTTCAATTTTTTCTGGCTTTTTATCAAGTAATGGCGCAGAATACGCGCCTCTCATCGTCGAGGCCCATGCTTGTGGTTGCTGTTGCAGAACTCTTAAAGCAGAAGGGGCCCCGTTTTACGTTAGATTATTTATTGGGATCCCAATGCAAGAATCTGTTACAGAATTTCGTCAGTTAGATCTGGCCGACACACTATTATCCGCACTTGACTCAATGGGCTTTGTTGCGCCTACTCCTATTCAGGCTGCGTCGATTCCTTTGCTTCTTACTGGTGTTGATGCACTAGGTAAAGCACAAACTGGTACTGGTAAAACAGCTGCGTTTTCCCTACCACTACTGAACAAAGTAGACCTTTCTCAGCACAAGCCTCAGGCTATTGTTATGGCTCCAACGCGTGAGCTTGCAATTCAGGTTGCTGCAGAAATTAAAGTTCTTGGTCAAAACATCAAGGGCCTAAAAGTTTTAGAAATCTACGGTGGTGCATCTATCGTTGATCAAATGCGTGCACTTAAAAATGGTGCTCACATTGTTGTTGGTACACCTGGTCGTGTTAAAGACCTAATTTCACGTGACCGTCTGCACCTTGATGAAGTAAGTACTTTCGTACTTGATGAAGCAGATGAAATGCTGAAAATGGGCTTCGTTGACGATGTAACTTGGATCATGGAACAAGCGCCAGCTTCTGCTCAGCGTGTATTGTTCTCGGCTACTATGCCTCCAATCGTTAAGCAAATCGTTGACCGTTTCCTACGTAACCCTGAACGCATTGACGTTGCTGGTGAAAACCGCACTGTTTCTCAAGTAGAGCAGCAGTTCTGGGTTGTTAAAGGTGTAGAGAAAGACGAAGCAATGAGCCGTCTTCTTGAAACTGAAGAAACTGACGCGTCAATCGTATTCGTACGTACACGTCAAGATACCGAACGTCTAGCTGACTGGTTATCTTCTCGTGGCTTTAAAGCTGCTGCACTTCACGGTGATATTCCTCAGTCTCTACGTGAGCGTACTGTTGATCACATCAAACGTGGTGTTATCGATATTCTAGTTGCAACAGACGTTGTTGCTCGTGGTCTTGATGTGCCGCGTATCACACACGTATTCAACTACGATATCCCATTCGATGTAGAATCATACATCCACCGTATCGGCCGTACAGGTCGTGCTGGACGTACAGGTAAGGCGATCCTTCTTGTTCGTACTAACCAAATTCGTATGCTTCGTACAATCGAGCGCGTAACTAAGTCTCGCATGGAAGAAATTCAACTTCCTAACCGTGACCTTGTTGCAGCATCTCGCTTGAACCGTCTTGGTGAAGAACTAGCAGCTCAAAAAGAGCAAACGAATGTTGATGCATTTGTTGAGCTAGTTGAGAAACTACAAGAATCTATCGAAGTCGATGCGGCAACACTTGCTGCAATGCTTCTTCAGCGTCAACAAGGCAACCGTCCGTTGTTCTACAACGGTCCAGACCCAATGATCGCTGCTATCGAGCGTGAAAAACAACGTCGTGATCGTCGTCGTGATGATCGCGGTGGTGAGCGTGGCGGTGAACGCGGTGAGCGTCGTGAGCGCCGTTCATACAACAACGCTGACTGGGATACTTACCAGCTGCAAGTTGGCCGTGAGCAAGGTGTTCAGGTTAAAGATATCGTTGGCGCAATCGCAAACGAACTTGGCCTAAGCAAAGAGTTCATTGGTGCAATCAAACTTGCTCCTGAGCACACTTACGTTCAACTTCCTAAGAAGATGACGGCTGAAGTGTCTGCACAACTTAAGAAGCTACGCATTCGTCAAAACGATGTGAAAGCTGTTGTTGTTGAAGGTGAAGTACTTCGTGAGCACCGTGGTGGTAACGGTGGTCGTCGTGACGGTGGTAACCGTGGTAACGGTGGCAATGGTCATCGTGGTCGTCGCGAAGGTGGCAATGGCGAGCGTCGTGAAGGCGGTGAGCGTCGTTTCGACCGTAACCGTGGCGGTGACAACCGTGGTGGTTACCGTGGTAACCGTGATGGCGGCAACGGCGGCAACCGTCGTAGCAATGCAGATCGCAAACCACGCAATGATGCATAAGCTTAGCGCTTAAGCAGATTGAATAAAGAAACCGGGCTTTTTAGTCCGGTTTTTTATTACCTGTCGTTTGGTGTTTGTGATGGGGGCGTGAGTTAAATTGAAGTTAGGCTAAGAACTTACTGATGGCTAAGTAACTGTGCGTGTTAGCTTCTGGCATCAGATCCGGTAAGTTTAAAAAAGCATGGATCGTATTAGGTTGCTCAAGGTAAATCGCTTCTATGTTGTGGGCAAGTAAGCGGTGATAATAGCGTCTACCATCATCTTTGATTGGGCAATATTGTGCCGATAGCACTAAGGTTTTTGGATGTGCTTGTGTCAGCGTCCCAAAAAGAGGAGAAGCGCTGTGCCTATCATCTTGTTCTGTAAAGTATTGATCAAAATACCATTCAATTTTCTTCGTTTCTAATAAATACCCCTGTCCATGCAAATCCAAAGAAGGGGCACTGAGGGTATAGTCCAAACTTGGATAAATAAGCACTAGCCTATTTATCATCGGATTGTCTTCGTATTGCAGTTGCTGTGCCAGTGTTGCTGCCATGGCTGCCCCTGCAGAGTCACCAACTAACAGTAAGGAGTCACTATGCTTGATGCCCACAGCTGCGAGTGTATCGTGTATATGCAGAAGGCTATGGTATGCATCGTCGAGGCCTGCAGGGTAGGGATACTCAGGGGCTAGGCGATAATCGATTGTGACAACTATTGCTTGGCAGTGATGTGCAAGCTGTCGGCTGATGGTGTCGTAAACATCAATGCTGCCACACAAATGCCCACCACCATGTAATAGCAAAAGCACGGGAAGCTTCTCATCCTTTTGCCATTTACTGTCCTTTATTGATCGCTCGTATAGCCTATGTTGTTTATATGGCTGGTAAATTCGACAGCCAATAGCGCTGTCTGCGATATGAGTGTCTACGATAGCAGCCATATCGATACAGGCACTTGTATGTTGCTTTGTTAGGGTTGCCAGCCCGTCACGAACCTCTTGAGGTGAAAGCGGTAAGCTAGGCGCGTGTTGGTGGATGGCATTAAGCCAGTTGCGTAAATGGCTTGCCATTGGCATGAGTCATTCCTTTCTTGCGTTCTAGGTCTATTTCTGGGGTGCGTTTAACCAAGTATTCTTTGAAATTGGCGCATCGTGTTGGCATGTGTCGGCGTGGCTTGAAGTATAAACTTAGTTCAAATTGGCTGGTGGCATAGTTGGTCAATATTGGCTCGAGTTTCCCTGCTGCAATCTCTTTTCCTATCAAGCAATAGGGTAAATAGGCGATCCCACCGCCGGCAATCGCAATATTTCGTAAGATTTCGCTATCATCAGCCTCCACAGTTTGCGGGATCTCAATTGAGCTGTACTCACCGTTTAATTCGAAAATCCATTTATTACCGCCCACTAAAGTAGTGGCGTATAAACAAAGGTGCTGCTTAAGATCTAATGGATAAATGGGTTCGCCAAACTGTTCAATATAGTGCGGTGAACAGCACGCAATGAGCGGTTCTTGTAGTAAGGTACGTTTGACTAACAAGCTGTCTTTGTCTTGAAATCCGCGATAGGTTGCATTGGCACGAACAGCAAAATCGACCTCATGGGTATGATCAACATCGAAGGCTGTCTCTATAACGAGGAAGTTGATATCAGGGTGAATTTGCACATATTCACCTATGATTGTCGAGAGGTAATGTTTGGCAAAAAGCGGTGTACTGGCGATACGGATCGTTCCGCGATCCTCATGGCTAAGGTTTTGTACTTCATCAAACACGTCGTTGATCTGGCCGTGGATTTGATTGAAGCGATCAAATAAACGTTGCCCTGCTTGAGTTGGACTGATTTTTCTAGTAGTTCGTTTGACTAAGCTTACGCCCATATTCTCTTCGAGCTCATTGAGCCAACGACTGCCCGCCGAGGGTGATATTCCGTATTGCTTAGCGGCAGTACTGAGTGATCCCGCCCGAATGACGTGAAGAAAAAAAACTACCTTGTCTAACATTTTGCTTTCCATAGGTCAGTTAAAGGCTGTGAATAACAGTGGCATATCCAAGTGGCACCAAGCTACTATACCAAAAAAGAGGTATGCATCTTATTGCAAAAATATTTCATCTCAGCTCTGTGAACTTGAGCGGCAACTTCACTCGAAATAAATATGCAAATCTGAATTGCAGCAATGTTGGTAATTAAATTGCATAACTGAACTATCATCAGATGATAAGAAATGTCTCGTTGTAAGTATTTGAACCGCTTGTTTTAAATTACGCCTAAGGAATGGAGTTATGCTAACGAACAAAGTGTGTATTGTGACTGGTGCTGCGCAGGGGATTGGCCGCTGTATTGCTGAAACTTTTGCTAAGAATGACGCAAGAATGGTGTTTGTTTGTGATATGAACGCCAAAGCGATGCAAGATCTGACAGAAACGTATTCAAACGTTCGCGCGATTGAGCTAAATGTGTGTGATAGGCCTGCCATTGCCCATTTCATTGAAAAAATTCATGAGGAGTTCGGCACCGTTGATGTCTTGGTTAATAATGCTGGTATTACCCGCGATAACCTGATTGATAAAATGACCGAAGATGAATGGGATATGGTTGCCGATGTAAACCTGAAAGGGGTTTTCAATATGACGCAAGCTGTTGCACCGTTAATGATGGCTGCTGGTATTGGCTCGATTATTACCATGTCTTCGGTTGTGGGTACAGATGGGAATATTGGCCAAACAAATTACGCCGCAACCAAGGGGGGAGTCATTGCCATGACAAAAGGTTGGGCAAAAGAGTTCTCGCGTAAAGGCGCGCAAGTGCGTGCTAATTGTATCGCCCCTGGCTTTGTTGAAACCCCAATGACGGTCGATTTACCCGAGAAGGTGCTCGATTTTATGAAAGCCAAAACGCCACTTAAGCGCATGGGTAAACCACAAGATATCGCCAATGGTGCACTTTTTCTCGCGAGTGATAACGCTTCATTTATTACCGGTCAAACGTTAAAAATTGATGGCGGCTTGGTTATTTAGCGAGATAGTTAAACAATAGATACCAAAGAGCGCAGAGGCGCTCTTTGGGGTGATAACAGCAAGAAAATTATCTCGTCTTGCTTTGGGTATGAGCAAGCGAAAGAAATTATATTTAATTAACCGGCTGGGGCTCTTTCGTTCACTCGAGCTCCTTGGCTTACTTAGCTAACCAAACTTTTGACACTGTCTCGCTCGACCAAAGTTGGCTCTAGTTGAATCACTTTATTCGAGGTGGTTTTGTGATTAATCTTATCTAGTAGTGTATCAACCGCTTGCTGACCTAAACGATGCTTGGGCTGATGAATCGTAGTTAGCGATGGTGTGATGTATTTTGCGAGCTTAATATCATCGTAACCCACAATTGAAAGATCGTCAGGTACAGAAATACCTTTTTTATGGGCGGTATTAATAACCCCCATTGCCATCATGTCATTACAGACAAATAGTGCAGTAGGTAGCGCACCGTTTTGGCAAATGGTATTAAAGGCTTGTTCGCCCCCTTCACACTCAAAGTTGCCTGAAGCAATCCAGTCTTTATTGATGGTTAAGCCAGATTCTTCCATCGCTTGTACAAAACCCGATAAACGCTGTTGAGCGGGTAACTTATCAAGCGGTCCTGTTAAACAACCGATTTTGGTGTGGCCTTGGGCAATTAAATGCGTGGTGGCTAAATAACCGCCGTGATGGGAGTTATCTTGTATTTTGTCACTTGGAAAATCAATCGGGCCCCAATCCATAACCACAGTTGGTACGGGCTGGTGACGGGAGAATAAATCAAAGGCGTTGGTTTCAACTTCACTGCACATCAATAAAAGGCCATCAACACGCTTTTGTAATAGCATATCGAGGTTGGAATGCATGCGCTCTAAGTCGCCTTCGGTGTTACATAAAATAAGGTTGTAACCTTGTTCGTAGCAGCGGCGTTCAACGCCTTTCACAACTTCACCAAAGAAGGGGTTGGTCGAAGTAGTTACCAGCATGCCGAAGGTACGGGTGTGATTAACCTTAAGGCTGCGTGCTAATGCTGATGGGGCGTAGCTGAGTTCTTCAACGGCTGCACGAACACGCGTAGAAATATCTTCACTGACAAATCGTGTTTTATTGAGTACGTGGCTGACGGTGGAGGTAGATACTCCTGCATGTTTCGCAACATCTTTAATGGTCGCCATACGATGTCCCTGTATGTGTTTTAGCCCTGCGTTTTCACAGGGCTAGGGGATGAATTAACTGTGTTCAAGTAAGAAACGTTTTACTTCATGACGGTGTGGTATTGATGTCTGCGCGCCTAAACGGGTGACTGAAATAGCGGCAGCAGCATGGGCAAAGCGAATGGCATCATTTAAGCTTTTACCTTCTTGCAGGCCTGTTAATAGCGCACCATTAAAGGTATCACCGGCTGCCGTTGTATCCGTTGCTTCTACGCGAAAACCAGCGACTTGCTCACCTTGACCTTGCTGACTTACCCAAACACCTTGGCTACCCAGCGTAATCATGACTGTTGGGATGCCTTTCTTATGTAAGACGTCCGCAGCTTGCTGCGCAGAGGCCATATCAACCACTTTTATGCCCGTTAATAATTCCGCTTCCGTTTCGTTAGGCGTAATCATATCAACAAGTTGCAATAAGTCATCACTTAATGTTTGCGCAGGTGCAGGATTGAGTACCACCTTGGTGTTGGCTTCTTTCGCCACACGCGCTGCAGCTTCGATGGTTTCCACTGGCGTTTCAAGTTGCATTAGCAAGGTATCGGCATTCGAGATTAACGCGTGGTGTGGTGCAAGACGTGCTGGTGTTAAACACGCGTTAGCTTCTGCTGAGATACAAATGCTATTTTCACCCGTGGCTGCCACTTGGATCATTGCGATCCCTGTTGGCGTGGCTTCTTCAATCAAAACGGCTTCGGTGTTGATGCCATCATTGGCAAAGGCTTCACGAATAGTAATGCCAAAGCTGTCATCACCCACGCAAGCAATAAAAGCGATATCAGCCCCTAAACGTGCTGCTGCAACGGCTTGGTTTGCGCCTTTACCACCAGGAATAACCGAGTAACTGTGGCCGTGTAGCGTTTCGCCAGGGCGAGGAAAAGATGCCACTTGAAGAACGTGATCAGCGTTAACGCTACCTAGAACAACTAACTTATTCATATCGAGACCTTTTTGTTTCTACTTGAGCCAATAGTGTTATGGCGGTCAAAATGCATGGGTTAACGAGTGCGCTAAACGATGAATTTTGTTGGGCTGGTTATTTGTCTTTGGTGTGAATCAGCGCTGGGTCGCTGATAAATTGAGGAGAAGCATGGTAGCTCTTCTCCTCATATTGTTAGGCGTGATTACTTAGTCACAACTTTCAGGTCGACAGGGATATAAGCATCCACTTTTTCACCTTTAAGCACTTTAACCGCCGTTTCTACGCCTAGCGCGCCAATCAGGTCTGGTTGTTGTGCGACAGTTGCACCTAGGATGCCACGTTTAACAGCAGCAACACCGTCTTCTGTACCATCGAAACCAACAATCAGTACGTCTTTACCTGATGCTTGAACTGCACGCAGTGCACCTAATGCCATTTCATCGTTTTGGGCAAATACGGCTTGAACATCTGGGTTCGCCGCTAGCATGTTTTCCATCACGTTAAGGCCTTTCGTACGGTCAAAATCAGCAGGTTGGCTAGCAAGTAAATCCATGCCTCCACCGTTAACAGCCTTCATGAAACCTTCGCCACGCTCGCGTGCCGCAGAAGTACCAGCAATACCTTCAAGTTGGATAACGCGTGCTTTTTCGCCCACTTTTTCCATGATGAATTTACCCGCCATTTCACCACCGGCAACGTTGTCTGATGCAATGTGACTTACGACTTCACCACGGCTAGCGCCACGGTCTAGTGTAAGGACTGGGATTTTAGAGCGGTTTGCCATGCGAATGGCGTTAGAAACAGCGTCTGAATCTGTAGGGTTAATCAGAATTGCTTTCACGCCACGAACAGTAAGGTCTTCAATGTTAGAAAGCTCTTTACTTGGATCGTTTTGAGAATCAAGAACAATGAGTTCATAACCTAGCTCTTTGGCTTTTGCTTCAGCACCTTCTTTCATTGTCACGAAGAATGGGTTGTTCAGCGTAGAAACAACCATTGCCATGGTGTCTTGTGCTGATGCTGTAGTGCTGAATGACGCTGACAGCACTGCCGCTGAGATTAGGGTTGCTAACTTTTTCATTCTGTATTCCTTTTAGTTTCAGGTCAGGGTACCGAGCGGCGACATCAGGGGGGAACGCCGCCCGGTGTTTCAGTCAAAGATTAAAAAGATTCAAGTGTTACTTATTTTTGTTATCGACCAGTACTGCCAGCAAGATAACCACTGCTTTAGCAATCATTTGGTAGTACGAAGACACGTCTAACAGGTTTAGTGCGTTGTTAAGGAAGCCGATGATCAGTGCACCAATTAAGGTACCCATGATTCGACCTTTACCACCAGCAAGGCTAGTACCGCCAAGTACAACAGCTGCAATCGCATCCAGTTCGTACCCCATACCTGCAGTAGGTTGAGCCGAAGACAAACGAGATGTGACGATAATGCCTGCTAGTGCTGCCAATAGGCCGCAGATTGCGTAGACGCCAATCTTGACGCGATCTACGTTGATGCCAGAAAGGCGAGTTGCTGATTCGTTGCCACCTAGTGCGTAGATGTAACGACCAAAACGAGTGTGGTTAAGTAGGTACCAGACAGAAGCGAATACGATAACCATTAACCAGATTGGAACAGGGATACCCATAGCGTAACCTGTACCAAACCATGCAAATGAGTCTGCAACGTCTGTAAAGCCAGTAGAGATAGGACGGCCATCGGTGTACACCATGGTCACGCCGCGCAGTAATGTCATGGTTACCAAGGTCGCGATAAAGGCTTGGACTTTACCTTTGGCGATAATCATACCGCTGATAGCACCTAAAGCAGCACCGGCGAGTAATGCCGTTGGCACCGCAATAATAACCGGCATTTCCATGCCAATCATGGTAGCGGCAAATGCGCCACACAGGGCTAATACCGAACCGACGCTTAAATCAATCCCCGCCGTTAAGATAACCAGCGTCATACCCACAGCAATGATGGCATTCACTGAGGTTTGGCGCAGAATGTTTAAAATATTGTCGACAGTGAAAAAGTTAGGGTTCAAAAATGATACGACAACGATCAGTAAGATCAGTGCGATCAATGATTTTTGCTCGATTAACCACTCTTTGGTGAACAGCTTGTTTGCTGAGCCTGTGGTTGGTGTTTGTTCTTTGTTCATCGCCTTGCTGCTCATGCTGTTACCTCATCGTTCTGCGCAATGGTTTTACCAACAGCGCAGGCCAGTAATTTTTCTTGATCGGCATCGTTTGCCATAAATTCACCGCTAATGCGGCCTTCGTGCATAACCATAATGCGGTCACTCATGCCGAGAACTTCTGGCATTTCTGACGACACTAAAATGATGCTCATGCCTTCAGCTTTAAATTGGTTAATAAGTTGATAAATCTCTTTTTTCGCACCTACATCAACACCGCGAGTTGGCTCATCAAGGATCAGCACTTTAGGGCGGGTCATTAAGCCTTTAGCAATCGCGACTTTCTGTTGGTTACCACCCGATAAGTTGCCAATGATTTGGTCTCGTGTTGGTGTTTTGATATTGAAGAGGCGAATGAAATCTTCCACTGCGGTGACTTCATCGTAATGATTAAGTTGAACACCTTTAGATAGTTGCTCCAGCGAGCATAACGACATGTTTTCTTTCACCGATAAGCCAAGGACTAAGCCGTCACCTTTACGGTCTTCAGAAATATAGGCAATGCCGTTTGCTAGGCCATCTTGTGGGCTGATTGGATTGATTTTTTTGCCATCAAGCTTAATCTCACCGGACTCGCTTTGTAGTGCGCCATAAATCACTTTCATCAGCTCTGTACGGCCCGCACCCATCAAGCCTGAAACACCAAGGATTTCGCCACGGTCAAGTTTGAAAGAGACATCGTGAATCCCCGAGCCTGTGAGGTTTTTAACTTCAAGGCAAGTGGTACCGTGCGTGACGTCAATGCGTGGGTATTGCTCGTCTAAGCGGCGGCCTACCATCATCTCAATCAAACCATCTTCGTTGGTTTCTGCGACGACACATTGGCCAATGAATTTACCGTCACGGAGTACCGTAATGTCATCACAAATTTCAAAGATTTCTTTTAGGCGGTGAGAGATATAAACAATGCCACAGCCTTCATCGCGTAATTCGTTAATCACTTTAAATAGTGATTCAGTTTCTGTGTCGGTGAGGGCGTCGGTTGGTTCATCCATGATGATGACTTGAGATTTAAACGACAGCGCTTTGGCTATCTCAACCATTTGTTGTTCACCTAAGCTCAATTCGCCTAATAATTGGCGCGAGTGGTGCTTCACATTTAAACGTTTAAGCAGCGCATCGGCTTCGCGGTACATCTCTGCCCATTTTATGCCCCCAAAGGCATTGGTTTTTTCACGGCCAAGGAAGATGTTTTCTGCAATAGTCAGTTCAGGGATCAGGTTCAATTCTTGGTGAATGATGCTGATACCAGCTTCTTGAGAGTGGCGAGGCCCATTGAAGTTAACTGGTTTGCCTTGGTAGCGGATTTCACCGCTATCCATGGTATAAATACCGGTTAGCACCTTCATCAGTGTGGATTTACCCGCACCATTTTCACCCATCAGCGCCATGACTTTTCCGGGGTAGACATTCAGACAAGCATGATCCAAGGCTTTTACACCTGGGAAGGCTTTCTCAATGCCCTGTAGCTCTAAGATTGGCTGATTCATGTTCGTTCCTTACGGTTTCAATTTAGCTGCTAGCAAATAAGTGGCTTAAAAGCGCATGCGACTTAAAAGACAACACCAGATTGAAAAATCACGTTGGCATAAGGGGTGCATTCACCAGTACGAACCACAGCTTTACTGTTTTGCGTGTGCACTTTGAATGCTTCGTGTGGAATGTAGTTGATGGCGATAGTTTTGCCACATAACGCTTGTTCGTTTTGAATCAGCTCAATGAGTGCTGTGTGGTGTTCTGGGCTAACAGTTTTAAATTCTTCTGCAATGATGACGCCTTCGATTTGCATCTCACCCAACACGGCTTTTACCGTGGCAATAAAGGTTGGAACACCCGGAATTAAAGCTAAATCGATGCGTTGTGCTTCGTCTGGAATGGGTAAGCCTGCATCGCAAATTGTAATTTCATCAGTGTGGCCAAGTGTGGCAATTACGTATGACAGCTCGGCATTGATGAGTGCGTTTTTTTTCATGAGGTGCACCTTAATTATAAAAAGTGGTGATGCTCTAACATGTTTTCTTGGAATATCGTGTAACACGTCAAATTGAATTTTAGCCATCGAAACGTTTACGCAAACGTTTCGATGGCTGAAATGTAGAGATAAAAGGGCTGGTTTGCACTTGATTTGGTAACAAAGTGTGAGATTGATCGAATTTGAAATGCTTGCAAGCAATAAAAAGCGATAAAGCTCACAGCTGTCTATAATCCAGTTTGGGTGCGCATATGCGACAAGGTTATTATTGCTTACGAGTTTGGTTTATTAAGGAGGCTGAGCAGAACTTATGTCCGAGTAATGTAAAGCTTTGAAAATATCTGATTCATGCTTTGCTTGTTGTAGCAAAAAGCGATTATTATTCTGCTTCTGAATGAACGCTTGTTCATTGCTATGGTTCGTGATTTAAATTTGGTCAAGAAAACGTGTCGATTCTCGCTTTAACTGTGAATGTATGGGTCATTGCATTAACTGTTGCACCTATTTCTATGGTGGCGTTAGTGTATGGAATGAAAAAGAAGATCTCATGGTTATCAGTCGGTGCCGTGATAGGGCTTATATTATCTGTACTGTTATTAATTTTGTCGCAATACACTGACTACAAGAAGTTTGAGCAATGTTTACTGCGTGGAGAAGGCTACAGCCCTTTTTCTGGCTTATGCTTAAAATCTGGTCAGCGTGATTAAAAGAGTTGTTATTCCTCGTAAATAAACAGCCCCCTTCTAGTACTCATGCCATTACCGAAGAGCTGAGCCAATTTAACTAAGTCTTGAATTCAGATAATAAGTGCAATTTTGCCTTGTTATACGTACTTTTAGCTGCGCTAGTGCTTGAACTCTCACTTAGCTAGATTGGTCTAATCTTGCGCTCCTATTTAACTTTTATTGCTTCAACTTTGAATGAAATACAGGGTAAATGGGTCAAATTATTCCACTAATGATTTATTTCAAAACGCGAATTAATTCAAAGTTTTACAATTTTTGATTAGCGTCAAAATAAGCAGTGAGTTTGGTATCACTCGATGTTTTACTGTGTAAACTATTAATAGTACGGCGTGCTCATTGTGCGCGATTTAGTCTTTATAGTTGTAGAACAGGTTGTAAGTAGCGGTATGTGCGAGAAATGTGATTGTAGCAGTGTAGTAAAGGTGAAGCGGCATTGGTGGGAAAAGTTCTTATGTAGTGCTAAATATCAATGTCGAAACTGCTTGCGAATTATTCGATTATGAAAGATAAAAAACACTGTCATAACAAAATAAGATTGCAAGCGCTTGAACACATAGCGCAAACACGAGAGTGTTTTTTACGCGAGTATCAAGAATTACTTATTAATAATGAACAAGAATCTACCCCAGTAGAAGCTTACTTAAAATCCCCTTCGTTTGATTAAGTTAGCGTCGCAATGATCACTTGGTTTGAATGAAAGTGTGCAAACCAAGTGGCCCCAAAGATATTAGACTCATTCGGTGTGTTACCTGCGTGTTCATTGGTTGCGCACAGGGTGTCGCCGCCCTCCAACGATAATTGATATTCTGATGCATGTTTTTCATGTAATACCGAACAGACAGTGCCTGACAGTACATTATCGTAATCGTCGCTAGTGGCATTTGGTGATAGCGTCACGGCAGGCCCCTTCACGAGTGCTACCACATCTTTACCTTTAACTAAGCCCAAACGCTCAGTACTGCCATGGGTAATAGTTGCTAGTATGGTTTGCTTCCCTTTTAACTCAACGGTAATCACATCGTGTAATTCATGGTTTGCAATGTGTGTAATACTGCCGAAAAGCTGATTACGGGCACTGGTTTGCAATGAGAATTTACTCATAACACCTAGCAAACTGTGCAATGGTGCATCATCATCATTTAACGCTTGGAGACCCATATCTTGTATTTGGTTGAGCAATTCATACATCTGTACTAATCGTTCACCCGTGTGGGTTAACGTTGCGCCACCGCCACCTTTACCGCCCTTTTCGCTAGTGATCACAGGTTGTTCTGCTCGGCTATTCATATCTTTGAGCGCGTCATGTGCAGCTTTGTAACTGATCTCGGCAAGCTTGGCTGCTTGGCTGATCGAGCCTGTAAGCGAGATGGCTTTTAATAGGGCAATTCGACGAGGGTTTACATACATTTTACCGTTATCTAAAAGCGTTAACTGCGCGTCAAAGTTCATCATAAATATGAATTAAATCAGTATGATTAAAGGGGTCATCAGTGTATAGCCTTATGGTGGATAATACTAATTTTTGCAACTTAAGCCTTGCTTTCATAGGTATACTTTTAAGATCACGTTAGTACCTTCTCGTTATCGTTAACCTTGCTAACTCGTTATGATGTCACGTTTTTTATGATGCTATAGGCATAATATGGTGGCTTCTTAACCACAAGTCGTTAATCGCGCGGAGGGATACCATGACCATAGGCAAATACCTAAGGTGGAAAGACGAAAACGGCAACGAATTTCGCCCAGTTTCACTCACAGGCACCGAGTTACTAAATGATAGAACATTAAATAAAAGTACGGCATTTAGCTATGAAGAGCGGGAAGCTTTCCAGCTAACAGGGTTATTACCACCTAAAGTGCAAACGTTCGATGATCAGCTGAACCGTGTTTATGATGGTTTTCGTAATGCTTCGACAGATATTGAAAAATATTTGTTTTTACGTGCATTGCAAGATCGTAATGAAACCTTGTTCTATGCTTTAGTGTCTCGCCATGTCGAGGAAATGACGCCAATTATTTATACCCCAACGGTGGGTAAAGCCTGCCAAGAGTTTAGTCACCGTTATCAAAAAGCGCGGGGTTTATATGTTACGCAAGATAATGTCGAGCAGATGAGTGAGCTTGCCCGTCACTTCCAAGGGAAAGACATTAAGATCATCGTGGTAACAGATAGCCAAGGTATCCTGGGTTTAGGTGACCAAGGTGTGGGTGGCATGGGTATTCCGATTGGTAAGCTATCTCTCTATACCTTAGGGGCTGGTATTCATCCTGCACACTGCTTACCGATAGCACTGGATGTGGGTACCGATAATCAAGATCTGCTCGATGATCCTATGTACTTAGGCGTGCCGAGAAAAAGGATGCGTGGTGAGGAGTATAAGCAGTTCATTCAAAAATTTGTCCATGAAGTGAAGCGCAATTTCCCTAAAGCCGTTTTACAGTGGGAAGATTTTAGTAAGTCGAATGCCTTTGATAACCTGACTGAGTATGAAGAATATTTACCGTCTTTTAATGATGATATCCAAGGCACGGGCTCGGTTGTCTTAGCGGGTATTTTAGGCGCGGTTAAGATTAAAAATGAAACGCTGGTGGATCAAACCTACGTCGTTTATGGTGCTGGAGCCGGTGGTGTGGGGGTTGCTGACCAAATATTCGCTGGGCTATTAAAAGAAGGTTGCTCACATAGTGCTGCACGCGAAAAAATATTTGTACTCGACTCTCAAGGCTTAGTGTTTGACGATCGTGAAGGGCTTGATGAATATAAAAAACGGTACGCCAAACCAAGATCCCTTGCACAAGGTTGGCAAACCGAACATGAGACCAAAGTCTCGCTAACCGAATTAATTAATAATCACCCAGTGACGGTACTTTTAGGAACAAGTGGCATTGGCGGTGCGTTTAAAGCCGAGCATGTGCAAAAAATGATGGAATATACCAAGCGCCCTATGGTATTTCCTCTTTCAAACCCAACAGCAAATTGTGAAGCCTTACCTGAAGATATTTACCAGTGGAGTGATGGCCAAGCGATTGTTGCGACAGGTAGTCCGTTTGATAATGTGAATTACAATGGCCGTGAATACCGTATTGGCCAAGGGAATAATGTGTTTATATTCCCAGGGGTTGGCTTGGCATCCATTGTTTCTCAATCAAAAAAAATTACCATGGATATGTTCACGACGGCATCTTATGCGCTGGCTGATGCTGTTTCTCAAGAGGATTTAGACAAAGGCTGCGTATACCCAAGGATCAGTGAGCTTCGCAATGTCTCGATTACTGTTGCTAAACGTATCCTCGCCAATATTCAAGCGACAGATCCTCACCATCAATTACGTGAAACAGACGTTGAGCAGGCACTTGCCCACTATATTTGGGAACCGGTGTATTTACCTTATCGTCGGGTGTGAGCGTATTGCGTGCTTAACGCGGATTTTCAGTACTCCTGATAATATAATAAAAGCGGCTTTATATAGCCGCTTTATACAAATGATTAAATGTATTGCTAACTATCCAGACGATATTAAAAACATACTTTTTTATAATCAGTAAGATCAGGTCGATCAGGTGTCATGTATATACAGCCCTGAGGTACGTCCATCACAAAACTATAGATAGTACCAAAATCTTCGCCTCGTGCTGCGCGCATTAAAATAGGTTGGGTGCGAAGAATGGTTTTCATCGTTCCAGCCGTTCGTTCATCATGTGGCACAATACGGGTCAGTGTATTGGCAGTGTCTCTTCTTGCAATTGAGTATCCAAAGTGGCTATTGGCTTGCTGGTAGTCATCCCCCCATGCTCTTAGAATACTCTTGCGTGAGCTTGTACGGTGGTTGGTATGTGTTACCGCCCCATTGACCGGTAGAACGGTTACTTTCAGCGGCTTTTTTAGCATGTTGTATGCTGCCGCGTTACCTTCCGTATCAGCCATTGTGTAGTTAAACGGTGATTCTCCTCTAACGCTATCGAGCATTTTTATGGCATCAGGCACATTTTTGGCCCGTTTAACCACACTAGCAATAATGATTGGTTGAGGTAAGCCATTTGCGCCATCAGCAAGGCTATCCGAGACTAGTGTGTTAACAACCATTCCAATATGCCTGCTTTGTGCTCGCCATGCGCCATTATATGAGCCTTCAAACAGTAAGTTGTCAGATACAATGAGTTCACCTGTACCACCATAAATGGAGGCAAAATCTTCATTACCGCCAACAATACCGTTGCTCCACGCTGCTGTTGTACAACCCCCCCTACCTTTGAACATTTCTGAGAATATTTTATTCTTAAGTTCACCATTGTGGTTCCAAGCATAAATGAGCTTAGGTTGCATGCTCTCAACCCATGCTGCATCTGCATAAAAGCTAACCCATAGGTCTTCAATATCTACTGTCAGTAATTCAGCTAAACGAACAACATAAGCATGCATTTCAGGATCAAAACCTTTTAGTACAGGTAATTGATTGGCAGCTTTTTCTTTGAAGGTTGTAAAATCACTAATCGTTTTCTGCATTGATGCTAGCTCTGCATTCACTGTTGCGGTTATGTACTCTTTAGTGAACGAAGAAACCATTTTATCAGCGTAATCTTTATCAAATACATTTCCTGCGAGCTTTCTGACAACGACTTCGTTATACAGTGCGCTACGTGATTCCCCAAACATAGGACCGTTGATATTTTCTTTTGCTTGTGCAGATGGCATGTAAGATGCAGAAAGAAGAGCGCTGCAAATTACGGAAGTAAGAAAAAACTTATTCATGTGAATGCACCATTATTATCAGGTTTACCTGTAGAATAAGTGAAGATTACGGATTAAACTAAGCTAGTAACTATGCAGAAAGTGGATAATGAAATGCTAACACCTGTTCAATTACGTGCATTTTTAGCTGTTGTAGATAGTGGTTCTATGAACAAGGCAGCGAAACTATTGAAGTGTTCTCAGTCAACAATTAGCCGCTTGATTGACCAAATGGAAGACCAGACTGGTATCGTTTTATTTAAGCGCAGCTTTTCATCAAAACGAATTCAACTAACGGCTCAGGGCGAGACAGTTTTGCAGCGTAGCCGGCATACAGTTAAGACGTTTGATGACTTAAATACATTCTGTCTTGGGCTAAGCATGGGTGTCGAAACTGAAATGCGCGTTGCTTTGCCACCAATATTTACGCAAGAAGATATGCAGTACTTTATTCGAGCGTTGGTGAATACTTTTCCTACAACTCGGTTTTCTTTATTGGAACCATCATTGTTTCAAATTCACGATAAAGTACAGGCAGGCGAGGTTGACTTTGCAGTTAATGTCTTTATTGCAGCGAAAGAAGAAGGGATTAGCTCGATAGGATTAGGCAGCATTGAAGCATGTTTTGTATCACATGTTGATCACCCATTAGCAAAAATGGATAGAGTTAGTTTTGCAGATTTAGAGATGGGATGTCAGGTTACATATCTCATGCCGGAGCCCCCATCATTAAAAACAGAATTGAATTTCTCAAATACAATATTGGAAGTAGAAACGACAGAGCAGATGTTGTTACTGACCAGTTGTCGGCTTGGTTATGCCCTCATTCCTAAAATCTTTCTTGAGAAGGCAGAACAACAATATGATTTAGTACGGTTAAATACAGATTTAGATCAACGATTAATATTTCCTATACATGCTACTTTTTTAGAAGTTAACCACAATAGGCCTATTAATCGTTGGATTTGTGACTATCTTCATCAACAGTTATTAAAAGGGGGAAATTAGATATTGTTGGTTGCGTGGAAAGAAAGAAGGTCACCTAACGCGAATTTTGATTCTTAACCACTTATAATGCACATGTACTATTTCGTTTTCTAAATGGCTTTTTAATGCTAACAATCTCTAATACTGTTCAACTGGCTGATTGGGAAATTGAACTGACGGCTATTCGTGCACAAGGTGCAGGTGGCCAGAATGTCAATAAAGTCTCTAGCGCCATTCATCTTCGCTTTGATATTAATCGCTCAACACTCCCTGATTTTTATAAAGAACGTTTGTTGAAATTGTCTGATAGCCGGATCACCAAAGAAGGGGTGGTTATCATCAAAGCCCAGCAATTCCGCACCCAAGATATGAACAAAGAAGATGCGCTTAATCGTTTAAAAGAGCTGATTTTATCTGCCACTGTGGTGCAAAAAAGTCGTCGAGCCACGAAGCCGACGCGTAACTCACAAAAGCGCCGTATGGATAAAAAAAATCAACGTGGGCAAACCAAATCGTTGCGAGGAAAAGTGAGTTTTTAATCACATTTATTCTTTTGCTTGCGGGCGTTATTTAATCATGGCTGTCTGCTTTTACTAACCTTGATGTATTTTTTTTTATGTTAGTGTTCATCCTTTTGTGAGTTTTATGTCAGGAATGATGCCTTTTAGATACAGCTACTATGCTTTGATTATGGGTGTATTAAGCTATATAGATTGATCGTTATCAGGTAAATCTCATGAATAAAATGCTTATTGTTAGTGCTTTAGGTTTAGCACTTTCTGGTTGTGGCGGTTCAGACTCTAATACAAATAATGAAGGTACTTTTTCACTGGCCTTCTCAGATGCTCCAGTAGATGGCTTAAATAAAGTTTGCGTGGCCTTTGATAAAATTACGGTAAAGCATAGTAACGGTTCTGAATCGGCATGGACGACGACATCATTCGCTGCTGATCAAAGTTCACAGGGATGTATCCCGAATGGACTAGAAATTCCGAAAGATGCTAATGGCGATCCGCTGTTTATGGTGATTGATCTATTGGATTACCAAGGTGCGAATGCACTGCAAGTTTTGAGTGATGAAAAGCTAGAGGCTGGGCAATATAGCCAAATGCGCTTATCTGTGTTGTCTACATGGAATGATAGCTCTGGTGTGTATACGGATGGAACACCGTATTCACATGTAGAAGAAATTGTGACAGGTAATAAACTCGATATTCGCGTGCCAAGTGGTGAGCTTAAGCTCGATGGTTTTGATGTAACCGCAAATGCCACACAAGCGTATACACTTGAGTTCGATTTACGAAAAAGCATGGTTTCTAATGCCCACGGTTATCAGTTAAAACCCCGTGGTTTACGTTTAGTGAAAAATGAGAATGTAGCTACGCTTCAAGGAACGGTTGCGGAAGGTTCGTGTGTTTCAGAGGGTAATCTAAATAAGGCGTATGCTTATATTTATCTACCACGAACAGATGATAACTACGGGGATCTTGGCTCATCGACTGAACCTTATACATCGGCAAAAGTTGATTCAAGTACAGGAAAATACAGTGTCGGTTTCCTACCATTAGGGCGCTACGACGTTGCGCTAGCGTGTGATGGTGCAGCTGATGACCCAGTTCAAGCTGGCGATGCCATTAACCTGATGAGCCCTGTGGTTAAAGATCAGAACCTGACAGAAACCGGTTTAACCGTGGATCTTCAATATTAATTAAGTCAGCTATAGATGAATAACTGAAGCCAGCTTTATAATGAAGCTGGCTTTTTTACTGGTTTTAATTCTTTCCAATGTGGTTCGAACCCATTTAGAATAGCGTCATAAAAACGATATTAAGTAGAAAGAAAGTCCATGTCTCTAATGATCCCTATGGTCATTTTCATGCAGCAGCGCTTAGTGGAAGTGTCGAATAAAGATGATGCTATCGCTATGCAAGCATACATGAAAATCCAGCAACCGTTTTATGGTGTAAAAAGTCCCGCCCGAAAAGAAGTGTTTAAACAAGCCAGAGCACATACACTTGTTGATGATTTTACCAACTATCGTCGACTCGTGCTTTGGTTATGGTCTGGTACGCATCGCGAAGAATTATACCTGGCAATGGATGTTGCTGAATATTATAAAAAATTTCGCACGAAAGAAGCCTTTGAAGTCTATGAAGAGATGCTAGCAACGGCGGATAATTGGGATACTGTGGATAAGCTTGCTTCCAATTTAATCGGCGAGCTAGTGAAAGATCATCGCGAGTTTGAAGCTAAGCTGAGAACGTGGCGAGTAAGCGAGAATATGTGGTTGCGTCGAGCGTCTTTACTCGCACATCTCAAACACAAAGGTGATACGAACTTATCCTTGCTTGAAGAAACGATTTTGATGTTAGCGCATGAAAAAGAGTTTTTTATTCAAAAGGCGATAGGGTGGGTATTGCGTGAGTATTCAAAAACGGATCCTAGCTACGTGAATCTTTTCATCCATAGGCACCGCTCGAAATTGGCACCATTAAGCCAACGAGAAGCAATGAAGATAGTTATTAAAACTACTTGCTAGCTTATGCTATAAGCTGATTTTGATGAAAGTAATCAACATTAGGCCCTCGCTAAGTATAAATTGATTCAATGCTTAATCTAATGATAGGTTAGAAGAATAGATTCGTCGTGAGTGCGAATCTATCTTTCAGGTTGTTTACGTGCTATTATTAATTGTACATTGTTCAATATATTTCTTTGACCAATTCGAATTTTTAAATTGATAACGACAGAATGTATGTATTTGCTAAGTAATCAATGCACTATTTAGCTATAAGGGAGTGATAAAGATGAAGAAATTAATGTGGATGTTATTCAGTATTTCACTGCTAAGTTTGATGGGGTGTGGTGATGATAGCCAGCCATACCAGTCAACGACGCCTCAAGTATATAGCCAACAAGGTGACGGTACAGATGATTCAACACTTGCTTATTACCATAGTGTCTCCGTTGAGCTCCAAAGGGAGGATGTTGAACCACGTTATCAAGATTTATTGGATAAATGCCAACAAGTGACCGAGTATCAATGCACACTGACAAGTAGTTACTTAAATACAGATCGCTATATACAAGCCAATGTTGAAGTCAAAATTTTACCTACTGCCGTAAATGACTTTTTGGCACTCGCTTCCTTAGAGGGTGAAACTAAAAACCTTTCGACAACGAGTGAAGATTTAACAGGGGCGATTGTAGATAGTGAACAACGTTTAGCGATGTTGATGGGCTATAAAAAAGAATTGCTCGACCTAAAAAAGATCTCAGGGCAAGATGTGAGTGCACTAGTTCAAATAGCGAGCGAACTTGCACAAGTTCAGTCACAGATAGAAACGGCGCAAGGTGAGCAGGCAAAGTTAAAGCAGCGGGTTAATTTAGATGTTGTGTCGGTTAGCTTATATTCGTATGAGCCGCCATCATTTATGACTCCGATAAAAGATGCGGGCAGCGATTTTATTACTAATTTATCGGAAAGTATTGGCCAAGCGATTACAGCTATTGCCTATCTACTACCTTGGCTACCTATTCTCGCCATTTTTGTCTATGTATTGCGTAAAGCTTGGTTCTTTGCACGTCGCGTAAAGCAGAAAGAAAATAGCTAAGGGTGATAAAACGACAAAGCCGAGATAATATCTCGGCTTATTAGTTTGGTGTTACTCTGTGCTTAGAAGTAAAGGCGGATCACTGATTCTGCAACACAGCCTGGGCGGCGACAACCTTCAATCTCAACTTTGATTTCTTGAACAATCTCAAGACCACGCTTGATTGGTGTAACAGACTGAATAGATGTGCGAGCACGTACGCGAACACCCGCTTTTACTGGGTATGGGAAGCGAACTTTATTTAAGCCAAAGTTAACTGTCATTTTTGCTGATGGGAATGTTTGCTTAGCTGGATCAACACTGTCAGTTAGAACCGAGAGTAAAGACAGCGTTAAAAAACCATGTGCGATAGTTGTTTTAAACGGTGACTCTTCAGCGGCGCGTTCAGGGTCGGTATGGATCCATTGGTGATCTTCAGTAACGGCTGCAAATTGGTTAATGCGGTCTTGATCTACCACAAGCCAATCACCGACGTGAATTTCTTCACCTAAGTTAGCTTCGATCTCTTCTTTTACACGTTGAGCTTCTTCAGACAACTCAATCGGCGCAGGTTGCTTGATTTCCGGTTCTGGCGCAATAGCATCATTAGATGCGGCGATTTTTTGGTCACGGCCCCAAGCGACAAGTTGACTATTGTTCGCTTTATCTAAGAACTCGCTCCAATAATCGCGAATAGATGGAGATAGCCAGTCTTTAAGTTCAAACGGATTGTGCGCTAGAGCTTCACGCTTTTGCTTAAGAAAATCGACTACTTTCATGAATATGAACCTTGTTAGAAATCATGTCACCTCGACAGAGCCAGATATTATAATGGCTTACAGGCAGTATCAGAAAACATTTTGTGCGTTAGATCTCATTTAAAAACTCATCGGATGAGTGATAATCTTTTAATTTCAGTGTGATAGGTAATGTTAAATATTTGACTAAAATTTATGGGTATTATTGATCTACTCAATTTATAGCCATTTTCAGCGTACACTTGTGAGTTGAATAAAGCACTGTTCACTAAATGCATAGTAGAACTTCTTAGCAACATTAGCCATAAAAACTGTGGTCAAATTGGTACTTTCTTGCCTTAACTCTATCCTCTATTTTAGTCAGAGCGGCTGGGTTTCATTATTAAGACAGTTAAAGCCTCGGCAAAAATTGATTAACACCTAAACTTTCTACTGCACATTGAGTCGTTGTAGGAGTGTGTGGTGAAAAGCTTAAATCCTGTTCGTTTTAGGATCATTTCACTATTGATTATGCTGGTGTCTAGTCAGGCGACTAGCGCGCCGAAAGATGAAATAGTCTATGCGCTTGATGATTGGGTTAAGCAAGCCATCGCCACGTCGATTCCAGGAGCGTCTTTGGCCGTTGTGGTGAATGGACAAATACGGCTTTTACGCGGTTATGGTGTGGCAAAGGCTGGTACTAAGCAGCGTGTAACATCATCAACTCGCTTTCCGTTAGCATCCATATCCAAAACTTTTGCATCGGCAGCGACGTCGCTGCTTGTTGATAAACAATTAATTGATTGGGATACCCATGTTGTGCCCTACTTAGAGCACATAGAATTTAGCGATCCCCAGCAGGGAAGTGCCGTTACGTTACGCCATTTGTTATCTCATACATCAGGGCTGGTACCACAGGCGTATTCTGATCTGCTTGAAGATAACGTTAGCTATACCCGTATAGTTCAGATGATAAAACGCATTAATTTTGTCTGTGAACCAGGAGATTGTTATGGCTATCAGAATATAATTTATAATTTATCGGCAGAGATGGTCGCGCATGCCGCAGGGCAAGATTATCCTACTTTTGTGAAAGAGCAGCTGTTTATTCCGCTTGAAATGGATCATGCAACCTTTGGTATTGATGGTTTTACTAGCCATGAAGATCGGGTTGCTCCACATGTGAAAACAAAATCTGGGTGTGCCGCCGTTAAACCGCAAGAAGCTTATTACCAAGTACCCGCAGCTGCGGGGGTGAATGCGAGTGCACAAGATCTCGCCAAGTGGATGCTAGCGCAGTTTGGTCATCAACCAGCAGTGCTTAATCCCGCTCTGCTTTCAATTATGCATAAGCCTCATATTCGGGCAAATCAGATGCGCTACAAAGCCAAACTTAGCAATGTCTATTATGGTCTAGGCTGGCGAACCTTTGATTATCAAGGCCTTTCTGGTTTTATTCACCATGGTGGCTGGGTAAAAGGCATCCGAACAGAAATGCTTTTTAATACCGTGACCCAGACGGGGGTGGTTTTTCTTATTAACTGTGAACAAAACAATGTTGCTCGCGGCATGGTGTTAGAGTTTTTAAAATTGTATAAAAAATATATGGTGGATAAGGTACAATTGGACCAATCTGAGTCTTAATCTCAGATGTAATTGTTTATAAAGAGGTCATTTAGATGGTATCTAAAAAGCGCAAAGCGAAGCAGCAATCGCCTAATAATCAATGTGTTGAAGTAGCTAACTTAGTAACACAGGTAAGTCATACAGCAACAGATTTAGGGCGTGGAGTTATTCAAGATAACGCTTTAAAAGCAGCAGTCACAAGCAAATTATTTACGACTCGTGTAGTGAGAGCGAAAAAAGGCAAAGGAAGCTTTAGTCGGAAAAATAAATTTAAAGGCCGAGAGCCTTATTCAATGATATACGCACTTGCTGCGTAAGCTTATTGAATAAGGCTCTTTTTCTTTTTTGTTCATTTATTCATTATCATGTCTATTTCTCAGCAACTCCTATCTTCTGTCGCTCAATTTTCGCGGGCATCGAGTGTTTCACATACTCAAATTATTCAAACGCTATGGGGGGGCTATGGCACGCTATTTCGGGCTTATCTAAATGGCGCTGAAATACCTTCTGTGGTGGTTAAGTATATTGAGTTACCTCAACCTAAGAGTCACCCTAAAGGTTGGAATACCGTGACCTCGCATCAGCGTAAATTAGATTCGTATCAGGTAGAAGTGAATTGGTATCAATCCTTTGCCAATAAAAGCCATAACGGGTGCTTTGTTCCACACTGTGTATATGTCGAACGATTAGATAATGCAATTTTGTTGATTTTAGATGACCTAACCCCTGCGGGTTATAGTGAGGTTGTGATCTCCGCGCGACAAGAACACGTTGAGGCTTGCTTGTCGTGGCTCGCTTTCTTTCATGCTCAACACCTTCATCCGGTTCATTCAAGCTCCACTCAATATTCAGCGCTTTGGTCATCGGGAACGTATTGGCATTTGGCGACGCGACCAGACGAACTGAATGCACTGCAAGACCAACGACTGAAACAAGCCGCCAGCTTGATAGATCAAACGTTAAATGATGCTCAGTATCAGACGCTTGTTCACGGTGACGCTAAACTGGCTAATTTTTGCTTTACCCCCGAAGGCACTAAAGCAGCAGCGGTGGATTTCCAATATGTAGGGCAAGGCTGCGGCATGAAAGATGTCATTTTGTTGCTAAGCAGTGTTCTCGATTTTACAAAAGCAGAGGTTCAAGCTCCGACCTACTTAGATTACTATTTCGCGCAATTATCCAAAGCTCTCGCAGCGCTTCAGCCACATCTTAACGCGCAAAGCGTAGAACAAGAATGGCGTGATTTATATCCTGTGGCATGGGCTGATTTTCAACGTTTTGTCAAAGGTTGGAGCCCTGCGCATTGGAAAATCAATGATTATACCGAAGCATTGACAGTGCAGGCCTTAGATCAATTGGGAGCTTAACGTGCGGTTAAATAGTGCGGATTTAGAACAACTCTTACAGCTCGCAACGAAGGCGGCACTTGCTGCTGGTGACTACATTACACAGTTTGATCGCACGCAGCTTGAAGTAGATAGTAAGTGTGCGGGTTCGAGTTTGAGTGCTCAAGTGGTGACGCAAGTTGATCTCGATAGCCAAGCCTTGATTCTGTCTGTACTCGCGCCAAGTATTGAACGCTATCAACTGGGCGCCTTGAGTGAAGAGAATGCAGATGACACACAGGTAGAGGCACAAGACAGATTTCAGCGGGAATACTTTTGGTGCATAGACCCGCTTGATGGAACATTACCTTTTATCGAAGGTCGGTCAGGTTATGCCGTCTCTATTGCATTGGTGTCTAAGTCAGGAAAGCCTGTGGTTGGTGTTGTTTTAAACCCTCCTTCGGGGGATTTATATCAAGCGATTAACGATGGCGGTAACAGCAAAGTGGTTAAAAATGGCCAGCCTTGGTTGCCTCTATCATCTGACTCCTTACCTGAACAAGAAGGCAAAACATCCCCAACCTCCTCTGAGGTTTTCACACTCTTTATTGATCGCAGTTTTAGTAAAGACCCACGTTATCAATCCTTACTTGAAACTTTAGGAACGCAGCTAAAATCTAACAGTACCGATCACATCAATGTTATTAACACGTCAGGTGCGGTGATGAATGCAATCGGTGTTCTTGAAGCAGCACCTGCAGCCTATATTAAGTTACCTAAACCTCAAAAGGGGGGCGGTAGCCTTTGGGATTTCAGCGCGACAGCCGCTATCTTTGAAGCGTTAAAACAGTTAGGCGCACCAGTAGCAGTATCTAATATTCTCGGTGCGCCGCTTGATTTAAACCGTCAAGATTCTTCTTACATGAATCATGAGGGAGTGATTTTTAGTGTGAATTTATCTCCTCAGACTTTTATTATGAGGCTATCGGTAAGTCAAATGGTCTGAGCTTTTGTTATACATTGCTTTAGCTTGCACTATAGTTGTCATTAAGCGCTACGGATATTGAGTGATATTAGTAACTTATCATTCCTTGTACGATGGCGGAGTATTATATGAAGGCATAGCCTCTAGTCAGGAGGGGTAATGTGGACGAGAGGGCTTCAATTTCGAGTCAACGGACCAAGAATAGATTGCAGAGCAAAACTGATGCGACTCGATTAACCTTGATTCGAGCGGGCATTAGCGTGTTTAGCCGTAAAGGATATGATGGTGCGAGTAATCGCTTATTGGCTAAAAAAGCAGGGGTTAATCTTGCTTTAATCAGCTATCACTTTGGCGGTAAGCGTGGGTTATATTTTGCGGTAATACGTCATGTCAGCCATAAACTCGCAGTACGGTTTGCCCCTGCTATTAAGCAATTAGAGCAAGATTTCTCTCACCTTGAACAAATCGACACGATTGAGAAGCAGCGCCGTGCTTGCCTTCATATGATAAAAGCACTGTTGAATGCAAACCTTGAACTACTGCTTAATCGACAAACCGCATCGTGGGCGATGTTGGTTTACCGTGAACAACAGCTACCGAGCAAGGCTTTTTCTCTACTTTATAATGAATCTTTAGCGGGCATACTCGGTGCGCTCGAAAAGCCGATAGCTTTTGTTATACAGCGCCATCAATCTGATCCTGAGGTCAAGTTACTTGCTTTGAGTTTACTTGCACAGGTACAGCTAGTTCGCTCAGCAAGACATATGTTGCTACAGCATATGGCCTGGAAAACACTGTCTGAATCAGAAGTTATGCAATTGAAAAACCACCTCTTTAACCAGGTCGATACACTCCTTTCCTTGCATAGACTTGCACCTCATTAAAGCCCCCTTTTGAGTCATACCTTATTTGTTTAGATTATGTTGTACTAACAAAGAGCTAGCTTTCGATGTATACTTTGGTATATATCGCTTAAAAATGATGGGTTTGACTAGAATGATGAAGAAAAATATTGCTTGGTTAGTTTGTGGTGTGGGTTTGGTCGCTAGCCAATACACGTACGCTGCTGAGACAGTTACTGTTTTTGCTGCGTCATCGTTGACGAATGCAGTTACTGAACTGTCGGATCGTTATCAAGAGAAAAATGGCGTTGATAGTCGTTTATCTTTTGCTTCTTCATCGGCGTTAGCGCGTCAGATTTCTCAGGGAGCACCTGCTGATATTTACATTTCAGCGAATGTTAAATGGATGGACTACCTGCAATCGCTGCAAGTTATCGAAAATGATAGCCGTAAACCGTTGCTGGAAAATAGCTTGGTTATGGTTGCTCCTTTGTCTTACCCCAATGATACT
Source organism: Photobacterium kagoshimensis (assembly GCF_050337045.1). Lineage (NCBI taxonomy): Bacteria > Pseudomonadati > Pseudomonadota > Gammaproteobacteria > Vibrionales > Vibrionaceae > Photobacterium > Photobacterium kagoshimensis. The sequence continues at coordinate 339,103 of NZ_JAKJSO010000010.1, read as the reverse complement.
GTGACGCCATCGGCGTCTTGGGATGTTGCTGCTACTCTTATGGATACGCGAATGGCTGTGGGGGATCCTAACCATGTGCCAGCTGGACGTTATGCTCAGCAGGCGCTAGAGAACCTCGGCGTGTGGGAAGCAGCCAAACCTCATTTAGCGCGAGCGAATAATGTCCGCTCGGCTTTGGTACTGGTTGAGCGTGGTGAATCGAACCTTGGCATTGTCTATAAAACGGATGCGAAAATTTCGAAAAAAGTGAAAATTGTGGCGGAATTTCCGGATAGCAGTCATGCGCCTATCCGCTATCCAATGGCGATTGTGAAAAATAAAGCAACGCCAGTAGTACAGAATTATTATATGTTTTTGCAATCGGAAGAAGCCAAAGCAGTGTTTGAAAAGTATGGTTTTGAGGTCGTAAGTGCTAACTGAGTACGAAGTTCAGGCGCTATTGCTGAGTTTAAAAATATCGGGAGTGGCAGTGCTTTTCAGTCTGCCATTGGGCATTTTATGTGCGTGGTTACTCGCGCGTTGTCAATTTATTGGTAAATCAATATTAGATGGCTTAGTCCATTTGCCTTTGGTGTTACCACCGGTTGTTATCGGTTATTTGCTTTTAGTTGCTATGGGGCGGCAAGGGCTGATTGGTCGTTGGCTTTATGAGTGGTTTGGTATCTCATTCAGCTTTAGCTGGCAGGGAGCCGCTTTAGCTGTGTCTGTCGTTGCATTCCCTTTGATGGTTCGCTCGATACGTTTGTCACTCGAAAGTGTTGATAACAAGCTTGAGCAAGCTGCGAGAACGTTGGGGGCAAGCCCGCTGCGGGTATTTATGACCATTACGCTACCACTCACTCTTCCAGGTATTTTAACGGGGACTATTTTAGCGTTTGCAAGAGCGCTGGGCGAGTTTGGTGCCACAATCACTTTTGTATCAAATATACCGGGTGAGACCCAAACAATCCCATTAGCGATGTATTCGTTTATTGAAACGCCAGGGGCAGAGAACCAAGCTGCGCGATTGTGCGTTATTGCCATTGTTATAGCGTTATCCTCATTGCTTGCGTCTGAATGGTTGTCACGAGCAGCACGTAAACGTTTGGAGGCGCCATGCTAACCATCAAAATGTCACAGCAATTAGGTGACTTAGCGCTGGATGTGGATGTGTCGCTACCCATGCAAGGGATCACAGCGATTTTTGGTCGTTCAGGAGCAGGTAAAACGTCTTTTATAAATTTATTGAGTGGCTTGACCCTTCCTGATGCTGGGAATATTACGCTTGGGGAGCATGTTTTATTTGATAGCACGACTAAAACCATCGTACCACCTGAACGCCGTGGTATTGGTTATGTGTTTCAAGATGCACGCTTGTTCCCTCATTATCGGGTAAAAGGCAATTTACTCTATGGTTGCCCACAAAAAGATGAGGCACACTTTAATGATGTTGTCCGTTTGCTTGGTATTGAAGCCTTATTAAACCGTTTTCCTGCCTCATTATCGGGTGGCGAAAAGCAACGGGTCGCCATTGGCCGTGCTTTGTTAACTAAGCCTAAAATGCTGTTGATGGATGAGCCATTAGCATCGTTAGATGTGCCGCGAAAGCAAGAGTTGTTACCGTATTTAGAGCGCTTAGCGAAAGAGATTAGTATTCCGATTATTTATGTGACTCACAGTTTGGATGAAATTTTACGTTTAGCTGATCACATGGTGATGCTACATCAAGGTAAAGTCGTTGCTTCTGGACATGTAAATAGTGTGTGGGGCTCGCCAGAGATGCGCCCTTGGTTACCTGCAAAAGAGCAAAGTTCATTATTAAGCGCACGGGTTAACTTTGATCACCCAGATTATGCGTTGACCCAAGTGATGTTGAGCCAAGATGACTTTTTATGGGTTAATAAATTAGAGAAAATGCGTGGTGAATGGATTCGAGTACGTATTTATTCGAATGATGTTTCACTGACCCGAGAACAACCTAAACAAACTAGTATCCGTAACATATTGCGGGCACGTATAGATAAAATTCAACGGGATACAGCTAACGAGCGTGTTGAAGTACGGCTTCGTATTGGTGAGACACAGTTGTGGGCCAATATTACCTTATGGGCAGCAGATGAGCTTGAACTTCGAGTTGGAGATTCAGTTTATGCGCAAGTGAAAGGGGTAAATGTAACCCGAGATGATCTGGTTGCTTAGTCTTTTAGGGCGTTGGATATTGATTGGAGAGGTGAGGGAGTGATTCCTCATCTCTCATTAATTCGGTTTTAAACTGGCTTACAGCCGCAGACAAAGTATTAAAGTCGAGGGTAGTTTTGCTGTTTTAGCTTAGTAATAACTAATGCTATATCTTGCTGGATCAGCGTGTGTATTAATGTATTCCTATCTTCTAAATTAATCCCCCAATTCCCTTCATACTTATATTTTTCTAACAGTGATAATGCGATTTCTCGGATTGCTTTGTCTGGATGATAACTCGCATATTCCAACACCATCCAAGGCCCTGTTTTGAGTGCCAAGGCATATAAAATATCGCTGTTTTCATAAATAACCCAATCAATATTTGTGGTGTTGGCAAGCGTGGGAGAGCCGATTTTTTGAATTGGGTGAATATGTTGATTGAAAAAGCGTTTAGCTGCTTGGATGCCGAGTAGGTCGGGCATAGCTTGGTCACATACCCACTGTGTTAATGTTGCTATACCTTCGTAATAGCAATTTTTTAATACTGTATTGAGTGACCATTGTTGGGTGTATTCATCGCTAGGATCGAATTGCCCCCAATTGGTAGCAGCAGTGTCAGTAAGACATTCAGATGTTGTGTGGTGCATTTGGTTGCTAGTTTGACGTGCAATAACAAAATGAATCAGCTGATTAAGCCATACCGAATAGAGGTTTTGCTGGATCGGGTTTAAGCGCTGCACTTGGTACCGTTGGCAAACGGCATTCAAAAGTAAATGTGAAGAAAGCGATAAGCTAACTTCATTGTCTTGATTGAGATGACTTTTTAAAAAGGCTAAACGCTGTGGAATATCTTGGCTCAGATCATTGCTGATCCCAATCTTAAAGACTGTGTCGTTATCAATGAGTTCCGGCGCAATAGCTTGTGTGGTGTTAAGCGCAGCACGAAAATCAAGTTCGACAATATTGGTGAGGCAATAATCATCATCAGAAAAACAGTGTTGAGGTAACTGATGGCGCAATGCTTTTAGTTCATTTAGCAAATATTTCCGAGTCATCGGAGAGTGGCACCGAATATCAATGGACGGTGATGTCGCAGATGATTGATGAGACACCACTGATGATTGATGATTATTTTGAATTGAAGATGTGTCGAACATGATCACTCTCCTGCATATTATTATCGCATAGTTGTAGCATAGCCGACTTTTTGGACGTTTAGGTCGGCAAATATAGATTTCTTATTTGCAACAATGCGTTAGTGCATTTTAATTACTCGTGTAATTGCACATTTGTATCAAATGTTAGTCTCTAATGCCTAAAAATTAATGTTTTACAGTGTATCTATATGATTGTAATGAATTATAGCCTGGTTGATGTGTTTTTTGTTTGTCAGTGTTATGTCAAATAACAACAGAGTTAGCGTCTAAATATTGCATCGTCAGCATGACCATTTATAGTGATTCGCACAAAAGATAGACAGCTTTTCACCATTAATGAGTCGAAACCTTGCTGATTTAGTAGTCGTAATTACTATGTATTGGCTGATTAGTGGTTAAATTCATTATTATATTGGATGTACCCATGCGAATATTTTCATTGTTATTACTTACCGTGTTTTTTGTTTCTGGTTGTGGCGGCTCAGGTGGTTCATCTGATAATAGCGGCAGTTCAAATAGCGGTAATTCCGGCCAAGTAGGTGGCGGAGACAATGGTGGAGGTTTCGGCGGTGGGTCGGGTGACAATGGTGAAGGTAGCGGTGGTGGTTCAGTAACTCCAGATCCAAACCCAAATCCAGACCCAGAGGGGACTTTCGCTGATCAAATGCTAACCGCAGTAAACGCAGCACGTGCTGTTGGGCGTAATTGTGGTTCAACCTTTTATCCTGCGGCTGCACCACTAACTTGGGATGCCAAGTTGCAATCAGCGGCGCAGGTACATTCAACCAATATGGCGAATTACAACTTCTTTAGCCATACAGGGTTAGACGGAAAAAGTGCGAGCAACCGTGTCACCGACCAAGGCTATGCATGGCGTTCAGTGGCTGAAAATATAGCGGCCGGTCAAAAAGATATTGATACTGTGATGACTACTTGGCTAAACAGCCCTGGTCACTGTAAAAACATTATGGGTAGTAACTACACGCAAATGGGAGCGGCTTATGATATGAACTCAGGCTCTCAATACAATATTTACTGGACGCAAGTGTTCGCCACGCCACAGTAAGCGTGAATGATGGCAACCTGCCCATCACTAAAATAGTGGTTATTTTTAGAGAAAGCCTGCGGTATCAGCAGGCTTTCTTTTGTTACAAGCCAACCTGCTTCCATACTATTCTTTGCTAAACGGTCGCGTTCTTCATCAACGTCTGGATCGATGGCATGAAGAATCGTAATGATCCCTTTATAATGAGTAAATCAATCAAACGAAGTGTTTCAGCCTCAGTGCCTTTTAAACTTCAAGATTTGACTTTTTATCTTTATTGAAAGGAATGTCATTAATTATATTGAATTTAACGATGATACGTACGCTTATAATCCTATCCGCTACTTACCAATGAATGAAGCTGAATTTAAGCATTCATTTAGAGGCGCGCTTGAAAATAAAGGCATATCACAATCGGGCAGCTTGTATATGGTTTTATTCTTGGTGGGGTATTGTATATGAGCCCTGATGAAAGTGATGAGATGAAGGTTAATATTATTACGCTTTCTAAAAAATAGAAAAAAAGGGAGCTATCTCCCCCTTTTTATTACTGACCACTATTGTGTTCTTGCTAGTTTAGTGTCCTATTGTCCGACTGGCTAAAAGGTCAGGCTTATCAAATATTGCAAATTTACTGATTAGCTGATCTGACTCTTCATTCATTCCTATAATTTCAACATCGGATCCTGCGTCCATGAACTTAATAACGACTTTATCTAAAGCACCGACAGCTGTGATGTCCCAAAAGTGAGCATCGGTTAAGTCGATAGTCACATACTTAGTTGGATGATTAAAATTAAACATATCAATGAAGTTGTAAGCGGAAGCAAAGAAAATCTGACCGTGTACTTTGTGAATCGTATGTTCATTATGAATAACGACATCATCAGTCACTTTCATGATTTTACGGCTATGATTGGCATAGAATACTGTTGAAATAACAACGCCAATAATAACGCCTATCGCTAAGTTATGCGTCATAACGACGGAAATAACAGTCGCTATCATGATCACGTTAGAGTTTAATGGATGGTGGCGAATATCAAGAATAGACTTCCAAGAAAATGTACTAATAGAAACCATTATCATGACAGCAACGAGGGCTGCCATAGGGATCTGCTTAAGATAATCCCCAAGGAATACAACCATGATTAATAGAAAAACGCCTGAAGACAATGTTGATAGTCGTGTTCTTCCTCCTGAACTCATATTGATCATGGATTGGCCTATCATTGCACACCCAGCCATACCGCCAAAGAAGCCTGAAACTATGTTGGCAATGCCTTGGCCTTTACATTCGTCGTTGTTGTTACTTGGCGTATCTGTAATGTCATCAATGATTTTTGCTGTCATTAATGATTCAAGTACGCCCACGACAGCAAGCGCAAGCGAATACGGGAATATTATCTGCAAAGTCTCAAATGATAATGGCACGTTAGGTAGCAAGAAAATCGGTAGCGAGTCAGGTAACGCCCCCATATCCCCAACGGTACGTACATCAACGTTGAAAATGACTGAGAAGATGGTGATTGCGACAATACACACCAGCGGTGAGGGAAGTAGTTTGCCAATCTTAGGTACATACGGGAACAAGTAAATGATGCCTAACCCACACGCTGTGAGCGCATAAACGTGCCAGGTCACATTCGTTAGCTCAGGTAATTGAGCCATAAATATTAATATTGCTAAGGCGTTAACGAAACCAGTAACGATGGACCGAGAGATAAATCTCATTAAGTCACCGAGTTTCAATAGCCCAATACCGTATTGAAGAACGCCTGTAAATACAGATGCGGCTAATAGGTATTCGACGCCATGTTGTTTGACTAAGGTTGTCATCAGTAAGGCCATTGCGCCTGTTGATGCTGAAATCATTCCTGATCGTGAGCCTGTAAAAGCGATAACGACACAAATTGAAAATGAGGCGTACAGGCCAACTTTCGGATCAAGACCTGCAATAATTGAAAAGGCTATAGCTTCTGGTATGAGAGCGAGTGCAACAACAATTCCTGATAACAAATCCCCTTTAATATTGTTAAACCATGATTCTTTGTAAAATGTAAGCATAATATCTCTTTTTAGTTAATTCATTTAAGTTTGTAATTAAGAGATATATTTCTAAGGCGGCGTGATAAATATTGTCTTACCCTCCAATTAGTACATGAAAAAGTTAAGTATTAATAACAAAACGAAGTAAATAAAAATGTTTAAGTATTTGAATTCAATAAAGCTTTCACCAACTTCAAAGTCGAAGTCTTTGTTAATACCATTAAGGTTTTCAAAATACTCATCGAGATCGTTTCTTTCCCTCAAAATAAATCGCCTATGCTCATGTGATAACCAATAGCATCTACAGTGGATGTAGGTGCTATTGGTGATGGCATCAGTTATTTTTGAATTTTATATAGAGTGAAGGATACTGCTCGATCAGTCGCAATATTTTCCTTGCTAACCCTGTAGGGTTCCTTCTGCCTTGCTCCCAGCTTTTTATGGTATCTAAACTTAATTCAAGGTCGTTTGCCAGTTCCTTTTGGCTAATATTTAGGTTTGCTCTTAGTGACCTAATATCTACTTCATTAGTCATAATTGCCTCGTTATTATTGGCGTACACTGTACTCCATGTGTTAATTAATAGAACGCTGTAAAATAGGTAAATAACATTTCATTTTTGGTCGGTTGTAATGTCAGTGTCTTTTGCGCAACATACCGTGAAATTTAATCGATAAAGGATTGTCATTACTACGATTTTAATACATTTATCATATTTAAATGAATTAAGTAAATAAGCAAGAATATTACAAGGGGGATCATGATTTTTAGTTTTGAACTTTTAATATACGATGAAAAAAAGAGAACAGCTGACAATGTTGCTATTTCAATAATTTGTGATGTCGGCCGAACAGGAGTCGTTGTCAAAGAGAAAGAAGACGGCATGTATGCTTGGGTGACAATTGAGGGAGAGTCTTTCATTAAGTCGGCATTTGATATTATTGATGACATTAATACTGTCGATGGCCTGACGTGCGTAATGGTGAATAGTCTAGATGATAATTAGTGGATTTATTTTACGAGCACACAGACTCGACAAGGGCGTTAGCTGCAAATCATGTGCAGACTATCTAGATATTACAACAACTTATTTATCATTAATTGAAACTGGTAAGAATAAACCATCAAAGAAAGTGTTAAAGAAAGCGGCCATACTGTTTGACCTTGATGAAGGATATTTTTTAAGCCTTCCTGATACCTTGCTACCTGCGCTAGATGCGGCGAAAACCTTAACGAACGTTGAGAGAAATATATTATCTTCTTTGCTTGCGTCTAAAATGTAAAACCCCGCGTAAACATGACTGATTTCTGATATGCCCCTTGATTGATCTTTGGAAGGAGTATGTTGATCAACCAAGGAGCAGTTCGAACGCTGATGCCTGAATGTAGTGAAGATCTTGTGGTAATTCAGTTATTGGTTCTTCGCTGAATTTAAACGAAAATCATCAGTAGCTATGACCCAAGCTGGTTTGTTGATGTACTTGCCAAGAAAAAAAGCAGGTAAAATACAAAGCATTAAAGGAATAGCTTCTTTGATGTAAGTCGCAGCCATTGCTTCTTCGTGGCTGAGGTAGTTAAGTGCTGCGAGCACGCTGAATAATGTCCCTAGTACTGTCATCACAGATAAGATAATTAGCCCTAAACCTAATATATCGCGTAAGTAGATCTTGGAAGCGTCCACGGTTACATCCTCGTAAATACGTGAAAGAAAAAGAAGAGCAGTCAGGGTAAAACGAATTTGAATAAGTACCTGGTCAAATAATGATAATGTCTTGTTCTGACTGGATTAACAGCAATACTATACTCCTAGTGGCATAGTCATTTTTGATATACATCATACAAATAAAAAGAAAACGGCCGCACAAAAAGGCAGCCGTTTGGTGTAAATTGTGTGCTAGGTGGGCAATTTGATTAGTTTGTCACTTTAATGCCTCGGCCGTTGACTGCTTGGCCAATGACCCAACATGGTTCATCGTGCTCAGCAAAAGTACACAGAAGGGATGTAAGTTGATTTTCTGGTACCGCAATCAGCAATCCGCCAGAAGTTTCTGGGCTACCTAGCTTATAGCGCCATACCTGCTCTAAATCGGGGGCAAATTGAATTTGGCTCTCAAAAGCGTCTAAATTACGTTTTGCGGCGCATGGATAGATATCATCGCGAGCGTAATCTTGTGCTTCGGGGAGAAATGGAATTTGAGTTGCGTTGAGATGCAGACAGCATTGGCTCTTATTTGCCATTTCGAGTGCATGACCGAGTAATGAATAACCTGTTACATCGGTACAGGCTGTAATGGGATAGTGAGAGATGATTTCTGCCGCCGTTTTGTTGAGCTTCTTCATGCTCTCTGTTGCGGCAGTTCGTGCCTCAAAACTCGCATTGCCTTGCTTTGCTGCTGTGGTGATTATCCCGGTACCAAGTGGCTTGGTTAGCACCAGAATATCGCCGTGCTGCACATTGGATTTGGTCAACACCTTATCTGGATGCGTGATCCCCATGACAGACAAACCAAATTTAGGTTCGCTATCTTCTACTGTATGCCCGCCAACTAATACCGCACCTGCCTCACGCACTTTTTCTGCGCCTCCTGTCAGGATTTGACCTACAATCTCTTGGGGTAAATCGGGCGGTACACAGAAAATGTTCATCGCCAGGGTTGCTTGTCCGCCCATGGCATAGACGTCACTAAGGGCGTTGGCTGCTGCAATGGCACCAAAATCATAAGGGTCATCGACAATGGGCGTGAAAAAATCCAAGGTTTGGATAACGGCAACATCATCGTTGATCTTGTAAACCGCTGCATCATCGCTAACGGTTAGCCCAACCATAAGATCAGGGTTTGCCTGCGGTGGGAACATAGGGGTTAACGAAGCAAGCAATTGATCCATGATCTTAGGGCCAATTTTTGCGGCACAGCCTGACTTTGACGTCATTTGTGTCAGTGGCGTGTGCTCGTTTTTTTTACAACTGCTCTTTATAGAGTGTTCTGTCATTACTTTTCCTACTTTGCACACTGCTAAGCGATTTCTGATTCAATGGTTTTAAGCACAAGGCGATCATTGTCTATTCGCTTAATCCAGCCATCAAGTTCCATGCGGTTTAATAGTGGGATCATGTATTTGCGTGATAAACCAGTACGGTCTTTAGCATCTGAAATAGTAAAACGGTCGTTTACAGCGTGCCCTTGCATCATCTCTATAACAAGCTGATCGTACAGGCTCTTTTCGTAGTAAATTTTACCTTCAAGTGGAATAGCGAAGCCTAAACGCACCAGATTACGCAGTTCTTTTTGTGCGCCAGGGATTTTTTCTTTTTCAGCTTCGTAACCTTGCTTGCCTGCGTGGTTCATCTTCGTCAGGATTTGTTTGGCAATCGGAGAGAGCTGCGCTTCACTTCGACCTGTTCCTAACGAGAATAATTCGCCGGCTTGGCGGAGTTTGCCGCTACCCGCGAAGTGTTCGAGTAGGGCCGATAGGGCATTGACGGAAATGTGAAGTTTGCTGCTCAGCTCATTCGCCGATAAATCGATGTGCTCTTGATGAAAGATAGCTTCAATTTGTTTGAAGGTATTGGAGGTAAATTCTTCGGTGAAAAGCCAATCTTGGCATTCGAGGTAACCAAATTCGTTTTGATCGTCTTGTCCGCGCTTCGCATAACCGTATAAGGACATGTTAAGCATGACGTAATCTTCCCAAGATGGATGCTCAGGCATAGTGGTGAGAAGTTCATACAATTTCGTTCGGTGCTGCTTAGCAACAGATCCACACCAAACAATGGCACCACAGTTAAGAATTTGGCTGCCACCATGCTGGATCAACAAAGCGCGTTGATTCCAGAAACAGCAGGCAGGTTCATTTAAGCGTAATCGCGCTAAATTAGTGCCTTTGAATACGAAGATTTTAGCCAGGCAGTTGAATGTACCGAATGCGACTTCTACTTCACTGTTGTTACGGCACTTGTTTTCAAATAATAGACTGTCTAATCGAACGATAAGATCGTTGGTGACAAAGCCCGCTTCGGTGCTATCAGTGAGACAAAATCCTCGCTCGACATCTTTTTTCTTCACCCCTTTTAGCGCAATCGCAACGCGCGAGACCGGTTCTGCCAGATCGATATTTTTGTGATAGGACTGCAAGCTTTTCACTTGTACTTTTTCACCAGATGGCTGCAAAGTAAGTTTTTGCCCTACTTGGAATTTCCCACCGCATAGGCTGCCTGTGACCGTTGTACCTAAGCCATTGACGGTGAAAACTCTATCTATATATAAGTGCGCTTGTTGCTGGTGGGTATCGAATGTCAGCTCAGCATCTTCAGCTTTGTGGTCAAGCTTACGGCATATATGCTGGCGTAGATTTTCAATCCCTGTTTGTGTATGAGATGAAACAACGACTGAGTCAGGAATAAACCCAGCAATCTCTAGAAATTGCTCTAAGGCTTCTTCTTCCACCATCGCGATCATATCGGTATCGACTAAATCAGCTTTGGAAATCACCAAGGTGACATTTTCTATCCCCATAGCAGCGATAACTTTAAGGTGATCGGTCGACATTTGCATCCAACCTTCATCAGCTGCAACCACGAATAGCACCATGTCGAGGCTCCAAACACCAGCCACCATGTTACGGATAAAACGTTCATGACCAGGGACATCAATAACACCAATGGGTGTACCGTCATTGTGGTTAAAAAATGCAAACCCGAGATCAATTGTCATACCGCGTTTTTTCTCTTGCGGTAAGTGAGCGGTATCTATGCCTGTTAGCGCTTTAATCAGCGCAGATTTTCCATGATCGACGTGTCCTGCTGTACCAACGACATAGCTCATTGTAATACCTCGGTAAGTTGGGTGCGAAGATAAGTAATTTCTGAGTCATCAATGGTGGCGAGATTGAGCTGCACTTTGTTATGTTTTATGACTCCAATGACGGGTAATGGCCAGCTTCGCATCAGTTTAAGCACTTGTTCTGGTGAGCGTGCCAGTTTGGGGTCGTTTGGTGAGAGTTCAACGGACCAAGATGGCGTTGATTGATCGGGCAGTGATCCGCCGCCGACTGTCATGTCTGAACGCACGACTTGGATAAAGGGATCAAGCCCTTCAGCTAGGCATTCTGCACTGTGCTTAAGGGCTGTTTCTGCAATAGTGCTTTTTGTCTCAGCAACCCCCGCGCCGCTATCAAGCTGATTGAGTTTGCGCACTGCAAGTTCTTCAAGTAAAGAATAAACAATACGGCTGGGGCGAAATGCGCGCATCATCGGATTTTTTTCTAAACGATGAATTAATGATTGTTCACCTGTGATCATGCCAGCTTGTGGCCCACCTAAAATTTTATCGCCCGAGAAACATACTAAGTCAGCACCCGCATTGATATAACTGGCCACTGTTGGTTCATCTGGCATGTCTTCGACTGTCGTTCCAGAGCCTTGATCTACCGCTAAAATAACGTGCGGCGGCAATTCTTTTGCGAGTTCTTTGATATCAGCAGATTCGGTGAAGCCCCTAATTTTAAAATTAGAGGTGTGGATCATCAAAACCATGGCAGTATTTTCAGTGATGGCATCAAGATAGTCTTGGTTAGTCGTGATATTGGTTGTGCCGACTTCAACCAGTTTGGCCCCTGATAGTGCTAAAATATCAGGGATGCGAAAACCACCGCCAATTTGAATTTGTTCACCGCGTGACACGATCACTTCTTTACCTTGAGTGAGTTCATGAAGCATAAGGTAAACAGAAGACGCATTGTTGTTGACTACTAACGTATCTTCACCTTTAACTAGGTGCGTCATTAATGTTTGGATGATCCCTTTACGTTTGCCGCGTTTGCCTGTCGACAAATCAATTTCAAGGTTATTGTAATGGGTGTTTACATCTTCAACGCTTTGCCACAGTTCGGCATTGATAGGGGATCGACCAAGGTTAGTATGCACTATGACCCCAGTACCATTGATCACACGCTGAAGACGTTGTTGGTTCATCATCCAACAGGCATGTTTAATATTGAGGTAAAGCTTATCGAGAGCAACATCGTTATTATTTTTGTCACTAAGGATATATTCCTTAAAGCTTGTCACTTCACTACGAATAATATCGGTCACAATAGGGCGACTTAAACGTTCTATATAAGGTGAAATAAAAGCTTGCTGGAGGATTTTTTCTATTTGTGGGATTGAAGATAAGATACTGACTGCCATATATAACCTCAGCGGTAACTAAGTTTACATTAGGCGGTCATATTTTTCATACAGCAATAATTTGACAGCCTAATAAATTTTTTCCAATTTTGGAGGTGTACATAGAGGCTGATTAAATGAAACTTATAAGACAAGGCAAAAAAGAATCATACCGCTAGCAACATTATTTATTTTATATCTTGATATAAAAAAATCTAATCCAAAAGGTGTAATAGATTCAAGGCTCTAAATTGATTGGCGGAAGGAGCAGGAATCGAACCTACCAAAGCCTATTCAGCTCACATCGGTTTTGAAGACCGGGAGGGCCACCAGACCCCATCCACTTCCGCGTTTTGATGCGTCAATATAATCAAATAATTTAATGAGTTAAAAGTAGTTTACTGGTGTTTTGTGATGTTTTCAGCAAACTGACAAACTTATGCAACTTAATTGGTAGTAGGCTAGTCTAGCTAACAGACTTTTTACCGCTAAAGGAGTATATGCAGCTTTTACTGCCGATTAGATTCGTGGGGGAAAGTATACAACAATCGATAAGTATCATTGTAGGCGACGTTCACATCAAGACTAGCAGGTCTTATTGGTTTATTGTTAATTTTTAGTGGGTGTTTAGAGGTGTTGTTAACATTACTGTCCATTTATTAACGATGTCCAATTGTTTTTGAGTGATGAGTAGTCTTTTAAAAAATTAAATACTGGTTATTCTCTGTTTCAGATTTAGATCACAATATTTAATTCTTTGATACTTATAATCGAATTCAACGTGAGGTTAACGTTAAATCAAGTAAATAAAACTGTCATATAACATTGTAATGAAGAATGCGTACAAAATAGAGCATTAATGTAATTAAAGTGCTTTTAACTAAACGAAACAAGGATTTGATTTTTTAGTTAAAAGCTATTGGTTATATAACTCGAGCAATAGAGTATTAAATCTAATAGCGGCATATAGGTATGAATGACATCCAACTAATGGGGGTGTGATTAACCTAAATGTGGTTTTCAGTTTGGCTTTTTTCTGTGCAAGACGTGGAGGTTAATACCACTTCACTGAAATAACAGAAAGGATCAAACCGAAAACACCAGGATCTGGAAGGATCGGCGTAAAGGGATTGATGGAAACACTATTGATAGCTTTACGAGACTTTTCAGTACTAGCGCGAGCACTGTATGCAAATAGTGCTTTTACCGTCCACTGTTAAGGATCTAGAGATGACAGAAGAAGTACGTCTGACGCAGATGACCAAAAAAGCGGGGTGAGCAGCAAAAATCGGCCCTAAGGCCATGGCGCAGGTTCTGCAGTCCATTTCACCCCTATTTCCCGAACAAGCGTATCCCAATTTGATGGTTGGGTTGACGGTAAGTGATGACGCTGCCGTTTATAAAATCAACGACGATGTTGCTGTTATTCAAACATTGGATTTTTTTACTCCAATTGTGGATGACCCGTATGACTTTGGCGCGATTGCTGCTGCGAATGCACTCAGCGATGTGTACGCCATGGGCGGACAAGTAACCTTGGCGATGAATATATTTTGTGTTCCACCAGATCTTCCACAAGACGTGGTTGGCCAAATCCTCAAAGGCGGTGCGGAAAAAGTCCGTGAAGCTGGTGCAGTATTAGTTGGCGGTCACACAGTAGAAGACAGTGAGCCTAAATTTGGCTTGTCTGTGATGGGCACAATACATCCTTCAAAAGTACAAACCAAAGCTGCTGTAGAAAACGGTGATGTTTTGGTATTAACCAAACCTATTGGTACGGGTTTAGTTTCGACAGCGCAAAAACGAGGTAAAGCAAGTCAGGCGGCAATTAAAGCTTCTACTGACAATATGAAAAAGCTGAACCGTAAAGCTGCCGAAATTTTTGCTAACTATCCAGTGCGAGCATGTACAGATGTTACTGGCTATTCCTTACTGGGCCATGCCCATGAGATGGCTGAAAAAAGTAACATTTGTATGCACTTCAAGGCTGAACAGGTTCCTTTCTTGCCTGAAGCTGAAGATTACGCAGCCCAAGGATTATTTCCTGGTGGCGCTGGCCGTAATCTCGAGGCTTACGGCGATGAAATCGACTTTGCAGAGGCGCTTGATGAAAGTTGGCAACGTAAGTTGTGCTGCCCGGAAACATCCGGCGGTCTACTTGCTGCCGTACCCAAAGATTGTTTGGATGCGTTACTAACAGAATTTAGCTGTAATGAAGAACCCTGTTGGGTTGTCGGGTTTGCCGAAGAAGGAACTGGCTTAAAGGTTAGTTAGGATTCGGTTTAATCAGGTGGACCAGCTTCGGAAGAGGCTGGTTACCTTGCTAAATCGTTCACCTTCCTAGAAAAATCCTCCCAACTGACGCTTGTTTGGAGAAACACATGAAACTCGAACTAGGCAACATCCATGTTCGTGATCTGGCCTTTGGCCCAGTAAGCGAAGTGAAAGAAAACACTGTGGTCGTTGATCAGCAGGCTTTAATTGGCCATTTGTCTGAGTTGGATCACCGTATCCGTTCTATCGAGCTATCTATCGCTAAACCTGGCGATAGTATTCGTATCATGCCGGTAAAGGACGCCATCGAGCCACGCGTAAAAGTAAGCGGCGGCGGTAATATATTCCCTGGGCGCCATTTGGGTGAAGAAGAGATGGTTGGCGAAGGCCGTACCCATGTCTTGAAAGGAATGGCAGTCGTTACAACGGGTGAAATCGTTGGCTTCCAAGAAGGTATTGTTGATATGAGTGGCCCGGGTGCAGATTACACCCCATTCTCATCAACCTTGAACCTTGTGATTCAATGTGAAGTCGATGAAAGCTGCAACCAGTACGATCATGAAGGCATTGTACGTATGGTTGGCCTAGAAGCTGGTCGTTGGATTGGTGAATTGGCGCGCGATATTGAACCTGACGAAATTCAAACTTACGAAACTAAACCACTGCTAGAGCAAGCTGCAGAATACCCTAACTTACCGAAAGTAGGTTACGTATACATGCTGCAAAGCCAAGGCTTATTACATGACACCTACTACTACGGTGTTGATGTAAAAGGCATGCTGCCAACGCTGATGTACCCAACCGAAGTTATGGATGGTGCAATCATTAGCGGTAACTGTGTATCAGCATGTGATAAGAACACCAGTTATATCCACCAAAATAGCCCTGTTATTTATGACTTATACCGTCATCACGGTTCTAAGTACAATTTCATGGGCGTTATCGTGACGAATGAAAACGTGACACTCCGCGACAAAGAGCGTTCATCTAACTTCGTTGTGAAACTAGCGCAGCAAATGGGGTGGGATGCCGCCATCGTGAGTGAAGAAGGCTTTGGTAACCCAGATGCTGACTTAATCATGAACTGTTCAAAACTGGAAGCCGCGGGCATTCAAACTGTCTTACTGACAGATGAATACGCAGGTCAAAACGGTGAAAGCCAATCGTTAGCAGATTCTCATAAGAGTGCAGACGCTGTAGTTACCAACGGTAATGCTAACCAGTTAGTGACGCTACCAGCGATGGATAAAGTGATCGGTTACGACCGCTACGCAGATGTTGTTGCGGGTGGTTTCAACGGCAGCTTGCATGAAGATGGTTCAATCACGGTTGAACTTCAAGCCATCATCGGCGCAACGTGTGAGCTTGGTTTCCACAAACTCACTACCAAAGCAAGCTAAGCGAGGATACACACATGACATTGAAAGTCGTTTATTATCTCAACCAGTTCTTTGCCCAAAAAGGCGGTGAAGAAATGGCCCACATCCCAATGGAAGTGGTGGAAGGTGCTGTCGGTGTTGGTGCGCAATTTGGCACTATGCTGAAAGACAAAGCTGAGATCTCTCACACCATCATCTGCGGTGATTCATATTTCAACGAAAATGAAAGCTTATGCTGTCATAGCTTGCAAGAAATCCTTGCACAAGTGAAACCTGATCTTGTGATTGCTGGCCCTGCATTTAACGCCGGTCGTTATGGTATGGCTTGTGGTACTGTTGCAAAAGTGGCGCATGAAATGGGTATTACTACCATTTCTGG
The DNA here is from genome assembly GCF_050337045.1 of Photobacterium kagoshimensis. Lineage (NCBI taxonomy): Bacteria > Pseudomonadati > Pseudomonadota > Gammaproteobacteria > Vibrionales > Vibrionaceae > Photobacterium > Photobacterium kagoshimensis. The sequence continues at coordinate 322,494 of NZ_JAKJSO010000010.1, read as the reverse complement.
CATGTACGTTGAAAACCCTGGTTATGAGTTATTCCGTCAATACGCTTACATGGTAGAGACAGGTAACAGCGCAGCAAGTATGCGTAAAGCCGTACCTGCTATGGTTAACTTGGTTAACCGCTTCATCGACACGGAAGGTAATGTAGGTTCTCCAGAAGAAGCGGGCTACATGCCACGCGGCATCCGTGTGAACTTCTTTGCTGAAAAACGTGGCTCAGAACGTGCCGTTGACTTGCTGATTAACAAATTATCAGGCGAGTTTACCACTGAATACCCAATGCCAGTATTTGACCGCGTTGATCCTCAACCACCTGTTGAGATGATGAGCACAGCGAAGGTTGCGTTAGTGACTTCAGGTGGTGTTGTGCCGAAAGGTAACCCAGACCATATCGAATCATCAAGCGCATCTAAGTACGGTGAGTACAGCATTGAAGGGCTAGAAGCTCTGACTGAAGCAAGCCATGAAACTGCGCACGGTGGCTACGACCCAGTTGCTTGTAACCAAGATCCTAACCGCGTACTGCCTGTTGACGTATTACGCGACATGGAACGCGAAGGTATGATCGGCAGCCTGCACGACATTTTCTACACCACAGTCGGTAACGGTACTGCGGTAGCGAAAGCGAAAGAATATGGTGCAGAAATCGCGATGAAACTACAGAAAGCTGGGGTAACTGCAGCAATATTCACTTCCACTTGAGGCACTTGCACACGTTGCGGCGCAACGATGGTTAAAGAAATCGAAAAAGTGATGCCTGTAGTTCATATGGCGACAGTGGTTCCTATCTCTAAAACAGTAGGTGCAAACCGTATTATTCCTACCATTGCGATCCCTCATCCATTGGGCGATCCTAAAATGCAGCCACGAGAAGAGAAATTTACTCGTCGTCAATTGGTAGAAAAAGCGCTAGTCGCGCTACAAACTAAGATTGATGAACAAACTGTATTCTAGATTTAATACACGCTAAAAAAAGAAGCCAGCTGTCTGACAGCTGGCTTTTTTATTAGCATCGATTGTTATTAACGGGAATAAAAATACCCAAGCGCATATAACTAACTTGGGTACGAAAATCGCTTGGCTATAATTTATAGGCTGGCATTTATAGCACTAAGACATGATTTAATTAATTGGAAATCGATAAATTGGAAGTCTGAACGTTGTTTGATCGGAAAATCTCGTTCGATATCTTGACTGGTCAACTGGATAAAGTCTGGATTAGATTTACAGAGCACTTGGTATCTTTCTATGGTTTGTTCAATTGTATTGAGTGAATCCATGTCTAAACTATCATCACGATAAATAACAATGCTTCGGTAAGGTGTTTCATGTGGTTTTACACTGCCAGCAAGAGGGTGTGAAATTACTTTGTATCCGAGGTGGACTTGGTCTCTTGTGAAAGTTAAAACATCATTTACCGTATTCTTACGAATAATTGTTACCGCGCTGTTATCAACTTTAAGACTTGGGTTGTTAGTAATGATTTCTAATCTATCCGCTCTCATGATATTCCTTGATTATATTTAATCGGTGCAATGCTCTGTGTTAATTATAATCCTTATAAAACAGGTTTTTTATGGCTTGCCTCGTATTTTTAAAGGATAACTGCATCGATAACTAAATTGGTGAGTAAATTGGAAATAACATAAAGCTAAATTCGTTATAACCAGTTTGATATGATTCAATTTTCGTTAGAAATAATACAGGTACAATAGCGATAAATACCGTCATTAAGATATTTCACATCATCAAGATGTGCATTAAAGAAGGATTTTAGAATAATGATAAATGAACAAACCTTGTTATTTATATTAAATGATGCGCCGTACGGTTCAGAACGTTCGTTTAATGGTTTAAGGCTGGCAATTAACCTCAACGAGCAAGAGGTTAAGACTAAAATCTATGTCTTTTTGATGTCAGACTCGGTGAGTTGTGCCCTGCCAAAGCAGACGCCAGGGGAGGGGTATCACGTCCAACAAATGTTGGAAATCTTACTTGCACAAGGTGCTAAAGTGAAGTTATGCAAAACGTGCTGTAACGCCAGGGGGATCAGTGAGCTTCCACTTATTGAGGGGGCTGAAATTGGTACGCTGGATGATTTGTCTATGTGGACGCTACAGGCCGATAAAGTGATTTGCTTTTAATCAGCCGATATGGCCTATAACTTAGTTGAATTGGTATAAGCCATCAGATATTGATACAAGCCGTGTTATACATAAAAATAAGCCGCATAGGGACACTATGCGGCTTTTATAGTACTGTTTTTATTATTGTTTCCTTTGAAGGCTTAGGTCCAATTTACATTGAACCTAAGTTCTCACTATGACGCAGTTTGTGCATCTTTATGTTCGATATCACCTTCAACATCGGTTTCAATCAACTTGTTAAGACGTGGTGCTAGGTATACACACACGACCCCAACAACGGCAGAGGCAATCGCAAGCATGTAGAAGTAGTTACCGTAAGATGCCAAGCTTTCGACAGGCGTCATCTCTACTTCGCCGCTTGAAGACAAGCCCGCCACCCAAGCTCCTGCCACAGAAGCGATAGCTAATGTCATGTTCCACGCCCCGTAAATAAAGCCGCGGATCCGGCTTGGGAACAGTTTAGCGATAGCCGATAGGCCCAAGGCTGAAATCAACAATTCACCAATTGCGAACAAGAAGTGTGGTGCTGCAATCCAGAACGGATTGAGCATGCCGTTCTCGTCACCAAAGTATTGAGAGAAGCCTGCGCAAGCAAAGGCTGCAGCACAAATCAGCATGCCGAGTGCGAACTTGCCTGGCATCGACAAGTCTTTGCCTTTCTCACCCAAGGTTGTATAGATATGGGCGAGGATAGGGCTAAGGAAGATAACCCACATAGGGTTAAGCGACTGGTAAGATACCGGGTTAACCGCTATACCAAATATCTCAGGCTCTACGTTGTTGATCGCAAAGAAATTAAGCGATGTTGGCATTTGATTGTAAAGTACAAAGAATGCCAGCGCTTGTACCATTAAGACCAAGCCAACAATCATGCGTTTGCGGCTAGTCGGCTCTTCTTTCTTCATCTCTTTCATGATGAGGAACAAAATAACCATAGCGGCAATACCCAGTACCGCTTGGGCAAGTGGTAGATTAGTTAGCAAGTAGCTTGCAGTTGCAATGGTGAGTAGTACCCCTGCCAAGAACAAACTGTTCGTTTTGAATGGCACAGCGTGTTGGTCGGCTTCGGTAGCTTCCTTGATTTTCTTGTTAAATAGCAAGTAGGTGATTACGTTGACTGTCATACCCACTGCCGACAAGATGAAGGCAGAAGTCCAGCCAATGCTGTACGCCATGATAGGTGCACCCAACTGTGCAATGAAAGCACCAATGTTATTCACCATGTAGAACAGGGTGTAGGCACCATCTAAGCGAGGATCGTTTTTCTCATATGATGCCGCAATAATGGTTGGTGGCGCTACACTACCGATACCACGACCTACAGCAACAGTACCCAAACCAATGAATACGAAGTGTGGTTGGGCGGTGATCGCTGAGTAAGCGATGATGAAATAACCCAAACCTTGGAAGAAGAACCCCCAAACTAAGGTACGTTTTGCCCCTAAGATTTTATCGGCTAACCAGCCACCGACAAAAAGCATTGCAGCACCCAAGGCCGCAAATGCCCCAAAAGTCGCGAACGAGGTTTTTTGGTCGATCCCCAGCTCATCACCTAAGAACACAGGCAAAATAGCCCATAGGCTATAGAAGGATAAGGCCCACCAGAACTGGCACGAACAAAGAATATAAAAGGTTAACGGATGACGCTTTTTCATGATCGTATCTCCATGATGCTGAGGTTATAGCGCCTGCAGGTAGAAAGCTTTGTAAGCACGGTAAAGTTCATGCACATCGAACTTAGAAGAGAGTTCGAACGGTGAGTGCATGGACAAGATCGCCGCCCCTGCATCTATGGTGTTAATGCCGTAATGTGCGAGGTATTTCGCCACTGTACCGCCGCCCCCTTCGTCTACTTTGCCAAGTAAGCCGGTTTGCCATTTGATGTCGGTGTCATCGAAAATACGACGCAACGCAGCCACGTATTCAGCATCTGCATCGTTTGATGCGACTTTACCGCCGTGCCCTGTGTATTTAGTAAGTACTAAACCGTAACCCAGTTTTGAGGCATTTTGTGCATCGTGAACAGATTCAAATAGTGGGTTAAGTCCAGCGTTGACATCAGAAGATAGCGCGTAAGATTGCCATAAACAGCGGCGTAGCATTTGGTCGTTGTAGTTAGCACCCGCTTGACGCACCAGTAATTCACCCGTAAAGAATTCTAAGTAGCGTGACTCAAGGCCTGTTGCGCCAGTCGAGCCGATTTCTTCTTTATCAACCAAGAAGCACACCGCAGTTTGCTCTGGTGTATCGATATCGAAAATTGCTTCAAGTGAGGTGTAAGCACAAATGCGATCATCTTGGCCGTAAGCCCCAATAATGCCGTGGTCTAAGCCTACATCGCGCGCTTTACCTGCTGGCACTAGCATGAGTTCAGCGGAGATAAAATCAGGCTCGCTGATCTCGTACTTTTCAAACAGCTTGGTTAGCACATGGTGCTTGACGGTATCTTTAATTTTTTCATCATCAAAGGTCATTGGCACAGAGCCAACTACGATTTGTAGTTCTTCACCTTTAAGTACTTCATCGGCTTTGCGCTCACGCTGTACTTTGCGATCTAAGTGCGGAAGTAGGTCTGGAATCGTGAAAACAGGATCGCTGTCGTCCTCGCCAATTGCAATATCGACTTTACGACCAGACTTAGTGACGACGATGCCGTGTAATGCAAGGGGACGTGAGGCCCATTGGTATTTTTTGATGCCACCATAGTAGTGTGTTCGCATCAGCGCGAGTTCACATTTCTCGTAGATTGGCGATGGTTTTAAGTCTAATCTTGGTGAGTCGATGTGAGAAACAACGTAACGGATCCCCTCACTGATTGGACGTTGCCCTATAATGGCGAGTACAACATTCTTATGACGGTTAATAAAATACACTTTGTCGCCAGCAACTAACTGTTCAAATTCAGAAATAGGACGAAAGCCGTGTTGTTCTGCTTGAGCAATTGAGACAGTCACACACTGTCTTTCAGTTTTTCCTTGGTTTAAAAAGTGTTTATAGCCTTCATTGAAAAGGTTTATTTCATCTATTCTCTTTTTATCGAGATCGAGCCAACCATTAGTGAACTTAAGCGTTTCCATTGCCTTACTCCGCATTGATTAATGATGATTCGGTCTGGAGGTTATCATTCTGAATACTTATGTGTTTGTGAGAATGATCTGCTTATTGATATAAATATATCAAGATTAAACACTGGCTAATTGAGTGTTATGTAAATTAAAAGTCTAGCTGATGTCTTATTGGGTGGTTGGAAATAAAAATCAAGTTAGGTGATTGTTTACTGATGTTTGTAATTAAAAACAATTGCTACTAATGGGGTTGTAAAAAAAAGCGAGTAAATAAAGTAAACAAAACGCAAGGCTATTATTTGATTCAAGTACATAAAATAAGAGTAAAAAATTGGCTGGGTTAGTGCTCTAAAATAGAAAGTGACGATAGGCTAGATATTTTATTGCTAGTCATTATTTTTACTAATGATAGAGGGGGGGATATTAAAATCAACCGAAGTGAAAGCGTTTTTTAACTACGCTTCCTTTACAGAACAACATTTTTATATTAAGCGAGAGTGGATTTGATGACTATAGGCGTCAATATTTCTTATGATAGTCAAAATATAGTGTTTGATATTCAATTTGGTTATTTTAATAATGACTTACATAACCCTAAGTATGGTCGATTTATGATTTAAGTATCATATTTTTATATCGTGGTGAATTTTGTACTGTAATTAGGCTTTGCTCACAAAAAAATAAAGATTACTAATTATAATCACTTACAAGTTAAAAGAATTAGAGATTATATCTGGGTGGTATAAAATTATATTTCACCATCCCGATTCAATTAACAGCTCATTAAAGTATAAGATGAACTGATTCACAGCTATATATTGCTGTCTTCTTATTTATGATGCTGTCGCAAGAACTGATTTGTTTTGATATGTCCACACTATTCCATTAGGGAAGATGGGCATGTAGTCGTGAAATAGCAATCGGTGAATTATATGTCTGAACTATACGATGTCATCATAATTGGTGGCGGTGCTGGTGGTATGTCAGCTGGGGTTTATGCCGCTCGTGGCAAAATGAAAACCCTAATCATAGAAGATAAGCGCAATACAGGCGGTCAAGCCGCGACAACCAGTGAAATGGAAAACTACCCAGGTATTGTGGAAGCAACTGGTCCGCAGTTAATGGATATGTTCCGTGAACACTGTAATAAGTTTGGTGTGGAGTTTACCCGCGGACTTGTATCTGAAATCACTATTGCTGACGATGGCTTTATTAAGACGTTAACAACCAGCAAAGGCGAAACCTACCAAACTAAAAGCATCATAGTTGCAACAGGGGCGACACCGCGCATCCTCGGTATTACGGGCGAATCTGAGTTCCGTGGTAAAGGTGTTTCTTATTGTGCGACTTGCGATGCGGATTTTTACGAAGAACTTGATGTTGTCGTAGTTGGTTCTGGTAACACTGCGGTTGAAGAATCTGTCTTCCTGACCAAGTTCGTTAATAAAGTCACCATGATTGTCCTGCATGATCAAGGCATTCTCGACGCGGATCGTACCGCGCAAGAACAAGCGTTTGCTAACGATAAAATTGAATTTGTTTGGAATTCTGTGGTTGAAGAAATCTGCGGTGATGAACTGGTTAGCGGTGTGAAATTGAAACACCTGAAAACCGGTGAAATCTCCGAGTTATCAACCGATGGTGTTTTCATGTTTGTTGGCACAGTGCCAAAAACCGACTTCATCAAAGACCAAGTGGCACTAACGCCACAAGGCTATGTGATCACCAACGAAAAACAAGAAACTAACGTTCCTGGTATCTTTGCTGTTGGTGATGTAACAGATAAATTCCTTCGCCAAGTGGTTACCGCAGCGGGCGATGGTGCAGTCGCGGCAGTCGCAGCAGACCGTTATATCGAAGAAGAAGAAAACTGGCGCAAGTCTGTCTCTGAATTTGGCGGTACGGCAATGGTGGCGTTCTGGAATCCATTAAGCAAAGAAAGCTTAGCGGTGATTAACCAGCTAGAGCAAGATTGCAAAGATAAGCCTGATCAACGTGTTGTCACCATAGATACCTACAAGAGTCAAAATATTGCAAACCGTTTCTCGGTTTCGCAAGTGCCAGTTGTGATCCGATTTGACGCTGGGCAGGAAGCCAAGCGAGTGGATGTTAAGGATATTGCTGAGTTAGATACTCTGTATTAAGGGAAACGCAATGATCGAACTAAATAAAGATAACTTTGATGCTGAAGTGAAAGTAGATGGCGTCGTGCTGGTGGATTTCTGGAGCGAAAGTTGTGGTCGCTGTATTGAATTGATGCCAGAAGTGATGGAATTAGCTGAGAAGTACGGTAACGACATGAAGTTCTGCAAGCTGAACATTCAGGGTAACCGTCGTTTAGCGATGGCGCAGAAAGTGATGGGCTTACCATCTTTCGTTTTCTACAAAAACGGTGAAAAAATTGAACATCTTTCTGGCGAAGAGTTAGAAATGGAAGATGTGGCAAGCAAAGTAGAAAGCTACATCGCAGAAACAGCATAAAAGTATAACTAGGTGTAACTGATTTACACCCAATAATGAATTTGTATTTAATAGGCAACGGCCTGTTGGCGCAAATATAAGCCTCGCTTTCTCTACATGGCTTTCGATGAAAGCAGGGTAGGAAAAAAAGTGCTTTATAAAATCCATGTGAACTCAGTACGTGGTTCTCCATAAGCTGATAAGCATGATCGTAGTAATCTGTACCCTTGGAGTGAACAATGCTCAAAGATAAGAAAGTTATTATCTTGGGAGACAGAGACGGTGTACCAGGACAAGCAATCGAAGCTTGTATTAAAACTGCTGGTGCGCATGTTCTTTTCTCTACAACTGAGTGTTTCGTCTGAACCAGCGCAGGTGCTATGGATCTGGAAAACCAGAAGAGGATCAAAGGTTTTGCTGAGGAGTTCGGCCCAGAGAATTTGGTAGTCGTACTTGGTGGCGCGGAAGCAGAAGCTTCTGGCCTAGCGTGTGAAACCGTAACAAACGGCGATCCTACTTTTGCCGGTCCATTAGCCGGAGTCCAGTTAGGACTCTCTTGTTATCATGTGGTTGAGCCGGAAATTAAAGACAATGTGGATGCTGACGTCTATGACGAACAGATAAGCATGATGGAAATGGTACTTGATGTCGATGCCATCGTGGCAGAGGTCAAAGAGTATCGTGAGCAATTCGGAAAGTATGTTTAATCGGGAGAAAGATTGTGTTCGCTAATAAAACAGTGATCATTCTTGGAGACCGCGATGGCGTACCTGGTCAGGCAATTGAAACTTGCATGAAGACCACAGGTGCTCACGTTGCTTTCTCTACTACAGAATGTTTCGTCTGAACAAGCGCTGGCGCAATGGATCTGGAAAATCAAAAGCGGATTAAAGCACTTGCTGAGGAAAAAGGCGCAGAGAATCTTGTTGTGATTCTTGGCGGCGCAGAAGCAGAAGCTTCTGGCCTAGCATGTGAAACTGTCACCACAGGTGATCCGACTTTTGCAGGACCATTGGCGGGAGTCCAGTTAGGACTTTCTTGTTATCACGTGGTGGAAGACGAAGTTAAAAATGCCGTTGATCCAGCTGTCTATGAAGAGCAAGTTGGAATGATGGAAATGGTACTTGATGTCGATGCTATCAAAGCGGAAATGCAACAATACCGCAGCGAAACTGCATTAGCATAAGTATATCTCAATGCTGGTTCGGATCTGTTTGTTTAGGCGGGTTCGAACCTTTTATCCGGCTCGGATGCAGGAGTAACAATGGGATACGCAGTAATTAAAGGTGTGAGCTACATGCTCGCCCATACACCAGATGTATTAATTCAACACGGTTCAGTACAAGTACAGTCACGGGCAAAAGATCCTTCAGACCCGTACTTGAAGCAGTTGAAAGATCACCTTCGTCCATTCGAAGACGTTGTTTCTTACCCCGCTAACCAGTGTTACATCGGAAACCTCACCCCGCAGCAATTAGCAGATATCCCACAACCTTGGTTTGAAAATAAAGAGCACACGGCTCAACAAGGTCAGTTCGGTGAAATCTACAACCAGCCTCAATTTTATGCCATGTTGAACCACGTAGATGTGTTCAATTTGGTCCAACTGACTCAAGAGTTTATCGACACATACCACGCACAAGTGGCGCATCATCCATTATACGGTGATGACGTTGATTTACTGGCGGGTCATCAAATCATCACGAAAGATGAAATCCTAGCACTGACAGAGCACCACCAAGCTGAAGTCTTGATGATGAATGGTGAGTTGGTGGGTTGTGTGAAAGCGGCGCATGATGAAGATGAAAACTTATCTGCCCATATCATGCTAGAAAACCTCTGCACAAAAGCATCGGGCGTGATGGCAGCGATGCTCTTAAAACAGCAGGGTATTGAACTTGATAAAGTTGATTACCTGATCGAATGTTCAGAAGAAGCGTGTGGTGACATTAACCAACGTGGCGGCGGTAACTTCGCGAAAGCCATTGGTGAAGTGATTGGTTGTAACAGCGCGACCGGTTCTGATGTTCGTGGTTTCTGTGCAGCCCCTGCGCACGCAATGACACTCGCAGCAGCGCTAGTGAAATCTGGCATTTTCAAAAATGTCATGGTTGTTGCTGGTGGTGCTGTTGCTAAGTTAGGTATGAATGGTCGTGACCATGTGAAAAACAACTTGCCTGTACTGGAAGATTGTTTAGCAGGCTTTGCTTGCATGGTGTCTGAAAATGACGGTGTTAGCCCTGAAATTAACACTGATATTGTTGGTCGTCATCAAATTGGTACAGGTTCATCGCCACAAGCGGTTATGACGGCATTGATTGCCGCACCGCTTAAAGCCGCTGGCATGAAGATGACAGATATCGACAAGTACTCGGTAGAGATGCAAAACCCTGAGATCACCAAACCTGCGGGCGCAGGTAATGTGCCAGAATCAAACTACAAAATGATTGCTGCGCTAGCGGTGAAAGAAGGGCAGATGGAACGTACCCAGTTGCCAGCGTTTGTCGTAAAACACGGCATGACGGGCTTTGCGCCAACGCAAGGGCATATTCCATCCGGCGTTCCTTTTCTTGGCTTTGGCCGTGACATGATCCTCAATGATGAAATTAAAAACTTCATGATGGTAGGTAAAGGCAGCTTGTTCTTAGGTCGTATGACTAACTTGTTTGATGGCTTGAGCTTTGTGGTTCAGAAGAACAGCGGCAAGCAAGATGAAGTGTTCGATGAGAATCAAGTGAAACAGGTTGTGGCGCAAGCAATGCGCGATGTGGCTGAAAACTTGCTAAACGCGAAGAGCGAGAAGTAATCGGAGGTTGCGATGGCTAATATCAATCAACAACTGTCCGACACGTTTTCAGCAATGGCGGATGGCCTGTTAAGTGGACAATTTGGTAAGAAAACCCGAATTGCACTTACGCTGATCGGCAGCGAGCATGGCCCACAAGAACTGCTTCGTGGTGCACAGTTAGTTGCACGACAGCACAGCGACATCGAGCCCGTGCTCATTGGCTGTAATGATCCTGAGTGTGGCTTTGAATGCCACCCTGCAGAAGATTTAAACCAATGCCACCAAGTGATGGAAAGCTTGTTTGAGCAGAAGCAAATCGATGGCTGTGTCACTTTGCATTATGCTTTCCCTCTTGGTGTGAGCACCATGGGTAAAGTGGTAACACCGGGTACTGGGCGTGAGATGATCATTGCCTCTACCACAGGTACCACAGATACCAACCGCCAAGCGGCGATGCTCAAAAACACCTTGTATGGGATTGCACTAGCAAAAGCGACAGGGATCGAAAAGCCAACGGTTGGGGTGCTAAATATTGATGGGGCAGCTCTCTGTGAACGTGCGCTACGAGACCTTCAACAAGCGGGTTATGACGTTCACTTTGCAGAGTCAGGACGAGCAGATGGCGGAATTGCCATGCGCGGTAATGATTTGCTGCAAGGTACACCAGATGTCATGGTGACTGATAGCCTAACCGGCAATTTGCTGATGAAAATGTTCTCTTCGTTCACGACAGGCGGTAGCTATGAAGCCTCGGGCTTTGGTTATGGACCGGGCTTAGGTGAAGGTACGGCAGGTAAGCTAGTGAATATTATCTCTCGGGCGTCAGGGGCACCAGTTGTGGCAGGAGCCATGAGATTATGTGCAGACGCAGCAAAAGGAGAGGTAATGAAGCGCGTTGACGAGGAGTGGGAAGCAGCAACCTTATCAGGCTTAAACAGTACTCTGGCAAAATATTGTCAGCCAAAAGCGCCAGTAGAAACCAAAGAAACCGTCGTCGCACCACCTGAAAAGGTAACCGACTCGGAGATCGGTGGCATTGATATCTTAGAGATTGAAGATGCCTGCCAATCATTGTGGCAAGCAAATATCTTTGCTCGCACTGGGATGGGCTGTACAGGCCCGATTATCCTTGTTGCGAAGGAAGATATCGATGCCGCCAAAGCTCGCCTAGTTGAAACGGAGTTCTTAGGCTAGTGTTGTGATTTAAAATAATATTGAGCACGAAAACCATCATGGTAAGTAGTGCTTTTTCTTTCGTCCCCTATATGCATGATTTGATATTTAATTTCGCTTATCTCTCATTTACAAGTGTGAAGCTTCATCAAAGGTAAACTTGAGAGCCTAGTCGCCATAATATGTGCTTTGTTTCATTATAATCAGTGGAGTTTTTAATTTATATCACTCAGGCTGAGTGGTGATAAGCACAGTAAGGTTGGCTGATGAATACAATGAGGAAAGTGCTGGTACCTGTTATTGTTTTTTCAAGTTTTGGACTGCAAGCAATGACGTTTGATCAGTTATCTAAAAACCTTGATGAATCAACGCAAGTGATTGATTGCCGATCGAGTAATTACTATAACGGTTGGCCCGAAATCGGTGCTAAGCAAGGAGGGCATTATCCTGGTGCGGTTAACTTAGATGCTCAATGGCTAGGGATGATTGAAGACTCTGCGTTTAAACAGTTGTTGGTGGATAAACAACTGAAGGCCGATCAGCCAACCTATCTATATTGTGATCATGCAAATAGCCAGAAAGTGAAAAAGGCACTGTTAAGCCAAGGGTTTAGCTCGGTTAATGCCATTGAAGAGCCACTTTTAAATTATTCAGGTTCACTCACAGCTTTACCTCAATTCCAACAGCTTGTGAGTCCTGAATGGGTGAAACAAGTGATTGATGGTCAACAACCACTCTATGCCCCTAACAAAGCGTACAAGCTAGTGGAAGTTGCGTGGGGGCCACCGACCAAGTACCTGGTTTCACACATACCCACAGCTTTGTATTTGAACACGAATAATATTGAAACTAAGCCGCTTTGGAACCGTGTCAGCAATGAAAAACTGACAACCTTAATGCAAGAGCTTGGTATTCGTTATGACACTACTGTGATCTTGTATGGGCGCGATAATATGGCCGCGGCGCGTGCAGCGAGCATAATGATGTACGCAGGTGTTGAAGATGTCCGCTTGCTTAACGGAGGCTGGAAATCTTGGGTAAACGCTGGTTTTGCGTCTGAACCTATGCTGCAAAAAACCGATAAAGTGATGGATTTTGGCCGTGATATTCCTGCCAACCCAGAGCTGATTATTGATATGGCTGAAGCTAAAGCTATTCTCGATGGCGCTCCCCAAAATAACTCACTGGTGAGTATCCGTAGTTGGGATGAGTACCTAGGTAAAATCAGTGGTTATAACTACATCAAGCCCAAAGGACGTATACCTGGGGCTAAATGGGGCCATGGCGGTAGTGATGCGAATAGCCTTGAAGATTTCCGTAACCCAGATGACACCATGAAAAGTGCCGATGACATTGAGCGTTTCTGGCACCAATGGGAAATCGATCGCAACCAGAAAGTATCTTTCTACTGCGGCACGGGGTGGCGAGCATCTGAAACGTTTTTCTACGCTTACGTGATGGGCTGGAAAGACATCAGTGTTTACGATGGCGGCTGGTACGAGTGGAGCGGTATTAAAACCAATCCAACCTTAGTTGGTCCTGTGTAATAGCGCTTTTTAATTAGTGCCGAAGCATCTTATTCGGAAGGGATGCTGCATATTGTGAAGCAGGTAGCGGGTTAATTAGCCCGCTATTTTTATGTTGGTAGATAGTACTGTGTTGTTCTGCGCTTGTTGGTCATACTCGTTGGCTGTAGTCAAAGTTAACAGGCCACGATAGATGGTTTAAGTGCCCATGCAAAAGCATCGGCAAAATATTGCTTACCATTTTCTGGGATCACTTGGCCGTGAGCCAAAATAATACGATCGAATGGCCAAGTCAGGATCTCTTGCAGAGACTGACGTAATCGCGTTTTGTCATGAAACGATAAACGCCAATACAGCGGCATAGCTGGTTGTTGATAGCAGCCGTTAAGTAACGCTAGCCCTATCGACAGTGGATTAGTGTTGTCTTTCATCCAAGCTAAAGTATCACCCACAATTAAGGTGTGTGATTGTGGATCACAAAACACCACTTCTTCCATTTTGTCGCTCCCTCTAATCAGGGTTTGCAATAGCTGATTACGCCATAGCAAGGGAGTGGTGGCACTTAGGGCATCATCAAAGATTAAGTCAGAGCGTTTTTGTTGTAATCCTGGTGGAGCAAAAAAATACGCATTAGGGTAAGCAAGCCACCATTCAGAAAGAAACAGGTGATGGTTATGGTTCGGCGTTAGTATCGCGTGTACTTTGCCTAATTTACTGAGTGAGAGTTGTAGCTGAGTGGTTAGCTGAATAGGGGAGTGGATCAGCAGTTTCTGATCCTTTAATCGAATGACTGTCATTCGAGCGCCAACGGGAATACCGCTGACTTTGAGTGGCATATCTTGATACCACAGGCGATCACGCATCCATTCAATCACAGAGTTATCCTCTTGTTAGCGGGGGATCCTTCCCCCGTTAATGTGTTCAGAACCCCATCAACCCCAGTAAGCTTTCTGCTGTTTCAATGGCTTGCTGGCGATTAGCAATGTTCAGCTTTTGGTATAAATTGCGAATGTGAGTTTTGATAGTGGTTGATGCCACATCTAGCTCAGACGCAATTTGCTCGTTGCTGTAACCTGTGTAGATTAAGCCTAATACCTGCCATTCGCGTTGGGTTAACGGGCTAGTACGTACTAACTCAGGTACATCAGGTAAAGTCAGTAATTTATCGACAAAGCTTTCATCAAAATGCACCGAGCGATTGCGCTCTTTACTGGTCATTTCGCGCAGCAATTGTTGGGCGCGGTGAAGCTCTAGTTCATTTAGTTGGCGTGTATCAACAAGTTCTTTTAATAGGTCACAAATCGTATTTGCCTCGCATAAAAAGTTACCAATCATGCCAGTGCTATTTGTTAGTTGTAGCGCTTCTTTTAAATACGCTAGCGCAGTGTCGCGTGAATCTTGATGTTTACTTAATACCGCTTGTACCACAAGGTTACGATTTTTGTCTGTGACTAAATTGTATTTTTTTGCATCTTCTTGCAATGAAAGTAAGATTTCTTGCGCTTGGTCGTACTCGCCAAGTGTTATGTGGGTACGGGCGATATTACGCCATTGTAATTGTTGGAAGTGGTTACAGCCGCCTTCTGGGCGCTCCGCTTGTTTTAACCAATCAGCAAGGCTTTGATGATCGTCTTTTGCTTGCCAGTATAGAATATTGGCAAAATCAGCATTTGCACGCCAATCAATATGGTATTCAGAACGCTCAACCAAACTGTTACATAGTTCTAAATAGCGCGCGCCTTTGTCTAGTTCACCACGGGTGATAGCAATACGGGCGAGCATAGAATAGGCGTGTAATGATTTGGTTTCATCAAAGGGTGCCAACACTTCTAAACTCTTGTGGGCACACTCTTCCGCTTCTTCTAAGCGGTTCCAACACCATAGGATCTGTGCACGCAAACGTAGCAAGAACTCATGCAGTGGCACTTGTTGAAGGTGTTGCTCTTTTACCAGCTTGAAGGCTTGATCGAGTAGCTCGTAAGCCGATTGAATGTAACCTTGAGCCACTAAGATCTCACTTTGTTGCAGTAGTGCCCAAAGTGCTTGGTGGTAAACATGGTACTGACGTGCCATTTTTTCTGTTTGCTGCATCATAGGCAGTGCGCGGCTTAAGTTACCTAAACAGTGGTGAACTTCCCCCACAACCGATGTCGCAACTATGCGGCTACGGTAAGTTGTTGATGGCAGCTGACCTAACGCTTGTTCTGATAACAGTAGTGCATCTTCTGGGTTGCTTTGGTTAATCGCAACTTGCGCCAGTAGGGCGTTGAATTCCCCCTGAAGCGCATCATCTAATTCAATACTGTGTTTACTAAGCTGTGCTTTAGTTTCGTTAATCAGTTCACCAACGTCGTTATAACGGTGTTGGCTTTGGGCGAGCCAGGCACGCAATAGTGCTAAACGAGGCGATGAAAACAACTTGTCGGCGGTCAAAGAGGCGATAGAGTCTTCAAGTAACTTCAACTCACCATGGTGGTACATGTTCCAGCCGTAATCTGTCAGTACTTCTACGATAAGATCTTGGTTTTCACTCTTAAGTGCATGAATAAGTGCTTGCTGTGGACTTTTTTGTTTCAGCCAGGCGTAAGCCGCTTGGGTATGTAGTTCGTAACGTTGCTGTGGGATCTGAGAATAGCGCTGGTGGCGTAAGAACTCTGCAAATAGGTTATGGAAGCGATACCAGTTGTCGTTACTTTCGAGTGTATTTAAGAATAAGCCAAAGCGGTTTAGCGACTCCAGCATAGAAAGTGCATCACTACGCCCTGTTAAGTCCGTCACTAATTGGGCATTAAAAATATCTAATACCGAACATTGCAATAAGAATTGCTGAGTGTCGTGATCGAGTTGATCAAACACTTCTTCTGCAAGGTAATCCCATAAGTGACCGCGATTAAAGCTCGCCATCGATTCAGCAGACTCAGCCAAGTTGTTGGGTTTTTGCTGGGCATGCAGCGCAATAAGCTGCAATGCAGAAGGCCAACCTTCAACTTGTTCGCGTAGTGAGTTTAGTACCGTTAGCTCTATGTCCTCACTGACACGCTTTTGGAAGAAGCGTTCGGTTTCTTCTTGGTCAAAGGCTAGGTGTTCGTTATCTACTTCAATTAATAAGTCGCGAACACGTAAATTAGCGGTGCTTAATGGAGGTTGAGTCCGGCTAGTAACGACAAGAGTCAGGTTATCTGGCATGTGTTTAAGGAAGAAGCGCATGCCATCATGAATATCTTCATTATTGATGACGTGGTAGTCATCAAGCACTAAATAGGTTTGCTCATTATATTCAGCAATTTCGCCGAAAAGCTCGCTAAATAGGGTCGATAAGCAGGCAAATTGGCGGCGTTCGGCCATTGATTGCGTTTTTAAGCAAGCGCCATTGGTGGCTTTGTTTATGGATTGTAAGAAGTAGTTAGCAAAGCGAAACGTATCATTATCGCTTTCATCAATATTCAACCATCCAGTATGTGGATGATCGTTTAGCCACTGTGCTGCCATGGTTGTTTTACCGTAGCCCGCTGGAGAGCGGAAGAGTACCAGACGGTAAAATGGCGCTTGGTTAAGGCGATCCAGCAATCGAGGACGAAGGATGGCGTTATGAAGACGTGCCGGGCGCGTTAGTTTTGATGGTATCCACATAGTTCTTTTGTCTAATCCGTTGTTTCGACTTTGATATGACCACAATGTAATTCTTATTATTGGAGAAAGTGACGTAACGACCTTTCACTTCCTTGGTCTTATATGCTCATTAGGCAGTAAAAGCATGCCTGAAATGAATAGTGCGACTTTTGATCTTGCCCAATACTTTACCTAGCAAAAGCCAAATGTAGCCAGTACATCGCTGTCTCATCCCTTGATTTATGAACTAAATCACAAATATACGAATTCAGCCTGAGTAATACTCATCCTGCTGCACGTGGGAATTATCAGCTAAAGTGTGAATAGTGTTGCATTAATTTTCATTGAATGATGTCCTCTCCCCCCTGAACTTTGGTTTGAGTCACAAAAAGTATGGGTTTAACTAAGCTACGCCCCTCCTCCTCCTCCCTCTAGCCTGATAATTCAGGAGGATGTTTTTGATAGGGATAACAGGCAGCATAGATCCCAGTTGAGATAATCTTAGAGAGAGAACGAACCATGACTTCACGTGGTCAAACACAACAATTTGATAAAGCATTATTTAAAGCTTCAGTTGAGAAGCATTTACTGACGACGTACGCGAAAACCAAAGAAACTGCAGATGCTCGCAGTTGGTATCTCGCAGTAGGTAAAGCATTAGCTGAAATCAGCACTGGCAGCCTACTTGAAACTGAAAAGCATGTTGCTGAACAAAATGTACGTAGCGTTAACTACCTTTCTTTAGAATTTCTAATTGGTCGCCTAACAGGTAACAACTTAATTAGCATGGGCCTGTACGAAGAAGTAAGTGCAGCCGTTGAAGAGTTAGGCCTTAATTTAACTGATCTGCTAGAAGAAGAACGCGATCCAGCACTCGGTAATGGTGGCCTTGGCCGTCTAGCTGCGTGTTTCATGGATTCCCTAGCGGCACAAGAATTTCCAGCTGTAGGCTATGGCCTGCACTACGAGTACGGTTTATTCCGTCAATCATTTGAAGATGGTCACCAAGTAGAAACACCAGACGCTTGGCGCGGCATTGAAGGTTACCCTTGGGAAGTCGTTCGTCCAGAACTTGGTCAATCGGTTGGTCTATTTGGTCACGTTGAAACCTTTATTAATGAGCAAGGTGAATCTTGTCGCCGTTGGGTTCCTGCAATGAACCTTGACGGTGTGGCATGGGATCTACCAATTGTTGGTTACGACAACAAGAGCGTTTACCCACTACGCTTATGGGAATGTCGCTCACCTGCGCCATTCAATCTACAGCGCTTTAACGACGGTGACTACGTAGGTGCACAGTACGGCCAGCTAGAAGCAGGCAACGTGACTAAAGTGCTTTACCCAAATGACAATCACGACCAAGGTAAAATGCTGCGCCTAATGCAACAGTACTTCCACTGTGCATGTTCGGTTGGTGATATTCTTCGTCGCCACGAAGCGGCGGGTCACAGCATTGAAGATCTTGCGAAGCTTGAAACCATTCAGCTGAATGACACCCACCCAACGATTGCGATTCCTGAACTTATGCGCATCTTAATTGATGAGCACAAATTAGGTTGGGATGCTGCGTGGGCAATTTCTTCAAAAGTCTTTGCGTACACTAACCACACGTTACTACCAGAAGCGTTAGAAACATGGAGCGAAAAACTGATCGCGGACATGCTGCCACGTCACATGGAAATCATTTTTGAAATCAACCACCGCTTTATGCTGGAAGTTGAAGCAAAGTGGCCGGGCAACAATGAAGTGAAGCGTAAGCTTTCTATCATTCAAGAAGGCCCACAACGCATGGTACGCATGGCAAACCTATGTGTAGTGAGTACTTACGCGGTTAACGGTGTGGCAGCACTTCACTCAGAATTGGTTAAGCGCGATCTATTCCCAGAGTTCAACGAACTGTTCCCTGGTCGCTTACAAAATGTAACTAACGGTGTAACGCCACGTCGTTGGTTGAAATTCTGTAACCCAGGCCTAACTGAATTGGTTAATGAAAAAGTAGGCAAAGATTGGCCTGCAAACTTAGAAAAACTGTCGGGTCTAGCAAAATTTGCAGAAGATAAAGCGTTCCAAAAACGCTACATGGCAGTGAAAAAAGATAACAAACAACGTCTGGCTGACTGGGTTCTGGATAACATGGATATCGAGCTTGATACCAATGCTATCTTCGATGTTCAAATCAAGCGTCTGCACGAGTACAAACGTCAGCACTTGAACCTGCTACATATCTTAGCGCTATACCACCGCTTAGTGAACGACCCGACATTTGATATGCACCCTCGTGTATTTATCTTTGCTGCGAAAGCGGCACCGGGTTATGCATTAGCGAAAGACATTATCTTTGCTATTAACAAAGTGGCAGAGAAAGTAAACAAGGATCCACGCCTTGGCGGCAAATTGAAAGTGGTCTTCATTCCTGATTACCGTGTCAGCCTTGCTGAAATCATTATTCCAGCGGCCGATGTGTCGGAGCAGATTTCGACTGCCGGCCTAGAAGCGTCTGGTACAGGTAACATGAAGATGGCGCTAAACGGTGCATTGACTGTCGGTACGATGGATGGTGCAAACGTTGAGATCCGTGAAGAAGTGGGCGATGAAAACATCTTTATCTTTGGTCTATTAGTAGACGAAGTATTGAAACTCAAAGAAGAGGGTTACGACCCTTACCGCTACTACCATGCAGACAGCCTGCTTCGTGCAGCGTTAGATGTATTGAATACCGATGAGTTCACACCGGGTAACCCAGGTCAACTGGCTGCGATTCGTCAAAACCTACTTGAAGGTGGCGATCAGTACCTAGTATTAGCTGACTTTGCTGACTACGTAAAAGCGCAAGCTCGCATTGATGCTGAATACCGTGACCAAGCAACATGGGCACGTAAAGCAATTCTGAATACAGCGCTGGTTGGTAAGTTCAGTTCAGACCGTAGTATTCGTGACTATGTGAACAACATCTGGAAATTAAAAGCGGTTAAACGTTAATCGCATACGGTGATTAACACAAACTTATATCAGCAAAAATAACATCGTAGCGGCCCAAGGGTCGCTAACGGAGAGAACGATGAAAGACAATCAAGCATTAAAACAAGTTGCTGAAATGGTGGGAATTGCCGACAGCTACGTCAGCGCTTGGGGTGATGAAGCTAAAGTAAAAGACGAAACCATTCGACGTTTACTGATGGCTTTAGGTTACGACACTAAGAACGACGAAGCATTGCTCGAATCGGCACGCAAGAAACACCGCCCAGATGTACTTGCACCTGTGAAAGTGGTACGCAGTGGTGAAGCAATGCATATTGCCTTACAGCTGGGTGCGAGCGCGCGCGTAAGCGACTTTAGCTGGCGCTTAACCACAGAACAAGGTGAGGTGATGGAAGGCTGGCTACAGTCTCAGTTAGTGAAAGACGACCGTGAAGAAGGAGGTGAATTAACGTTTGCTTTACCTGATGATCTTGCATGGGGCTACCACAAACTAGAACTGTTCCGTAAACGCCGTAAATCACCGTTTGAAATGACCTTGATTGTTACGCCAAAGTCTTGCTTTAAGCAGGAAGACCTTTTTAACGAGAAGAAACTTTGGGGTACTAGCGTCCAATTATACTCAGTGCGTACTAACCACAACTGGGGTATTGGTGATTTTGGTGATCTAAAACAATTAGTAGCAGATATTGCTGCGCGTGGCGGTGATTTTGTAGGCCTAAACCCGATCCACTCTTTGTTCCCTGCGAACCCTGAAGGTGCGAGCCCATACAGCCCATCTTCTCGTCGTTGGCTAAACCTAATGTACATTGACGTTAGCTCGGTTGCCGAGTTTGCACAGTGTGATGAAGCACAACAGCTTGTTGGTAGTCCTGAATTCCAGCAACGTTTAGTGGAAGCACGCGAAACAAACTGGGTTAACTACAGTGAAGTCTCTTGCCTTAAAATGGCAGTATTGCCGTTGTTATTCGAGACATTCACAGCGCGTCACCTTACACACAAAACTGCCCGTGCTGAAAAATTCCTAACGTTTGTTGAAGAAGGTGGTGAAAGCCTACTTCATCAAGCGGCTTTCGATGCACTCCATGCGCACTTGAAAAAGCAAGATGACAACACTTGGGGCTGGCCTGTTTTCCCTGAAGAATACCGTCATTTTGATAATGCAGCTGTTAAAGCTTTTATTAAAGAACACAAGAAAGAAGTTCAGCTATTTATGTACCTTCAATGGTTGGCTGATACTCAGTTAGCTGAAGTTAACGAACTGGCTGAAGAAAAAGGCATGGTGATGGGCCTTTACCGTGACTTAGCGGTCGGTGTCTGTGACTCAGGTGCGGAAACATGGGCTGACCATGGCGCACTATGTCAAGATGTAAGTATTGGCGCTCCACCAGATATTCTTGGTCCTCTAGGCCAAAACTGGGGTTTACCACCACTAAATCCACAAGTGCTACAAGAACTATCGTACGAACCGTTTGTGCAGTTATTACGTGCCAATATGCGTAACTGTGGCGCACTGCGTATTGACCACGTATTAGGTTTGCTGCGTTTATGGTGGATTCCAAAAGGCGAATCGGCAACGGAAGGGGCGTACATGTACTACCCAGTTGAAGATATGATGTCGATCCTAGCGCTAGAATCACACCGTTACCAATGTACTGTTATTGGTGAAGATTTAGGGACAGTGCCAGACGAAATTGTTGACCAGCTTTCAGACGCTGGGATCCATTCGTACAAGGTATTCTTCTTTGAAACCGCAGAAGATGGTGGTTACTACTCACCAAGTCACTACCCAAGTCAATCAATGGCGACATTGTGTACGCACGACATGCCAACCCTTCGTGGTTTCTGGCATTGCGATGACCTGAAAATGGGTGAAGAGTTGGGTTTATACCCAGACGCAGAGCAACTCAGTGGTTTATTTGACAGCCGAGCTGAAAGTAAGCAAAAAATCCTTGATAGTTTGAGCTGGCACGGTTACCTTCCTCAAGGTGTTGGGCATAATGCTGCATATGTACCTATGGACCGTTCGTTAAGTGAAGGCATGCAACTTCACCTTGCTGCGAGTTCTAGTGCATTGTTAAGCCTACAGCTGGAAGACTGGTTGGAAATGGATAAACCAGTCAATATTCCAGGAACGGTGAATGAATATCCAAATTGGCGTCGTAAGCTTTCTACTACTTTGGACGATCTATTTACCCGCCAGGATATTATTGACCTGACTCGTCGTTTAACAGAAACACGAGCAAAAGCTAGTCCAAACAAAAATCAGGAGTAATGCGTTGGACACCACCCAAGTGACCCGCAGTGATAAGGAATATTTGCAGCTCGAAAGGGCTGCATTCTCAGATCCGTTTTCGTTTCTCGGCCCACAATATGATGCAAACGGTATTGCCTTAAGGGTATGGATACCGGGTGCAGAAAGCGTAACCGTTGAGCTACAAAATGGTCAGAAATATCCATTAACCCGTGAAGCCGATAGCGGCTTCATCTTGAAGGGTGACATGGATTTAACCACTGCCTATTATCAGTTACACATTTGCTGGCCGCAAGGTGAGCAAACGATTCACGACCCATACCAATTTCACTCAATTTTACCTGCGGGTGATGCGCTGAAAACACCGTCGCAAATGCATTGCGAAATGGGTGCTCAGCTTATTACCTTACAGCAAGGTAATACGCCCGTTTCAGGTGTGCGCTTTTTGGTGTTTGCACCACACGCATCTGCAGTGAGTGTGGTGGGGGAATTTAATGCGTGGGATGGTCGACGCCATCCACTTCAACGTCTGGATGATGGCTTGTGGGGTTTGTTTATCCCAGATTTAAAAGAAGGCACGCAGTATAAATTTGAATTAAAAGACAGCCAAGGTAACGGTTTACCACACAAAGCCGATCCTTGGGGGTATGCTTCTGAGCAGTACCCATCTTTTTCTTCTCAAGTTTATGACCAATCGCGTTATCAATGGCAAGATAAGCAGTGGCAACAACGGCCTGTAACAGCAAAGCATCAAGAAGCGCTGTCTTTTTATGAACTGCATGCTGGCTCTTGGCGTCGTAATGATCAAGGTGAGTTTTTAACTTACCGTGAACTGGCTGAAATGCTGATCCCGTATATTGTCGACATGGGCTATACCCATATTGAATTGATGCCAGTTTCAGAGCATCCATTTTATGGTTCATGGGGCTACCAACCGATTGGTTTGTTCTCACCAACCAGCCGTTTTGGCTCGCCAGATGATTTCAAATACTTTGTTGATCAATGTCACCAAGCGGGCATAGGTATCGTTCTGGATTGGGTGCCAGCGCACTTCCCATCCGATGATCATGGCTTAGCTAACTTCGACGGTACCGCATTGTATAACGATCCTGATCCTCGTCGTGGCTGGCACCAAGATTGGCAAAGCTACATTTACGACTACGGTCGTGATCATGTTCGTCGTTTTTTAGTCTCCAATGCCTTGTTCTGGTTCGAGCATTACCATATTGATGGCTTACGTGTCGATGCCGTTGCATCTATGCTGTACCTCGATTATTCGCGTGAGCATGATCAGTGGATCCCGAACCACGATGGTGGCAACGAGAACTACGATGCGATCAGCTTATTGCGTTGGATGAATGAAGAGGTTTACCGTCATTATCCCAATGCGATGACCATTGCCGAAGAATCTACTGCCTTCCCTGGGGTGTCAAAGCCAACAGATATGGGCGGTTTGGGGTTCGGCTTTAAGTGGAACATGGGCTGGATGCACGATAGTTTATCGTACATGCAAGAAGAGCCAATTAATCGTAAGTATCACCACGATACCATTACCTTCCCACTGGTGTATGCATTCAGTGAAAACTATGTATTGTCTTTATCACACGATGAAGTGGTATATGGCAAAGGTTCGCTGCTGGATAAAATGCCGGGCGATGAATGGCAGAAAACGGCGAATTTGCGCGCTTACTTAGGCTACATGTACGGTCAGCCGGGTAAGAAATTGAACTTCATGGGCGCGGAAATCGCTCAAAGTGCCGAATGGGCACATGAAGGCCAACTCGAGTGGCATTGGTTAGAGTATCCGCGTCACAGTGGTACCCAAGCGCTAGTGCGTGATTTAAATAAGATGTATACCTCAGTCCCTGCACTGCACGAGCAAGATTGTTCGCCTGAAGGGTTTGAGTGGCGTTTAATGGACGATGCAGAGCAGAGTATTCTTGCTCATGAGCGTTTTGCATTAAATGGCGATAAAGTCTTAGTTATTTCTAACTTCACACCCGTTCCGCGACTCGGTTACACCTTGGGTGTTCCTCAAGCGGGCCGATATGAATTGCTGATGAATACTGATAGTAAGGCGTATTGGGGGAGTGGCGTTGATGTGAGTGCGCAGATCCCAACACAAGCTGTGAGCTCGCATGGGCTAGATAATTCCATTGTTATTGATTTACCACCACTTTCTACAGTGTTCTTGTCATTCAAGAAATAAAACATAACAATTAAAACGAAAAAGCTCGTAATAGTATTGCGAGCTTTTTTATTATTAATCATAACGCTACCTTATATATTGCTTCTAAAGTAAATATTTACTTACTGGTCAAACCTTCCTTGTGGCTGTATTATCCGCTCACTGAATACCTCAGTGTTAATTGTCCTCTTATAATCGATTAGTGTTCAATTATCGCTATACCTAGCTTTAATACACTAACTTTGGCCATATTGACTAATTAATCTGCTGAATATAAACCCAGTTTACTTGGTAACATTACGCGTAATTGTGGATATTTTCACGCATGTAACAATCTGTATAAACAACATCTTCTATCACTATAAAAAGCAATATTTGAAGGTGAGTGTTATTTTTATCGAGATGAAATTTTGAAAACACCTGCTGCCGCTTTACTGTTGGCTACGTTAGTCGCTCCAACGGCCTTTGCACAAGACTCCTTTTTCCCTATTTGGGGTGATGAAGCTGAACAATTGGGTTACACCTTACCGAAGCCTTACGGTATTTCTGTGTCTTACATGGATATGAGTAACCCTATTACCGTTGAAAGTATTAAGTTAACAGGCGCGCCTATGCTTGATGCGATTGATGTGGATGCAAGAAATGCCACCTTTACTGGCTCCAACATTACAGTACGTGCTGATGTGTGGGTTTTTCCATTCATGAATGTTTACGGCATCATTGGCTACACCCAAGGTGAGAGTAAGGCCAAAATCAACTCGGTAAGCTGTGATAGCAGTAAGTTTGATAGACCCAATCTACTTTGTGGTGTCATTAATGCCGTCGGTGATAAGTTACCTGAAAATACCATGTTCAACCTAGATATGGATGGTGGTACATACGGTATTGGTACAACCTTAGCTGGCGGTGTCGGCAATTGGTTCGGCTTGCTTGATATGAACTACACCTACACCAGTATTTCAGCGATAGAAGGGGATATTCGAACTTTTGTTGCGGCACCGCGTGTCGGCTACCGCTGGGAGTACGAGGGTGGCCGTGAACTGCGAGTTTTCACTGGTGTGATGTATCAAAAAGTGGATCAATTCTTATCGGGTGATATTGCAAGTTTAGGTTTACCGTCTGTCGTTGTTGCTGCCGCTGATAAGATTGCAAATGATGCGGGTAATGAACATGCAGGGTTCGAAGTAAGCCAGCATGCTAACAGTAACTGGAATAATGTAGTGGGCATGCAGTACGCCTTTAACCGTGATTGGGACGTATTAGTCGAGGCTGGATTTGGTGCGCGCGAATCTTTCTTTATTGCCCTTGGCCGACGATTTTAAGTGAGTGAACAATGAATAAAACACTCGCTCTATTATTAGCGGCTAGCTGCTCATTTTCGGTTTATGCCGAGGAGAAAGAACTAACAACCTATGAACGCTATCAAGCTTGGTTGAATCAAATGCTGCTTGAACTTGGCGCTGATGGTCAATTCAACCCTGATAAAGGGGTCGATTGGAGCGTAATGCCAGGTCCCTTTTATACCCCTGAAAAGCAGTTTGGCATTGGTGTTTCGGCGGTTGGATTATATAAACCTGATCTTGACGATACCGTGACGCAGCCGAGTTCGGTAAGCCTGAATGGATTCGGTTCGATTAATGGTGCTTACGGCCTCTCGTTGAGTAACACCAACTATCTTGCTCACGATAAATATCGATTATTTATTGATGCGGAATTGATGGATTCACCGGATGTCTTCTATGGAATTGGTATGGATGCTGGCTTAAATAATGGTCGCGTTGATTATACCCGCAGAACCTATGCTGCTTCCATTAAGGGTCTGTTCCAGATCATGTCGTACACTTATGTGGGCTTAGGGTTTGAATTCTCTAAAAATGAAGCGTCAAATGCTGAGATTGATGATCCTGAAAAACCATGGCTTGGGCATTCTTTAGCTGAGTTCCCCGACAAGCAATTCAGTGCAGGCGTGACCATGTCACTGGTTTACGACTCGCGTGATTTTGCTTTAAATGCCTCGGAAGGGCATTTACTGAAATTGGATTACACCCATTTTAGTGCAGCTTTAGGTTCTGATCATGAATTTGATCGGATCGCGATGAATTATAGCGATTACTACTCACCGCAGTCTTTCGATGGGGTGATCGCGTGGCAGGCATTGCTGGAAGCGAATTTTGGTGACGTTAGTTGGGATCAAATGGCTTTGCTTGGTGGCGCAAGTGCACTGCGTGGTTATGAGCAAGGGCATTACCGTGACCGTAATATGTTGTTATCACAAGTGGAGTATCGCCAACCAATCGGTGGCCGACACGGCATGGTGTACTGGGTTGGTGCGGGTACCTTATCTGATCAGCTTAATGAGTTGGGTCAAGATAAATGGTTAACAACCGTTGGAGTGGGTTACCGCTTTGAAATTAAACAGCGTGTTAATTTACGCCTGGATATGGGCTTTGGTAATGGCGAAAGCGGTTTTTACTTTGCAATAAATGAAGCATTTTAATCAGTAATGATAAATTTTAGTTTTAAGCCACTGGTGACCTTTGCACTGTGCACTGTACTCAGTGGTTGTGCTACAGAGGCGTGGCAAATTCATGCGACGCCTTCTGAATCACAAGTTAAAACCATGCTATCTGACGGAAAGAGCCGTTCAGATGAGTGGTTGATTAGTACATCGCAATTACCGAGCTTGTCTGTGCCAGATAACGTTCGTCCTTGTTGTGCATTTGGTGACATGCAAAAGGTGAAACTTGGTCCTTTGCCGATCCCTTTCTTTCGTTTAAATAACATCGTGAGTCTGGATGAGATTGGTCCGCATAAGTTTGCGAGTGGAATCTACCATTATACGCCCGCTTCAGCATCGGCTTCTGGTGTCACAGGCAGCGAAAATAATGGGCTGCTTTATACCACCCAAGGTGGCTTCATCGATTTAGCACATGTACGTGATACCGCTGATGATACGATAGGCTTGTTCTTTGAGATGTTGAATTATTTAGGTACGGCACATCGCATTGAACTGCCTGCAGAACTTGGTCCGCGTTATGTAGAAATGAAGGCCTTTGACACATCGAATTTTAGTGATGCACAAAAATGGCGGATAGCCGCCAATATGGCGGCACGTATCGCTTATTTCAAAGCAGAATCGCATGAAATAGCACAGTGGCATGGCTACAGTAGTTTCTCACAATGGCCAGAGACGATTTCTGCGTATTCAATCGAAGATCTGTACTCCAACATGTTAGGGGCAAAGCTGACGCTTGCGCTGATCGAGCAGTACAAGATGCTAAACGAAACCGAGTACAACCAGAATTTAACCTTGTGGATAGCGGCCAGTTTGAAACAGTTAGGCGTTGTCAGCACCGAACAAGCTCAGCTAGCGCTAGAGGTTGTAGATGGTCAGTGGTGGGATTCAACCGAATCTATTCCTAGCAAGTATATGATTTTAAAGCGCCATTACATCATGGGTGATCATCAAACACCGCATGTTCTTGGGACGAAAGCCAGCCTAAGTGATGTTTTAACAGGCGAGGTGGAGAGTGGGATTCAACTGAATATTCGCAGTGAGGCTGATGTGTTCGGTCAGCCTGCGGTGACTCAGATCCTTGCTCAAGTTGCGCCAACATCACTATCACTTCCTAGTGAGGTGGAAGGTATTCAGCTAGACAATATTGCACGCTTGGTGCTGGAAGTTGATGAGCGCTATGCCGATACTTTCGAGCACGTGCCGCCAGCACTGTGGAAGCATCGTATTGAGCATATTCATTTTCAGCAGATCGCTGATTTCGCGCAGCAATTAGATGAGCGCGATTTATTTCAACTAAGGCAGTCCAATGATAAATAGCCAGCGCCCTAAGTTAGGTACACCATGTAATCCAGGTTATGGTTCAGCAAAAAGCTGGATAATAGCTGTGTGCCTAATTGTTGGCTTAACAGGATGTGGTACAACCAATTATTACGATGCGCTTACCACGCAAGATATTGTTCATCCTCCAGAGGCATCAGAGGCATCAGAGGCTCGCGGTGAAGTCAAAGCAGAGCATGCTCAAAATCAACGTCCTCGATTAGCGATTGCGTTTGGTGGAGGAGCTGCTCGCGGTATGATGCACCTAGGTGTGATGAAAGCACTTGATGAGGCTGGCATCAAAGCCGATCTTGTTACAGGTACGTCTGTTGGTTCAATAGCGGCTGTACTTTATAGCAGTAAAGAATACGATGAAATCGAAAAGATCATGTACTCATTTGCTGAACATGAAATTGCAGATTTTAATGTGTCTAGACAAGGCTTAATCAAAGGAAGAGCCTTGGCAAAATGGCTCAACAAGCAAATAGAATATGATGATGTTGAAGACCTGCCGATACCAACAGGTATTATCGCAACTAACCTAACCACTAAGCGTACAGTGATGTTTACTCATGGTGATGTTGGTCGCGCTGTGCAGACATCGTCGAGCGTACCCGGCGTGTTTGTACCTGTACAAAACAATAACGAAATTTTAGTTGATGGTGGTGTACTGTCACCTGTACCTGTTTATGCCGCTCGCCAAATGAAAGCGGATATAGTGATAGGTATTGATGTGTTTTGTAGTCAACCACCGCCGCTGACTGATAGTGCTGCAACCATTATCGCAAATACTTACTGGTTACAGAGCTGTGATGCATCAAGCGAAGAAACTAATAGTGCTGATATCCTCGTTAGGCCAACGCCGTGGGATGACAGCCTGATTAACTTTGGCAATCGACATGATCGTGAGGCTGCTATGCAAGCGGGTTATCAAGCGATGTTGCCACATATTCCGCGTTTGAAAGCTTTGCTGAGCAACCCAGCGTAAGAAGAACGGGCCCATTAGCCTGGTGTGATCTAAGTATGTTTGACGTTAACTGTTATTCATAATCGCTTACCCTATAGACACAAAATTAAAAAAGCATGTGAAAGCTATTCATATGCTCTTTTAATTTGAAAAGAGAATGTTTGATATTGAGCTAGTCGAGTATTTCAAACTTACTTTTCACCTTTGGTAGCTTGTTTTTACTTGCTGTCATCCTGTAACATTGGACTAATGTCACAGTTTTCTTACCCCTCATACAACTGTTACTCATAAATTATCTTCTCTGCATCTAAACGGTGGAGGGAAGGCTTGCTATAAAAAAATTTTATATTCAAGGGCTGGTAATGCATCAAACAAAGCCGCTTCACGACACTCAATCGCATTCTAAAGAGCATGAGTACGCCTCATCGATTAACCTTATCTCGACCACTGATCCTAAAAGCCATATCACGTATACCAATCAGCACTTTTGTGATGTGGCTGGTTATCAAGCTGAAGAAATGTATGGTGAACCTCATAATTTAGTCCGCCATCCTGATATGCCCAAAGCTGCTTTTGCTCAATTATGGCAATACGTTCAAGCGGGTAAAAGCTGGATGGGTGTCGTTAAAAATAGCTGTAAAAATGGTGACCATTACTGGGTATCTGCTTTTGTTACGCCAATTACAGATGATAAAGGGCAGGTTGTTGAGTATCAATCAGTGCGCAGCCGCCCATCGCGTGATGAAATTAATCGTGCTTCAGAGATCTATAGCAAGATTAAGCAAGGTCAAAAAGCTGGTGTGGCAACGCGTCCGCGTTTACGCCAAGGCTACCTGCTAAATGGCTTGCTGGTTGCGACTTTAGGTCTGGCGGCCTACCAAATGTTTGCTTCTGATTATAGCCTTGCTTCTGTTGGTATGATGGCAATCTCGTCGCTAGCATTGGGGCTGTCTGGCATCATGGGTAAGCGCCAAGCAGCGATCAATGAACTTGCAGCCAAGGCTTACGATAACCCATTGATGGAAGCGGTTTATACCGGTCGTAAAGATGATTATTCTGCGGTTGAATTAGCACTGCGTATGCGTCAAGCTGAGCTACGCGCTATTGTTGGCCGCGCGAGTGAGACTTCGGGAGATATTCTTATCTCTGCGGAAGATGAACGCGCAAACTCGCAAGAAATTAAAACCAACTTGGCACGTCAAACGGAAGCAACTGAGCATGTGGGCGTGGCGATGGGGCAGATGTCGACCTCTATTCGAGAAGTGGCGGAAAGTGCGGCACAAGCCTCAGAACTGACTTCCCAAGCACAATCGATGTCGGAAGATGGTCAACAACGCGTACAGCAAACCATTGATTCGGTACAAGCGCTGCACAGTGAATTGGATAACTCTAAGCAAGTTATTAATGCGCTATCAGACAGTAGTCGCCAAATTGAAAGTATCTTGGATGTGATAGGTTCTATTGCTGATCAAACGAACTTGCTGGCACTGAATGCAGCCATTGAAGCGGCAAGGGCTGGTGAAGCGGGTCGCGGCTTTGCCGTCGTAGCGGATGAAGTGCGTTCGCTGGCTCAGAAAACACAAACATCGACTGAAGAAATCCAAGCCATGATCACCAACTTGCAGCAAACAGCGAGGCAAGCTGTTACTGCGGTTGAACGTGGTGGTGATTTGTCAGAGCAATGTCGCGCGCAGGCGCTGGAAACGGGCGATCAACTGAGTCAGATTAACGATATGCTCAATCGCGTGACCGATAACAGCCACCAAATTGCCGCTGCGGTTGAAGAACAGGCGGGAGTGTCTGATGATATTGGCCGTAGTGTTGAGCAAATTAATGAACTCTCTTGTGCAACTTCTTCAGTCAGTGATCGAGCAGTTGAAAGTACTCAACGCTTGGTCGAGCGATTAGAAGGCCTGAGTCGCTTGATGAAACAGTTTCAGCGTTAAGCAATCTGCTTTAGCTAAATAACTACCAAGCCTCAGTGTTATCGCACTGAGGCTTTTTTATTTGTGCCGCCACCAGCCTTAACACTCTGTGTCTTTTTTATTAAGTCCTATAGTTATCAGTTAAGGTATATGATGACTATTTAACTAAGTAATGGATCGTTCTTGCTGGTTAAAATCATTGATAAAGATAGAACTCAATGTTTAGGCTTAGACTAAGTTTTTTGATAGATATTTCTGCAACATAATAAGGGATATTATGACCCAAAAGGTATTGGTGCTTTTTGCGCATCCTTCTCAGCATCGCTCTGAGGTTAATCTTCCCCTTTTCGACGTAGCGAAGAAGATAGATGGCGTAACAACTGTCGATTTGTATGCTGAGTACCCTACGTTCAATATCAACATCGATAGAGAGCAGAAGCGCTTACGCGATCATGACGTAATCATCTTTCAGTTTCCGCTCTATTGGTATTCAACGCCGGCCATTTTGAAAGAGTGGCAAGACTTAGTGTTGGAATACACTTTTGCTTATGGAACGGGGGGCGATGCGTTAGTAGGCAAGACGTTTTTCTGCTCGCTTACAGCGGGGGCAAAAGTAGAAGCATACCGTGCCGAAGGCTATAACCATTTTACGATTCGTCAACTTTTGTACCCATTAGAACAAATGGCCAGCTTAACAGGGATGCATTATCTTCCGCCTTTTGCCTTGTTTGGTTCGCGTACTGCTTTAGAAGAAAATCGTATTGATGAGCATCTTGCTGATTGGCGTGACTTGTTGCAGTTGTTGGTTGCTGGTGATGTCGATCGTGAACGTGCATCGCAGCTCGAGAAGCTTAATCATTATTTAAATGACGATCCCCGCGTAATGGAGGCGGTGAAATGACCAGTATTTTTCTACAAGCCTTCATTTATCTAGCTGCCGCTGTTATCGCAGTGCCCATTGCGAAACGACTGGGGTTAGGATCTGTGCTTGGGTACTTGATTGCAGGGGTTGTGATTGGGCCTATCATAGGGCTAGTCGGTGAAGAAACCACGACTATTCAGCATTTTGCTGAGTTTGGTGTGGTGATGATGTTGTTCTTGGTCGGGCTAGAGCTTGAACCCAAAATGTTGTGGGCAATGCGTAATCGCCTAATGGGGCTCGGTGGCCTGCAGGTGGGAGGAACCACAGCCGTTGTGTTTGGGCTCGCCTTGTACTTTGATCTGCCTTGGACTATCGCCTTAACTATCGGCCTTATTTTCGCGCTTTCTTCTACCGCTATCGTACTGCAAACCTTTAATGAAAAAGGCTTAACCAAAACCGAAGGCGGCAAGAATGCTTTCTCTGTGCTCTTGTTCCAAGATATAGCCGTTATTCCTATGCTGGCGTTTATTCCGCTACTTGCCTTACCTGATTTAGTTGCTCAGGCGCAATCAGCTATTGGGGCAGCGGCAGAGCATCATGAAGAGCTCAGCTTAGTCGCAGGTTTACCTGGTTGGGCGTATGGCTTAGTGATCACTGGGTCTATTATCGTGGTCGTGATTGGTGGCCACTATCTGAGCCGGCCACTGTTTCGCTTTGTGGCCAGTTCTGGTCTGCGTGAGATCTTTACCGCCACAGCTTTGATGTTAGTGATAGGTATTGCTGCGCTAATGAGTTTGGTGGGGTTATCGCCAGCGCTAGGGACTTTCCTTGCGGGGGTAGTACTTGCTAACAGTGAATTTCGGCATGAATTGGAATCCAACATCGACCCTTTTAAAGGCTTATTGCTTGGTTTGTTCTTTATTACGGTTGGGGCGGGAATTAATTTCAGCGTATTGTTTAATGATTTTGGTTTGATCATTGCTCTCACGCTCGGTGTGATGCTGATAAAAGCCGCCGTGCTTTATTGCTTGGCGTTGATCTTTAAGATCAAAGGCAGCGACCGTTGGCTGTTCACGTTAAGCTTGGCGCAAGCG
Organism: Photobacterium kagoshimensis; assembly: GCF_050337045.1. Taxonomy (NCBI): domain Bacteria; kingdom Pseudomonadati; phylum Pseudomonadota; class Gammaproteobacteria; order Vibrionales; family Vibrionaceae; genus Photobacterium; species Photobacterium kagoshimensis. The sequence continues at coordinate 289,627 of NZ_JAKJSO010000010.1, read as the reverse complement.
GGTGAATTTGGCTTTGTATTACTGAGCTTCTCGCTGCAAAACCATGTTATTCCAGCGGAGGTCGCGCAGACTTTATCGCTGGTGGTTGCACTATCGATGTTCTTAACGCCAGGGCTATTTATCGTGTTTGATAAGGTGATCTTGCCGCGGTTTGAAAAAACATCGAATGATCGCGAAACGGATGTGATCGATGATCAAGGCACTGTGATCATTGCTGGCATCGGGCGTTTTGGTCAGATTGTTAATCGCCTATTGGTTTCTAACGGAGTCAAAACTGTGGTGCTTGATCACCAAGCTAATCAGGTGGATATGGTGCGCCAGATTGGGACTCAAGCCTATTATGGTGATGCCACTCGCCCTGATTTACTGCATACCGCTGGTATTGAACATGCCGCTGCCTTGGTGGTTGCTATTGATGATCATGAACACAGCGTTGAATTGGTCAAATACGTTAAACATACCTACCCAGATGTGAAGATTATTACCCGATCTTTCGACCGTGGTCATGGCTACCTGTTACGCCAGGCAGGTGCTGATATTATTGAATCAGAAACCTATCATTCTGCGTTAGAAATCGGTGGTCATGCGATGAAATCGCTCGGTATGCATCCATTCTTCGTAGAGCAACAAAAGACGACTTATAAGCGGGTTGAAGAGCGTAAGTCAGACAAGCTGTATGCTGTGTGGGAAGATGATTCAGAAGGTGAACGTTTCGATAATAACTACCGAGACTTGTTCATTCGCCTGGAAGAAGTCATGGCGGAAGAAATGAAAATTGATCGCAGTGATAAGCACAGTCGATCAGAGCGCGGTTGGACGCCACCACCGAAAGGCTATGCAGATGGTTTAGAGGATGATGAACAGCCTCAAGCGAACTAATTGATTAGATAAGCGAATAGAATAAAAACACCGTCTCTAATAAAGTGACGGTGTTTTTTTATTGGGTTTTATAAATTTCACAATAAACCATTGTGATTGAATAGAGGCAAATAAACAGAATAGATAGAGCTAGGTTGTTATTGTATTAAATAATTGCGATTGTTTTGATGTGGTATTGTTAATTGATTTATTTGGTTATCGGTATTCAGTGATTTGTATAACAAAATAAATCATCCAATATAAAGTCTTCAAAAACAATAGTTTAAATCACAGTTATTGTCTGCCTCCTCTTTAGAATTGCTCTTTCAACTTTTCTTCAGAGGAAGTGACCGTGGAAAACCGTTCATCACTTATCGATAAAAGAGAAGGTATTCGCCTGCCATCTTTTGGCGAAGCCGTGTTTCTACTTTCATTCATCACTATATCTTTGATTATTGGCATCATGGTTTTTCATCTTGATGTCCATATTTTGCTGATTATTGCCGTGGTTCTCACCATGTTACTTTGCTGGCGTTGTGGTTATAACCTCGATCAGCAAATTGAGATCATGGGCAATAGCTTAAAAAATGCCACGGGCGCTATGTTTGCCTTTTTGCTTATCGGCATGATCATCGGTGTCTGGATTTTGGCGGGTACAATTCCTGCCTTGATCTATTATGGGCTAGATATTGTTTCGCCCGCACTCTTTTTACCTGCTGGCTTTTTAGTCTGTTGTGGCATCACCTATGCCACGGGTACCAACTGGGGCGCAGCTTCTACCATAGGTGTCGCGCTCATCGGCATGGGGATCAGCTTAGGTGTGCCGTTACCTGTGATTGCGGGGATGATCATTTCAGGCGGTGTGTTTGGTGTTAATTTATCGCCACTTTCTGATGTCACGATTTTATCGTCGGCGACAGCAGGCACTACAGTGAGTGATCACTTAAAAGCAGTCAGTAAAGTTAACCGCATCGTGTTGGTATTATCTGCTGCCGCTTATTACTTTATGGGCGCGTATTATGCGGGGTCAGAAACGGGTGGGACTGAACATATTGTTGAGCTACAACATGTCCTCAGCCAAACCTTTGATATGAATCCGTTGGTGTTAGCACCTATTGTGATCACCTTGGCGATGACCTTCGCCAAAATACCTTCTCAGGTTGCATTATTCTGCGGCATTGTCTCTGGTGGTGTGGTTGCAGCCTTGGTTCAAAGCAACAGTTTACACGACATTTTTGCGGCGCTTAATTATGGCTTTACTCACACTACGGGTCATGAACTGGCTGATACCTTGCTGGTCCGTGGTGGCATCCAAAGCATGATGTGGACTTTCTCGTTGGCGTTTATTGCGCTTTGTATGGGCGGCTTACTTGAGAAGGCGCATTTTCTTACTGTGATGCTTGAGAAGATCCTTCCCAAGCTTAAAAGTAACGTCAGTTTGGTGTTTACCACGTTGTGCACCTGTGTACTGGGTAACGTTACAACCAGCGAAGTCTACCTATCGATGATCCTTAATGGGTCCCTTTACAAAGAGGTATATGCACAACGTGGTTTTAAGCCTGAAATGCTTAGTCGTTTGCTGAGTGAAGGGTCAATGACATCAGGTATGTTATTGCCGTGGACAACCGCAGGGGCATTTATGACGGCGACGTTAGGGGTTAGCCCATTAGTCTATGCGCCTTATGCCGTGTATGTGTGGCTTACACCTATTATCTCTCTGTTGCTCGTCGGCATGGGACGTACGCTTATTAAGTACGAACCTGCACAGGGCTACAGTGTGCCTAAAGACATTACAAACTGATCGGGGGCGACCATGTTGAATTTATTTGCAGCGGCGCCTCTCGCGCTAAATCAGCAGCAAGATAAGAAAGTCACAATGACCAGCTGTGCGCTTTGTGGTGGCGGTTGCCAGTTAAAAGTTATTGAGTCTTTTGATGGCAGTCAGAAAATTATGGGGGATATTGATGATCCCGTGTCACAAGGTCAGTTATGCCGTAAAGGACGAAACGCATTAGCAATCATGAATCACCCCGATCGCCTAACACAGCCATTGATGCGAATTGGTCAACGAGGAGATGGGCATTGGCAAGCGGTGAGTTGGCAAGAGGCTATTGACTATACGGCTGAGCGTTTAGCGCAGACTCAGCAACAGTGGGGCGATAACAGTGTTTTTCTGGCTTATGGGCATTCGAAAGATTTTATCAACACCCAGTTATTACGGCTTGCCAATGGCATGAATACAGCCAATATCGTCGGCCCTGAAACCGTCTGCTGGGCTCCAACAAAACTGGGTCGTGAATATACCTTAGGTTATAGCCCAAGCCATGATATCAATGAGCAAACGCAGTGCATCATGTTTTGGGGCGTTAACAAGTATCACACGCGTTTTAGTGAGGTCAAAACCTTAAAACGGGCCCTCAAAGCGGGTGCTAGCTCAATCTGCATTGATCCACAAAAAACGAAGCATGCCCAGCAAGCCGATCTGTGGTTGCGTGTTGCACCAGGAGCCGATCTGTCTTTAGGGCTGGCGATGCTTAAAGTGATTATTGAAGAGGATCTTTATGATCATGACTTTGTCGCCAATTGGTGTGTCGGTTTTGAATGGCTTCAGCAGCAGCTTAGTTGTTATTCATTAGAGCGTTTGGCACAAGATGCACAATTAGGGATAAGTCAAATTCAGGCTGCAGCACGAACCTATGCGCAAGCGAAACCTGCAGTAATCGTAAGTGGTAATGCGCTCGATCATAACAGTGACAGTTTTCAAGTGAATCGAGTGATTGCTATGTTGATGGCGATTACAGGTAATATCGATGTCCCTGGTGGGCAATTTCATAATCAAGAGGCTTCTTTGATAACGGGTCGCTGGCCTTACGATGATCAAGAAGTCAATGCCTTGTCACAAGTCGAGCGAGATCAAAGTGCAGGCACGCCAGTTATCCCTGAGTATTTCAGAGCGACGAATCAAGGGATCACTGATGCCATTTTGCATGACGAACAAAATCCAGTGAAGGCAGGCTTTGTGGTTGGTGCGAATCCATTATTAAGCTGGCCAGATACCCGTAAAGTGCATCAGGCGCTTAAAGCATTAGACTTTTTAGCCGTGTCAGAGTTATTTATGACGCCGACGGCGATGATGGCAGATATTATTTTTCCCGCAGCAAGTTTTATGGAATACGAGGGTTTAACACAAGGTAATGATGGCGCGATTCGTTATCAGCCTAAGTTAGGGCAAGTGGGTGATGCGAAACCTGATCATCAGATTATTGCAGCTATCGGTGAGGCCTTGGGTGTCTTCGAAACCAAGCATGACAGGCTGTTAGAGCCAGACCCATTCAAGCACTTTCAAGATGAAGCGTATTGGAACCTATTCTTGCAGCCAAGTGGTGTGGATTTCACCGCATTAAAAGCAAAACAACGCTTGGCGCCCACACCACCTGTTAAGCAGTATCGTAAATATTTACACCATGGCTTTCCAACGCCTAGTGGTAAGGTGGAGCTGTATAGCAAGGCATTAGTGCAGTTAGGTGCGGCTCCATTGCCTACGTTTAAGCCTATGCAAACGGTTAAAAATTCACGCTATCCTTTGCTACTGACTACGGCCAAATCCAAACATTATATGTTCTCGCATGGTCGTCAAATAGCCGCGCTGCGTGGTGCCCACCCTAATCCATTAGTGCGGCTTCATCCTGAAACAGCTGCTTCATTTGGGCTTATTGAGGGTGACAGTGTACGAATAGAAGCTGAGCGTGGCCAAGCGATCTATCAGCAGTTGAAGTTAGACTCTGCTCTTGCACTAAATGTGGTGGTGGCTGATTTAAGCTGGTGGTATCCCGAGCTAGGGTATAACCGTTTAGGTGATGTTTTTGAATCCAACTACAATGTGTTAACCAATGGTGATGATGATGGGCGCGGCCTTGGCGAAGCGGGCAGTTTTAATATCAATGGGATTAGGGTGAGGCTGAGTAAAGAGTAGGTGAGGTTGTGATTCATAAAGTCGTCTCGTCTTGATCTTTCAGAAGCTGTGAAGAAATAAAAAACGCCCTTGGCTTTGAGTAAGCCAAGGGCGTTTTAAATGAAGCGATTACATTATGCTGGGCAGTAATTTGCCACGGCTTCTTTTACTGCGCGAGAGCGATCTTTAGTGAGCGGTTCCATCAAGATAGCCGCATCACTTGCTTGGCTTAAAATCTCAGGCAGTTGTGCGCGCCGACCTGCATGTAAATAGGCCAAGGTTTTTTTGAAGCTTGCCAGATTTGAGTTACTTCGACTTAAATCACCGCGTGCATGAGTGTGAATAAATTCACAACACGCTTCGAAGTCAGAATGCTTAATACAAAATAGCGTAATGTGGGCTGGGTTTACTTCCAGCGCTACTAGCCAATTGAGTAAGAAATGCATCCCTGTTTCTGTTGCTTCGTTGTCATATTCACGAACACGTTCAAGGTAGATGTCAAAGTCAATATCCCCTTGGCTGAGCTGATGGTGTAACCATGGTTTTTCATAGTTTCCTTCAATAATTTTAAAGCCACGGTAGTTATGGTTGAGCAGTAACTTGGCGAAACGATCACGGCGCACTGGGTCCATGGTCCAAATAAACTGGTTCAAACCGTACATGGTGTATTCCTCAGCGTTAGGACTGAAGTATTCGCCTGACAACTGCGCTGCATAAAGTGACGTTATGCTGTCGAAATCGGTTTTTCCTTCGAGGTATTCCAAGGTTTGAATGACGATATGTTCGATTCTCGCCTTGGTATTCTGCAGTTCAGCAATGCGGGTAAGTAGTGCTTGGCTATCGACATCTTCTGCGAAAATCAGTAATGGCCCGCGAGGTAGCGACTCATGGTAGGCCTCAAGGGGAACTTCATGGTCAGCCATCAAAATGACATGATGATCGTCGCCTTGTTCGTTACGGCGTTTTTGCACCACGGTGATCGCCATCCAACTCATGCCATCCATATGGCAAGGCTGGTCGTGAACCGTATCTTCATCAGCGATGATAGGGAGGCGCAGTTTCGCTGGTGTCTTATCACCGTCACCAACGAATAAGCAGCTTTTATCCAACTCGTAGGCTAACGCTTGTTCCCAAGACTGAATATTCAGCTGCACCATGATATTGAGCGCACGTTTGAAGTCGTGGTTGAGATCGAGTGGGATCTCAGGGTACTTAAGCGATGCATGATGTAAGAATTCAATCTTGGTGTGTTCGTTGATGTATTGTAAACCATCACGCATGGCTTCGGCCTTTTTACGATCTATGCTGCCAAACATGCTGGTTTCAGTACTGGTTATTTCGCTATACACATCGATCCAATGTTGATAACGCTTGGTATCATGGAACTGACGATCCATTTCATAGGCGCTGAGTATTCCCTGATTAATCCCTGCTTTTTCGAGCTGTTCTTGGATGTTGATGTCATCAAGTATGTTCTCAAACTCAATATCCCACGAATCATCTGAGTAGGCGCGCAAGATATTTCGTGCGGCACGAACAGGGGCGAGGGTAATGATAAATTGCCATAGACGATCGGCTTGTGCACGTAAGGGCAGTGGCAGCTGACGTAGCCAGAATGCAATCAAGGTAAAGCGCTGGAAGTCTTCGTCGTGGTCTTGGAATAACTTGTAACCTGATTGGTATTCGCTGTATTTATTCAGGTAGATATGACTGCGGCGGCAGCAATCATCGCGGAATAATTGCGGTTCAAGCAATGCCAATAGACTTTCTTGGCTCTCAGTTGGTTTGTCAGCCATAAAATAGGCTTTGATGCGAGCAACATCCGCTTCATTTAGCCCTCTATCTTCAGGGCAGTAGTAGGCTCCTTGAATGAAGGCTTCTTTTACTATGTGCGAGGCGGCCATTTCCCAAACATTGTGTTCGTTTAAGTAGTGAAAGAGTGCCTCGGTAACATTATCGCCTAGCTTTTCATTGAAATCGCGGTGAAGCTGGTAACTTGCCAACGCCATAAAGCCCATGTGAGGTTCAGGCCAGTGCGTTGGATTACAGAGGTCGCGAGAGGTACGCAGTACCTTATTGACATGCTTAAAATGCTTGCTGTACAGCATCTCATCGTTATCGGTGAAGCTGCAGAAGATAGACTGCACATCACGCGATAGCGCAGGTTCGAGAGGTTCATTGTCAGCATCTGATGGAGTTGTTTCGGGTGCTGGCAGTTGGCTATAGCGACGGTAGTAGTCTTGGCGTGACAGTAAGGCGTCTTCATCACCTTCTGTGAGTGATTCCATCATGTATTTGCGAAGTTCACGTTTACCTAGCGCGTGATAAAAGACATCGATGACACGCAGGTATTGTTGGCGACGTGCTTCCAGTCGACCTTTATCGTTGTCTGCGGTGACAGTTAAGGTCGTGATCAAGCCATTTTCATGTTCAATGGTCGACTCTTCACCAAAGTGATCTGTTAGTAGATCCCCACGGACTAAATCTAGAATACTATTTAATTCTTCGGTAACGCCTTGGTTGTTATATTCAAAGCTGCACAAGTGATCTTCAATTTGAGCCGACATCTCAGGTGCATGTGCTTTGGCGAGCGGAATTAGCTCAACTTCTTCTAAGGCATCTAATGCACTGCGGTCTTCGCCGTTTTCGATATAACACCAAAGTTGTTCACCTTGCGGCATGGCGAGAATGAGCGGTTTGAGTACCTGGGTGCCAAAGTTTAGCTCGTATTGACGCTCGTCACGGGCGAGATAGGCGAGGTATTCTGCACGTTCTTTTAACGCATTCTCAGAGGCTATCACCAAGGTATCTGTTACTTGGCTTCGAATATGGGCTTCTAGATCGTAAGCTTCATCTTCCAGCGTACTGGTCATGAAAGCTTGCTGCATGAAGGTATCTAGTGTTTCATCTTCGTCGTAAAAATCAGAGTGTGAGAAGAGGCTTTGGTATAGCCACAGCACGGGGTGGTAGTGGCTAAAATCTTCATCCTCTTCTTCAGTGGTATCTATGCGACACAACAATACAGGCTTGGCCTGAAAACGTTCAATTACCATCAGCTTAAAGCTGTCGTATTGATCTGGGTTTTCTTTTAAGTACTCACCTAAAGGCTGATAAGTGACGGCATCGCTATAGGGATCATCCTTGAACATCCCAGTTCGAAAAGTAGGGTTGTCACACCAAATAAAGGCTTTAATCAGTGCGGGATGCCAGCCGTGCTTTGTTAATAATGAAGCAAGATAGCTTTCATATTGGGTAGCATGTTCATCGTCCCAATAGGGGATGAAAAACTGTCCCAGAAGGTAAGTGTATTGCAGGTCAGTGCATGCCAGCATATATAGCGCTTCGACACCAAATACACGCATGTCATCAATCCACATTTCACTGGTATCGTTCATGCGGCGAGTATAAGCAACAATGGCTTTAGCTGTATCGACAATAGTGTCTTTAATTTCAGGGTATTGGAGTGCGGCAGCAAATACGATCACCTCTGAGATATAGGTTTCAGTGGTGTCGGTGATCTCATGGTCGTAGTAGTGAGAACCACCTTCTTGACCTTTATCTAGCGCGGACTTTAATAGCCTAAGGTTCTGCCCCGCATCACTAGGTTGTAAGCGGCGCTGTTCATTAGAGTTGTGATGTTTGAACTCCACATCAAACTGTTGATTATTAAAAGCTTGGTCAGTATTGAGGAGCGTTTGGTATTGAATAAGCGCTGCTTTGATTTGTTGTGGGTCTTGAATATCGAGGGTAATTATTTTGTTTTTATCAAATTGATTCATAAGGCGATGTTTTTATAATAAATAACTTTAAATACAGTAGATTAAATTACATTGTGATGAAAGAGGGCATCTTTCATGATGCGCGATCATCCCGTTTTTCTACGAAAATATTTCACTATCTATATGTATGAAGCGACCAAAGGCGCGCTTTTCTAATCCATTAATCGGCATCAAAAGCACATATTCAAATAACACGCTTTAAATCACAGAAGATCCATAAGCCCTAGCCAAGCATCACTTTTGGCGTATAATCCTTGACGTTTGCTTCGTATAACCCCAATGATATGGTTTGGGGGTCTCTACCAGCGCCCTCAAAGTGCTGATTACGAAGAGTTGAGATCACGGTGGATCTTACTCTTTGTAATGGCGTTCATTTTTTTCAAATCTGTGCCTATTCTTAGAGTAATTGTATCCACAATAATCATAAGAAAAGATGGATGAGAATATGAACGCATTTATTCAGGGTCTTCCAAAAGTAGAGCTGCATTTACATATCGAAGGTTCACTAGAGCCAGAATTACTGTTTGAATTAGCTAAACGTAATGACATCGATATTCCATATCAATCCCCACAAGCCCTTCGCAAAGCTTACGAGTTTGAAGATTTACAGTCTTTTTTAGATATTTACTATCAAGGTGCTAACGCGTTACGTACCGAGCAAGACTTTTACGATCTGACTTGGGCATATTTAGAAAAGTCTAAAGCCGATAACGTTATCCATACTGAAATCTTCTTTGATCCACAAACGCACACAGATCGTGGTATTCCTTTCGACACTGTTATCAATGGTATTCACCGTGCGATGCAGGACGGTCACGAGCAGCTAAGCATTACCTCGCAAATTATTGCGTGTTTCTTGCGCCATCTTTCAGAGGAAAGCGCGATAGAAACCTTACAATCGATTTTGAATCATCAAGATAAAATTATTGGGGTAGGGTTGGACTCTTCAGAGCAAGGGCATCCGCCAGCTAAGTTCAAACGCGTGTTCCAACAAGCTAAAGAGGCCGGTTTACTGACGGTGGCACATGCTGGTGAAGAAGGCCCAGCACAAAACATTGTCGATGCAGTCGAAATGCTGAGTGTTAGCCGTGTCGATCACGGTGTACGTTGTGTAGAAGATGAGCTGTTACTCGAGGCGTTAATAGACAGCAAAATGCCGTTAACAGTGTGCCCGCTTTCTAACATTAAACTGCGCGTATTTGATGAAATGGAACAACACAATATCGCTGAACTACTTCGTAAAGGCGTAGCGGTGACCATTAACTCTGACGATCCTGCTTACTTTGGTGGTTACATGACAGATAACTTCTTAGCGGTCAGTCATGCCCATCCGATGAGCAAGCAAGAGCTGGCACTATTCACCATTAATGCGATCAACGGTAGTTTTATTAGCGATACACTTAAAGCGGATTACCGTGCTCAGGTAGAAGATTACTTAGCAAATCATTAATGACTAAAGGGCTAGTTAGCTAGCCCTTATTTTACCGACTCGGTTCGTTTCTGCGACAGCCTCTTCAATGATTACCTTGGTTTAGATGTGTGTTCAGCATGATCTCAGTTTGTGCCCCGAATCGAATCATCGGCGGTAATCCAGTATTCAGTGCCTATTAAGATAGTATTTTGCGAGAAAACGCGCATAATCTTGCTATACAACACTAAAAGAAGAAATTACCTATGACTGATTTTCAATATTACTTTCACCAACTACCTTGTTTTAACTGTAAAAAAACCACAGTAAGCACTGATCTTGGTTGGTTAACAGCGGCGATGAAAGAAGATGTTCTAACACAACTGGCTGCTATTATTGCGCAAGGAAAGGTTGAGGCAGATCTTTCAGTGAACGTGACTTGTACTAAAGACGAAGCACGTGATTACTTATTGCTGAATTTCTATGGTTACGCAGAAGAAGAGCTAGCTGATCAAATTGAAGCGGAAGATGAGCAAGAAGTTGCGGATGAAATAGCAGAGCTACTGGCAGATGGTAGCGAGAGTGCAGTTTTTGAACATGAAATCGCACTACAAAGTTGTACTGATTGCGACATTGATTAATTGTCAAACTAAGCGTAATCATAAAAATTAAATATGTTCATCAGACATGATGCCCTATTTATGTGAGGCGTTAGCAGAGTAGAGTTTGCTAACGCCTTTTTCATTTCTGTGGTTTAAGTTAAGCGCCGTTCACATAGCTTCGTTAAACTTCTTCAATGAGGAACTGGAACATTTCTCCTGATGAGTGGGAAACTTTTATTTTATCAACGGTGACAGAGGCTCCTTCTCCGTCTTTTGAATAGGATGTTTGAGGACGATTTTTCTGAATGGTATGAATGAGTGATTCAGCCGCTTTGTGGATCTTTTTACTGTAATCTTCACCATGCACTTTTTCACCTTTACGCCAAAGTGCAGCACCTGCCTCTAGGTGATGGCCATGTTTTAAATAAAAACAAAGCTGGTAAGTAACGCCTTCTTTTTGGAATTCATAACCAAAAATAGCTTCTGCAACACCTCCTGTTCCAGAAATGACGGACTTCATACCTACTGTTACTATATTTTTATGAACACTTTTCTCTTCTTCGGCTGATACGGGTAGTACACCAAGCGTTGAGTTTGGTGCTTGGGTGTATTGGCCGTGATGAGTATGTATATCGGGAATTAAAGTCATATGGTACTTTGTTGCGTTTACTACTGCTGCAGCAATAGGGTGCCCCATACTAACCATTGGCCCAAAAAGCTCTTTTAAAAGGTCACTTGCTACTTCTGTTGCAATATCTGCAACTGGATCGCTATTTGCCATTTTCCTATCCTTTTGAATAATTCACATATGAATATGACTGCACTTATAGGGTAGAAGGATAAAAGCGAATGCGTGAAGAAACTATCGATTATGTGATCTACTTAATATTAATCGTGTTGTCGCGTCGGTCATACATATCGGGTGTAGTGTGCAATCCGCCAGCATAACCTGCGGCTTCCAAGGTCTCCCTGACTTCTTTGACGTGTTCCGCGGTGACGGGCTCATGCCTGTCACCAAGATTGGAACGGACAAAAGTGATCAGTTCTGCGAGGTTCTTATCAGACAGTACATCCTCAAAACTGGCCATGGGCATAAAATTGCGATCTTTGTCGATATAGGTTGGTTGTAACCCGCGAACAGTGACGGCAATGGTATTGAACGGATCGCTGTGCATGATAATACCGTTGTTTAACAGTGTTGGTGCAATTGGTGGGCGGCCTTTACCATCGTCACCATGACATGCACCGCAGGTTTGGCGGTAGGTAGCGTAGATAGGTGTTTGATAAGCTGTTTCATCAAAGCCTTTGGGTTGCAGTGGCACGGCATTTTTGCTGATCACGTTATTCGTATCACCATTGAGTAGGTAATAAGACATAGACTCAACATCTTCTCGTGTCATTAGACTTAGACTGTTTTTGACCACATCGGCCATACCTGCAAAGGCTGTCCCTTTATCGGAATGACCTGTGTGTAAGAAATCAGTCAAGGTATCTTCATCCCAACCATCGATAAATAGCTCATTGGCGGTAATGTCTGGTGCATTCCAACCATCTATGAGGTTCCCTTGGAAAATACGCTCAGCAATTAAGGCTTGCGCGATGTTTCTTGGGGTATGACATTCAGAGCAATGGCCCAGCCCAGCCACCCAATATTTGCCTTGTTGCCATTTTTCAACGTCTTTGATTTGTCCGCTTAACTCTGAGGGGACGCTATAGTCGATTGGATCTGTGTCCATAAATACGATATTCCAGCCTAGTAACCCTAAGCGAATGTTCGACGGAAACATCATGCTGTTGTCATCGTTACGGCGTGAAACCGCAGTGATCGATTGCATGTATTCCCACAAGTCGAGCATGTCTTGCTCTGTGAGGTATTGGTAAGAGGTGTAAGGCATTGCTGGGTAGAGGTATCCCTTCTTGCCCTTACCACGAACGAGCGCATCGCGGAAATCGTCAAAGTCATACTCCCCAATCCCTTCGCTGGCATGCGGTGTGATATTGGTAGAATAAACGGTGCCGAATGGCGTCACAAAAGGCAACCCGCCCGCAAATGGTTCGCCACCTTCAGAGCTGTGACAAGCCACGCAGTCACCTGCGTATGCGAGGTATTTACCTCGTTCGACAGATTTTTGTTCCAGCTCTGCTAATTTCATTTGCTGTGTAAATTCGGCATGACGAATATAAGCACCTAAAGCACGTATTTCATTATTTGTTAATTGGCTTTCGAATGCTGGCATCAGGTTATTTAAGCCATAGTTAATGGTGTGTTGGATCTCTTCAATGCTACCGCCATGCAGCCAAATATCGTCTGAGAGATCGGGTACCCCAAGCTGTGGATTCGCGACTGAGCCGTCGGCATGACAAGATGCACAGTATTGAGTAAATAAAGTTTTACCCAATTCGACTTTTACTTCGGGTACGTCGGTATGACGCTGATTTAACGAGGCAAGGTAATACGATATCTTAGCGACTTCATCGGGGCGAAGGACTTCACTCCAGCCAGGCATAGCGCCATTTCGACCTTTAGCAATCGAATGAAGAATGGCTTCATCAGTACCGCCATATAACCAAACTTGATCGATGAGGTTAGGGAAATGTTTTTGCCCTTGTGCATTATTACGGTGGCAGGCGGCGCAGTGGGTTTGAAATAGAATTTGCCCGCTTGCGACAATCTCTGGGTTTTCAGCTAGCTTAGCTAAGCTGGCGTCATTGAGTGGTGCAAATTGTTGACCCAAACTGGTATTGGGTGAGCTCAGCTTATCATCACTTTGTTGCCAATCAATGAGCCCTTGCCACTCTCCTAGGCCTGGATACAAGACAAGATAACCAGCAGATAATACGAATGCGATAGCGTAACTGATAAACAATATTTTTGGCGGTGGTGCGTCTTTTTCATCGATGCCATCGAAGCTACCTATGGTGTGGTTTTGATCCGCTTGATGGTTACTGCGCCAATATTTCACAATAACAGAAATCATCAGTACAAAGAAAATGAGCGTGAAAATAGCGGCCCATAGCGCCCAAAAACTACTCATGGCGATACCTCCTGTGACGTATCTTTACCAAGGCTTTGTAGGTACCGAATTAATGCTTCACCTTTGGTTTTTCCTCTTACTTGTAACCTCGCATCACCGATTTCTTCGTCGGTATAGGGCACACCGAGTGTTCTGAGGGTTTCCATTTTTGCACTGATGTCATCACCAGACAGGGTTTGCTCAAATAGCCAAGGGTAAGCAGGCATGATGGAGGTTGGAACTACTTGCCTTGGATCGACAAGATGAAGCACATGCCATTGATCTGAGTATTTTCGGGCGAGGTTAGTCAGGTCGGGCCCTGTACGTTTTGAGCCCCATAAATTTGGGAACTCATAGATATCATCGCTTTCTTGATTTGGGCGACCATTGCGTTTTACTTCGGGATCAAGCGGACGTACCATCTGTGTGTGGCACACATGGCAACCTTCGCTGATATAAATATCGCGGCCTGCGAGTTCGATAGCGGTAAAGGGTTTGGCTAGGCTACCTTTGGCAATATCATCACCGCGAACAATGTTAGGTACAACCCAAACCACTAATGAAAACGAAGCCACCACAAGGGTTACTATGATCAAAATGACAAGGGAGTGGGTGAAATCTTTACTCATGATTTAGGCCTCCTTTGCCACAAATATTGCAGGCATACGGACGGTTTTGTATAAGTTCACCGCCATGAGTAGCAAGCCAAGCACAAAGAGTGCTCCCCCGAAGAAGCGCAGAAATAGCCATGGTGCTTTAAAGTCCATGGCCTCAATAAAGCTATATACCAGTTCACCATTGTCGTTTTGCGCCAGCCACATATAGCCTTCACCTATGCCAGCTACCCATAGCGCGATTGCGTAAATGGCTACGCCTGCATGTGCTAGCCAGAAATGCCATTTAATCAAGCGTTGTGACCATAATTCGGTTTTATTCCACAACCGAGGAATGAAGTAATAGAAGACGGCTATTCCTGACATGGCGACCCAACCTAAGGCGCCAGAGTGGACGTGACCAATGACCCACTCCGTGTTGTGCGCCAGCATGTTAAACCAGCGGATCGCTAATAATGGTCCCTCAAATGTGGCAAGGCAGTAGTAAAGAATGGCAGAGAAAAAGAACAGCAAAATATAGTCAGATTTCAGTTTTTCTTTGTTTTGGAGCAAGGTCATTGCACTGTTGAAAGCGCCAGCCCAAGAGGGAAGCCATAAGATAAGCGACATCACTATTCCGATGTTTTGGACCCAAATCGGTACTGAAGAATAAATAAGATGGTGGGTGCCAGCCCATGTGTAAAAACCGACTAACCCCCAAAAGTGGATAACAGATAGTCGGTATGAGTAAATAGGTCGCTCAGCAGCTTTGGGAATGAAGTAATAGTTCATCCCAATTACCCCTGCAGTAAGCAAGAAACCGACAGCGTTATGTCCCCACCACCATTGGACGATGGCGTCTTGTGCGCCTGCAAACACCGAATAAGACTTCATGGCTGAGACAGGCATCGCAAGGTTATTCACGATGAAAATCATGGCGATGACGATAATAAAAGCGGCAAAAAACCAGTTTGCCACAAAGATATGACCAACCTTACGCTTTGCGATGGTGCCAAAAAATAACACGGCATACAGTACCCAAACCAATACGATCAAGAGATCGATCGGCCATTCTAATTCTGCGTACTCTTTTGATGTGGTGTAGCCTGCGGGTAAAGAGATAAGTGCAAGAAGCAGTACAAGTTGCCAACCCCCAAAGACCATCCACGACAGGCTTTTATTGAAGATTTCGCAATGGCCTGTGCGTTGTGCGATATAAAGCGACGTTCCCATTAGAATGTTGACCACAAAGCCATAAATAACACCCGATGTATGAAGTGGTCTGAGTCGGCCAAACTGAAAATATTGCGAGTCGAAATTAAGTGATGGCCAATAGAGTTGCGCGGCCAAAATAACACCGATAGTCATGCCTGCAATTGCCCACACTAAAGCCGCGAGGATGAAATACTTCACAACTTTAATGCTGTACTGCGTTGTCACCGGTTCCATAACAAGCCTCTTTGCTTAAGGTTGTGATTCATTACCGAGCTGAGAATAGAAATAGGCGATATCTCGAATGTCTTGATCAGACAGAGCATCTGCTTGTTGCTGCATCAGCACAGCGAGTCCACTGGTACGCTCACGGGTTTGATAATCTTTTAATGAAGAAATGAGATACCCCATTTTTTGACCGCGAAGGTTAGGGTAAGGATCTTGAGTGGAGATACCGTCCGCCCCATGGCATGTCATGCAAACTTTGGCTTTTTGTTTACCAATCTCGAACTGTTCATTTTCAGAGGCAAGCAGTGTTGGGGAAAAGGCCGCCGTGACAGCAAGTATTGAAAGTGTGGCTAGCGAATGATATTTGAACTGATTAAAACGCATCACAGCTCCTTTAGGTGTACGCAGATTTTGTCGTAAATAGATTGACACTAAGCGCGCTATTGCATGGCTTACTTTGAATAAATGCATTTAGCTCTTTTCAGTACGTAGCGAGTTTTAAGAATAGATCACTTGGTAAATCCGTATAGCCAAATTAACCATTCTTTTGCCCTCACTGAATGCTTGTCGAAATCGCTATAGGCTAGAAGTCCTTATTTTGATGTTTTTTGTCTTAATGTTTGTAATGGCGCTTTGGCTTAATCGCTAGAATTCTCCCCATCAACTAGAGAGGAGAACAACAATGAATCGAACCGATTTACATACAAAAAATATTAGCCTTGAGATTAATGAAGATCATCCTGCTTATCAGTGGGCTAAAGCACAGGCAGATTCAGTCAATGCTATGGGTCACATTGGTACTCACATTGATTGCTATACCAAGGTACCACTTGCAACAAACTACCAAACAGATGTTCATATTCTTGATTGCTCAGACGCGATGCCGACGATTGATCAGATTAAGGGGCTGGAACTAGATGGTAAGTCACTTGTGCTTTATACCGGTAACTTCGAGAAGAATGGTTATGGCAACCCGAATTATGGCGCGCAATCGACAGTGCTTGATAGCGATGTGCTCGATGCGATATTGAAACAAGCGCCGCAATTCATCGTGATTGATAGCTACGGTATTGGTGCCCATGGCGACGAGCATATTTCGTTTGATAAACGCTGCGAAGAGCACAATTGCTTTGTGATTGAAAATGTTTGTCTCACTCAAGCCATGCTTAGCTCCATTGTTTCGTTAGACATTCGTTTTGATCCGACATCAGCTTCAACAGGCAAGCGTTGCGACGTTACTGTGTTAAGCCATACCAAGTTGGATAAGTAAGTGTTTAGGTTTCGTGTAATGGCAAACTGCCGTTTTATTATTTACTTTCATCAAAGTGCTTATTTTTAGTGCTTTACAGCATTTTTACTATCCCTACCTGATTCTGCCTAATCCCCCCATATCCTCCAATTTTAAGTGCTCGAAATATTGATTACGACTTCGTTATTAGGTTAGATAAAAGCAATGCCAACTTGGTTCGTTGTGATATCTTTTGGTTTTTGTGAGAGTTATACGTCATAGTTAATTGATGACGCAAATGCTATATAGCCGTGTTCGATATACCGCTAACGCATTAAGCTCATGAATGATCGTGTTTTTTATTCGTGCGGTGATTGATGGGTTTTGGTGGTTATATCTAAAAATAATCTAGATATAGTGTTGACACTATCAGGTTTAATGTCTAATATCCGCAACCGAAATGATACAGGTTCGACGGCGAACCTGATTCTTAATTATTCAACTTGCAAGGTATTAGCAAAATGAAAAAATCTGTAATCGCGTTAGCGCTTCTTTCTGTTCTTGGTTCTGGTTCTGCAATGGCTTCAAGCGCAGACATCGATCGTCGTGACTCTGTATTTTCTGAAATTGAAACACTGGTTCAAACTGGTAAAGAAGTTAAAATTGGTGGCTATGCGGTTAATCGCGACAATATTGGTGAGTGGAAAGATATTGCAAAAGTTGCTGGCGATCAAAACACGCGTAATGCTGCTGACATGATTAACGAAGCTGCAACTCGTGGCGACGTTAATGTATCAGACTACACTCCTGATTTTTCTAACAGCGGCAACTCTGTTATGGAGAACACCACGAAAGCTGACCATGAGCGCGAAGCTAACCGCAAAGCTACCGAAGACAACCGTTCTCGCATCAACGAAAACAAATCTCGTACAGATGCTAACGAAAACCGTTCTAAGAACAACGAAACTAAGATCGATAAAAACTCTGACAAGATTGCTAACAACGACCGTAACATCGTTCACAATGGCTCTCGTATCGATAACATCTACAAAGAAGCTGACAAAGTAGCTAAAGATTTAGAAAAAGAGTACAACGTAACTGCTAAAGCTGTAGAAGCTGAATACGCTCGTACTACTGCTAAAATTGAAGGCAACACAAAAGCTATCGGCGAATTACGTAACGACTTTTCAAAAATGGCTCAACGTCAAGACCAACTTGAAAAACGTACTGACCAATTAGAAGGCAAACTTTCTAACGGTATCGCGGCTGTTGGTGCTCTAGCGGCTATGCCTGCTATCGCTGGTGAAGCTATGCACGTTGGTGCTGGCGTATCGAACTACAATGGCTCAACTGCTATCGCTGTAGGTCTGACTAAAGCATGGGAAAATGGCGTAGCTGTTAAAGCTGGTCTGGCTTACGCACAAGGTAAGTTCTCTCAAAAAGATACAATGGTTAACGCTGGCGTTTCTTACGCACTTTAATTGATTTACTGTTTGGCACTTTAGTAAAAAGTGCCATTCAAAGTAAATACTCGTTTTGCTGGTTTCGGGTTATAAAAATCAGACACTGTTTATCAATGTCTACCCGCTAAGTAGGCATTGCTAAACCATGCAAGGTTGGTCGTTTACCATTTCGATTGATAAAAATGGAATGATAAGATTTTGATACGCTTATCTCTGTTTTCCTGATTTCAGTAAAAAATCAGAGCTAATGCTACCATTTGTTACTTTTGTAATAATCATCACCAGCAGGTTAAATGAACTGCTGAGTTCGTCTTTTTCATTATTTGATTATACGTTTCTGCTGGTGTTTTTTTCCTCGCTATAATCCCTAGTATTATGATTAGCAATCAGTTGTTTTCTGACTGTTATACATATACCTGATCACCACTGTTATTTATCAAGCTACATATAGTCTTCATCGACCATAATAATTGGCTGTGTTATTGCGTCAATTACGCTCCCTTCGTTTGCATCACTAGACATACTATTTGATATGAGAACGCCTATCTTTTCGTTGCGAAGAGTTGGGTTGAACTCTTGTGTTATATGCCATCAGCTCGATGTTGAGTCTTAATAGAAGATCACTTGGCTTATTAAGAAGGGTTGAATTGATGATTCTTTTGTTTTCATCAGAGGCGGGGTTGGCTGGTAAATTCTATATGTCCTTATTTTGACGTTTTTTGTCTTAATGCTTGTAATGGCACTCTGGTTTAATCGCTAGAATTCTCCCCATCAACTAGAGAGGAGAACAACAATGACTCGAACAGATTTACATTCAAAAAATATCAGCCTTGAGATTAACGAAGATCACCCAGCTTATCAGTGGGCTAAAGCACAAGCAGATTCAGTCAATGCGATGGGCCACATTGGGACTCACATTGATTGCTACACTAAGGTGCCATTAGAAACGAACTATAAAACGGATGTTCAAATCCTTGATTGCTCACAAGCTATGCCGACTCTAGAGCAGGTTGAAGTGTTGGAACTGCAAGGGAAATCATTGGTGTTATATACCGGTAATTTTGAGCAAAACGGCTACGGAAACCCGAATTATGGCGGTAAATCAACAGTACTTGATAGCGACGTATTAGATGCGATCTTGAAACAAGAGCCACAATTTATCGTGATTGATAGCTATGGTATTGGTGCCCATGGCGACGAGCATATTTCGTTTGATAAACGTTGCGAATCGCATGATTGTTTTGTGATTGAAAATGTCTGCCTGACTCAAGCAATACTTAGCTCAATTGTGTCGCTAGACATTCGTTTTGATCCGACATCGGCGTCAACAGGCAAACGTTGTGACGTTATTGCGTTGAGTCAGGCGTAATTAAAAATGCTTGATCGCTAATTATAGGAAGGCGTTACAATGACAATACAGTGTAAGGTTGTGAGCTTAACTTACCTAAATACAAAAACATTGGCGGTTTGTTTACAGGCTGAGAGTGATTTTGATTTTTTAGCTGGGCAATACGTGCTACTCGATCTTGGCGATAGTGGGAAATTCCCATTTTCTATTGCTAGCATGCCAACGGGTAATAATCAGTTTGAGCTGCATTTAGGTGGCATTTCAGATCAAAGCGCTCTGCTAGCAGGGGTGAAATATCTTCAGTCGTGCTTCGAGGCGGAGCACCTTGTGAAGGTTGGAGCAGCTAGCGGTAATGCTTGGCTTCGTGATAGTCCAAGTCCGATTGTTTTAATTGCTGGCGGATCGGGTTACACCTATACGCGGAGTATATTGCAGGCGGCATTGCATCAAGACCCAGATCGCTACCTCACTCTTTATTGGGGGGCATATACTGAAAGTGATCTGTATGAGCATGATTACCTGACGGGGTTGACGAAAGAGTACACGAACTTTCATTACATACCCGTGACAGAAATGGCTTCAGCACATAGCGTAACACGCCAAGCTAAGCTTTTGGATGTGGTCTACCAAGATGCCGATTTTTTGGCTTTACCCGATGTGTATATCTGCGGAAGATATGAAATGGTGCAATCAGCCTCTCGTTATTTAGAGAGCCAATATGAAGGCAGCTTAACGCTCTATTCGGATGCACTGTCTTAGATTTAGTCTGAAGCAAAAATAAATCAGGTATTATTAGATCTCGTCGTTTTATGTAGCGTATGAGCTGAAAGAATACCATTACCACCATGGTTGAGATGATTGGCCCGAAGGGGCATGTTAACCGTCTAAATAAAAAGCGGCTCGGGATTAACCGAGCCGCTTTTTCTATTTGAGCGTTAGCGTAATATCACAACTGAATATAACTTCAGTATGTGTTGTCTGCCATTATTTGAATTCAGATTTACGCATACGGTTAAGTACCGCCATCACTTCAATAACACGTGGTTTTGCTAAGTCGCCGTAGTTTGGCATCATGGCAAACCAGTCATCGTTTAGCATGTCGGCAAATGCTTTGCTTGGCACTTTTTCCCAACCTTTGCCTTGAGCAAGTTGAAACCATAGCCAGCCGATAGTATGAAGTTGACTTGAATCAGCAACTTGTTCAAGAGCTTTTAAGTCGACTAATTCACGGCCAAAACGCATTGCTGATTTATCTTTAACTTGCACGCGGAACTTACCGTCTTCCAGTAGGGCTTTCAAAGCCGCACGGTTGATAGGGCGAGTGCGTGGGCGTTGCAGTGTTTCAGAACCTTCTAGAGCACGACGAGTCGGGTGGGATGCTACCACTTCTTTCGCTTTTGCTGTCACATCAATTGCTTGGTAGTTATGCATCTGGATCACGGTATCAGCAACATCTAGATAGTCACCAGAGCCACCCATAACCAGTAATACTGAAATGTTTAGCTGGTCACGTAGGAGTGAAACGCGGTCAACAAGCGGTGTGATTGGTTCATCATCTTTGGCGATCAGTGCTTGCATACGCTCGTCACGGATCATGAAGTTAGAGGCTGAGGTATCTTCATCGATAAGGAGTGCACGTGCACCTGCTTCGATAGACTCTTGCAACCATGCCGCTTGTGAGGTTGAGCCTGATGCGTTTTGCGAGCTAAATGATGCCGTATCTTTACCCATTGGCAGGTTAGAGATGTACGGAGATAGATCAACATTATGAACGCAGCGACCATCTTCAGCACGGATCTTAGCCGCTGTTTCGTCAGAGACGATGTACTCACGGCCATCACCTGGTAGATGATCAAACACTGAGCTTTCAATTGCATTCAATAGGGTAGATTTACCGTGGAAACCACCACCAACGATCATGGTGATACCCGTTGGTACGCCCATGCCGCGAATTTTACCACGGTGTGGTGCGTCTAATTCAATCGCTAGCGACTCAGGTGCGATGAAAGGAACAGCATCAGCAAGTGGTGAATCATTATTACCAGCTAGACGTGGCAAAATACTGTTATCAGCTACAAAGGCTAATAAGTTATGTTCTTTTAGCTGAGCGCGAAGTGCGACTTGGTCTTCTACTGCTTCACAGTGACGTTTCAACGCTTCAATATCAAGTTCGCGAGCAATCGTTGCACGGCGAATGATTTTCGGCATGGTAAAGGTCAGTAGGTTCAGCGTTTTCTTGGCGATAATAGTACGGCCGTCAGACGGTAGATTTACGCGAAAACGTAATTCAATACCTTCGTCGTCGAAGACAACAGCAGTACGATCAAGAACGGTTTGTCCCGGACGGTCAATTCTGATCCCATTTTCTTGCTGAGCAAGATCAGCGAATGCACGTGCAATAAAATCACGCGCTGCGCGTTGGTAATCTGCTGATTGGTCTTTCAGCCAAGCAAGATCAGTTAGCGACCATGCGCGGTGCGCACGAACTCGAGAAGCAGGCGCGTATGGGTCTGCTTGGGTGATATCGATATAAAAGTCGAAGTCGACGAATTTGTATTCGCCACGAAGGCTCGAATAGCTGCGGTAATTGTGTCGATCGATTTTTTGTAATTTGGCTTCGAGAAGTTGCATAGTGCCTCGATATCAGTAGTTGTTCATTCTCGGGGAGGCGATACTACACCAAAGTGGTTAAATAAGCATGTGGCTTTTGTGGTAATCCGTTGAAATAAAGTATGTAGCCTTGCCACTAAGGTCTAATTGCCGAGATCACCCTTTCGCTTATGCTGGTAGTAGACGTGAAAGCTAACAAAGGGATGCAAGTATGCTGCAAACAAGCCTATCGGCTATAGAAATGCTTTTGATCACCATAGGTGTATTAATGATTGTGAAAAGCATGCTGCAATTTGGGCTGCGCACCAAAAACTGGCTAGGCGTAGTGACCATGTTTTACAAGCGAATCGGGATGGATGTGGCTGAATATCGTTGGTATCGAATGGGTGTCGCCAGCTTCGTATTAGGCGTGATTGTTCGTATTGTGAATCTGGTGTTTTGGCCTGAGTATTAATGAGCCTATCCATTCATGTATTAGTTATAAACGATAGAATAGGCCCTATGAAATCAAATGCTCCTTGCAAGCGGAAGCAATAAATCAATCCGAAGACCACCAAGGTGCGCGCGAGAAAGCGTCAGTTCACCGCGATAGCTATGGGTTAACTCGTTAGCTATATTCAAACCAAGGCCAGTACCGGGTGTGGATTCATCTAGCCTTACACCGCGTTTTACTACCTCAATGCAGCCTTCATCACTAATACCTGGGCCATCATCTTCAATCACAATATGAACGGTTTGATCAGTATCTGGTTCAACATAAACTCGGATTAAGTTATCCGCCCATTTGTAACTGTTCTCAATAAGGTTACCAATGATCTCATCAAGGTCGCGTTTCTCGACAGCAACCAAAATGTCACTCTCCACTTCATTGACCAGCACGATACCGCGCTGAGCATAGACTTTATCCATGGCCATTGAGATGGCATCAATGCGCGCCGAGGGTTGGGTTTTCGCTGCAAGAATATTGGCGGCGCCTGCCATGCGAGCTCGACCGAGATGATAGTCGATATGTTGCTGTAACTGATTGATGGTGGGTACTAACTTAGCACTTACGTCTGGTGGTAAATTAGTAACTTCGTTGTTTAGAATTGCAATGGGTGTTTTTAGTGCATGAGACAGGTTTCCCGACTGATTTCGTGCACGTTCTAACAGTTCTTGGTAGTGGAAAAGGAGCGCGTTTAAGTCATCAATAACCGGTTGTACTTCTTTAGGATAATTGGCTTTGAGCTCTGTGGTATCACCATCGCGCACTTGCTTTAAGTTGGCTTGTAGTTTTTTTAGTGGTAGTAATGACCAACTTACTTGGAGCCAGGTAAGCATTAACATACCAACCGCCATGATCAGTAATAAAATCCACAGACCTTGATTGAGTTGGTGCAATGTTTTGTTTAATCGGCTTTTGTCGATAGCGATAGTCAACGACACGGGGGCATCAATATCAGGTAAATAGATATTACGCTGCACTGTGAGTAGCGTTTGATCGTTTGGACCAGTGAAACCCTCTTCTTTATTACCTGAAATACGGCTATCCCATAAAGAACGAGACCTAAGTTGAAACTGTTTGGTACTGAGTGACCAATATAAACCACTGTAGGGTGATTGAAACCTTGGGTTCGACATAGGCGCGGTAACAGTAATACGTCCGCTTTTGTCAGTATCGGCAAGCGCTGTTATTTCATCGAGGTACAGGTCAAGTTGCTGCTTTTCTTGATCCACTAAATATTGGTGGATAACGTTGGGCACGAGATAACCCGCACTGACAGTGATGATCAATAACCACGCAGCCGCGGCGAAAAGCAAGCGGCTGCGAAGACTCGCCGATGTTCGATTGACCTTACTTAGCATCGGCATTGATTCGGTATCCTAGCCCTCTAACTGTTTTAATGACATCTCCCCCAATTTTTCGACGAATACGGCCAATAAATACTTCAAT
This sequence comes from Photobacterium kagoshimensis, assembly GCF_050337045.1. Classification (NCBI taxonomy): domain Bacteria; kingdom Pseudomonadati; phylum Pseudomonadota; class Gammaproteobacteria; order Vibrionales; family Vibrionaceae; genus Photobacterium; species Photobacterium kagoshimensis. Next base: position 265,399 of record NZ_JAKJSO010000010.1, on the reverse strand, counting down.
GGTGTTGGAGTCACGGTCGAAATCTTGTTTATAGATATGCTCAACCAGTTCGGTGCGTGAAATCACTTTATCTGTATTGTGCATGAGGTAAGCCAGCACTTTAAATTCCAGTGCTGTTAGGTCGATAGCTTGACCTTGCCACATCACTTTAGAAGTACGTGTATCTAGGCTTAGTCCACTTGCTTGAATGACCGGTGAACCACTGCCTGATGCTCGGCGCAGTTGAGCACGTAAACGTGCAACTAATTCAACCATCTGGAAGGGTTTGGTTAGGTAGTCATCAGCGCCTGCATTTAGCCCTTCAACACGTTGTGTCAATTCGTTGCGAGCACTAAGGATCACTACGGGCGTATTCACATTTTCATCGCGAATGCCTTTCAATACGGTTAAACCATCTAATTTTGGTAAGCCAAGATCAAGGACAATGGCATCCCAAGGTTCTGATGTTGAACGGTACAATGCATCGATACCATCACAGGATAATTCGGCAACCCAGCCATTTTGTTCAAGGCCTTCGACAATCTGGCCGCCTAGGGTGACTTCATCTTCTACAACTAAGATTTTCATTCTGTTCCCTTGATAATATTTTCAAGCTGACGCCCTGATATTTTGATAATAGAAAGCGTACGGGCATCGTATTCAACTTTGACGATATTATTTTGTGGATCGAGCAATTTTAGCTCATAGATCCAGATATCATCATCTTCTTCTAATTCCACTTTGATGATACGACCATGTAATTGACGCGCAACGGTCGTTTGTAATGCAGAAAAAGATTGGATCAGTCCTTGCTCAACGGCTTCCATAAAATCGTCATGATCTTCGTCGATTTCTAACCGTGGTGTGGGGGCTGCCATTGCTGTTGCACTCATTAGGGCAACCCAGCATATAAGCGCGCTTAATGTCAGTGACTTAATGATTTTGCCTACCTTCATAAGTACCTTCCGCCAACAAATGTTTTAGCATGATAGCCAGTGTAACTGGCAAAAGGTGAACTCAAAGTGAACATTCTGGTTTGATTGTAAGCATCCAATTGAGTGCATTGTAATTAGTTTGATACATGTCGCAAATCAAATTAATGCTTTTATTAATATCCTTCCATAAGTTTTATGCATGTAATGCGATTTATTTATAAGGGATATTATGCGGTTATCTTTAAAGATGAAGTTGGTTTTATCAAGCCTTTCATTGATTTTTTTAACAATTGTCGTACTCACCTGGTCTTCTTACCAGTCAATGAAAGACCAAGCATGGAGCGCAATTCGCAGTGAAAGCCACAATACAGCAGCGGCTTATAGTAAAGGGATTGGCGATTGGTTTGGTGCTCGTCAACAATCAGTTCAAGCATTAAAAGAAGCGATAGAACTCAATCCAAGTCTAGACATTGTATCTCATCTGAAGCAAACGCTGGTGGCGGGTGATTTTGGTTTAAGTTACTACGGTACGCGTGATGGTGTGATGTATCGCCATGATCCGTCATTAAATAAAGCTGGCTACGATCCTCGTAGCCGTGGTTGGTACAAAGAAGCGTACGCAGCTCGCCAACCTATCACGACCAAGCCTTATGTTAGTCACACTATGCAAACATTAGTGGTGACATTGGCTGATCCTGTATTTCAGCAAGGTGAAATTGTCGGTGTTGCGGCCTCTAACCTTGCAATCGGTGAACTGGTTAAAGATGTTTTAAATATTGCAGTACCGGGTAAAGGCTATGCCATGCTACTTGATACTCGGGATAACGTTGTTGTTGCTCACCCTAATGCGAAAATGCAACTAAAACCACTGACTGATATTGGTGCTGATTTTGCTGCTGATAAGCTTCAGCGCACGATGGCAGGAGATAATTTCTTCTTTAGCCAAGTAGGCGGTGTGGAAAAAGCCGTTGTTGTCGTTGCTGTGCCAAATACATCTTGGGTGATTGCGCTCGTGATGGATCAAGACACACTTGAAGCACCAATGCGCGATATGTTGGTCAAGCAAGCCTTGATTGGCTTAGTGATTCTACTCTTTGTGTCTGTTTTCGTGGCATGGCTAGTAACGCATCAATTACGTGAATTGAACACAGTGTCAGATGCGTTAGCAGATATTGCTAATGGTGAAGGGGATTTGACAGTACGCATTGATGTTCAAAGCGATGATGATATTGGTAAATTAGCTGGCAACTTCAACCAGTTTGTTTCACGCCAACACATAATGGCGACCAAATTGCGTGATATTACACATCATTTGAATGAAGCCGCGGCTAATACGGCGGATTCCGCGTTGGCGCGTAGTGAAAGTATTCGTCGTCAGCAAGATGAAATCACCATGGTGGCGACAGCTGTTGCTGAAATGGCTAGCGCCACCCAAGAAATTGCCAATAATGCTGAAAATACGGCTAAGAGTGCAGAAGAAGCGGTAGGTCTATCTGAAAACGGCCATGTTCAGGTTGGGCAAAGCCAAACTTCTATTGGTAACTTAGCGCAAGAAGTTGATAGTGCCGTGAGTATTATTGAGCACCTCAACGATCATGCGTTAAAAATTAGCTCTATTCTTGCCACCATTCGTTCGATTGCAGAGCAAACAAACTTGTTAGCGCTTAATGCGGCAATAGAAGCGGCACGAGCTGGTGAACAAGGGCGTGGTTTTGCTGTCGTGGCTGATGAGGTTCGCGTCCTTTCGCAACGCACGCATACTTCAACCGAAGAGATCCAATCCATGATTGAGACGTTACAGTCAACAACAAAGCAAGCGGTCGATGTGATGTCGGATAGCCATCAGCTAGCGGAAACCAGCGTGCAAGACGTGAACAATGCAGGTATAAGCCTTGATGATATTGCCCGTCAAATTACAGTGATTAATGATATGTCCACTCAGATTGCTTCTGCTGCGGAAGAGCAATCAAGTGTTACTTCAGAAATTAGCCGTAATACCGAAGGTGTTCAAGAAGTTGCGAATCAGATGGCTGAGGAAGCACAGGCGGCCGCTAAACAAGCAGAAGGATTAAAGGCACTTGCTGATCAGCTAGAAAAAGAAGTTGAGCGTTATAAGCTATAAGTTCTGCCTTGTATCGATACTAAGCGTACTTGTTGTGAGCAATTAGCGTAAATAAGCCACCCAAAGTAAACAAATGGGTGGCTTTCGTTTATTTGCCCCGTAATTCACAGCCTTTATTCGTTGCGTTAAGCTTGCTAGTTGCTATGAATTCACGCAAACTTCGGGCGATTATCGTTTTATCGTGGAGATGGGTAATGGCCTCTACAGCAGCAGCGCTTCATATTTTGGTGAAGCATAAAGAACAAGCAGATGACATCCTTAAGCAACTTAACAAGGGTGCAAAATTCCAAACACTGGCAAAGAAATACTCTACATGCCCATCAGGTAAACGTGGTGGCGATCTAGGTGAGTTTCGTAAAGGCGCGATGGTTCCTGCGTTTGATAAAGCTGTGTTTTCTGGCAAGGTATTAGAAAACCTAGGCCCAGTAAAAACCAAGTTTGGTTACCATATCATCAAGGTTTTGTACCGCACCTAGTCTCTTGTATTAAGGGACGTCTAGTAACTGGATGAGTTGTTAAGTTAATGGCCTCGTTTTCGAGGCTTTTTTAATGGTGGGAGCATGGAAGATGAGCCTAAAAACACCCGTCTCAGGTGTTCCTAGGCCTTAATTTCATCTTATATTGATGTTGGCATCATTTTTTGCAATAAGCGGATCATTTCGTCTTGCTCTTTAGGATCAAGCACATCGAGGATCTCTTTATTTACTTTCAAGGCAATAGGTTGCAAAGTGCCTTTCAAATCTCGTCCAGCCTTAGTTAAATAAATGCGATATGAACGACGGCTGTTGGGGTCGTCACGACGTTCAACGAGTCCTAATACTTCGAGTTTGTCAATAATGCGTGTAGTGGTGGAATTTTCTACTTTAGCAATTTGCGCGATTTCACGTTGAGTCACCCCTTCTTTTTCCCATAAGCACATCATTGTTGGCCAAAGTGAGCGCGGAAAATCATGTTTCGCAAGCTCAGTTTCGAGGTTTTTGGCTGCTTGGTTTGCGACTACATTGATCATCCAACCAAAACTCTTTTGCCTATCAAATTGTTCGTCCATTATTTTTCTCTTATGCGAATGCAACTATTGCAATAGTAACGAATACTGCGGCAGTTAGCACGAGTAATGCTCGTGCGTTAGATGCGAAATACAGCTCAGTCTGTGATTTCTCCAATCCAGCTTGGCGCCCAGTAAACATAGCCATAACAAGTGGTTTTTTACGTAGTTTGTAGATAATGATCGCGCCTACATGCAAAGCGATCAGAATAGGTAAACCATTGGCCAAAAACAGGTGGATATTCTCTAAAACGGTAAAAACGTTATCTGATAGCCAATATTCGGCCATTGGGAGGGTATCTAATAAACCTGCGAGAGCTAATCCCGATATGCACTGCAATAACAGAGTACCAATCATACAAATAACCATCCATCCCCCCAGTGGATTATGGCCTGCTTTAGCGTCTTCTTTACCGCGTAAATAACGGATAACACTTAATGGTGAGCGCAGGAAATGTGTAAACCGGCTGGTGTCACTGCCAACAACTCCCCAAATTAATCGCCACACAATCAAGGTAAACAGCATAAGTCCAAGAGGGATATGTGCGTCTTTACCTGAAAAGCCAGATGCAAGAAGTAAGCAAAATAAAGTGGCTTGTAGCCAGTGATAAATACGTGCGGAAAGATCCCAAACTTTCATTCTATACCCCTAATCAATGTTCGATGAGTTGATGCTTTATCTATGCGGCAGAGATAATTTACACGGCAATAGTTGCAATTGCAACTATTGCCGTGTAAATTAAAAAGCAAGCCAGCAGTGGCAACCAATCAAACTTGGAGAGAGTCATGAGAAAGCGAATGAATAAAAAAGTATGTGCCTTGGTATTGCTACCGCTGGTTATTAGCTTGCCAGTGATTGCGAAGGCTGGTGTTGATAGTTACGACCAAGCAATTGCACAGCGTCAAACAGCCTTTAGCAGTATCGAAAGCGATTTGAAAACGGCTTCAAAAAGTATTGGTGGTCAAGATACGGATTGGCAGCAACTCGCGCTGATCAGTGAGCAACTTGCTGATCACAGTAAAGCGCTGATGACATTATTTCCTGAAGGAAGCCAAAGCGGCAGTAAAGCGAAAAAAGAGGTATGGAATAAGCCTGAAAAATTTAACGCTTTGTTGGCTCAAATGGATACGGGCTTCCAGCAAATGCATCAAGCAAGCGAACAGCAAAACCTTAATGAATTAAAAACAGGGTTGTCGAAAGCCGAAAAGACTTGCCGCGGGTGTCACCGTAGTTACCGTTCGCGCTTTTAACCAACAGCCGAATTAGAAAGAACGTCAGCAAAATAAATATAATTAACCAAAAGGGTAGAACCATGAAAAAAGTAATGACTATTGCCACTGTTATCTTTGCTTCTCTATCGGTAAGCACTGCTGTCTCTGCTGCTGATTATGGGGTTGAACTCGCATGGAATACCAATAACGCGAATGATGTACTAGCGACGATGTCGGAGCAACGCGCTGCTTTTGGCCAGTTAGTGAATAACGGTGAAATTAAAGATATGTTTGTCTTTGATAGCAGTATTGACGGTAAACCAATGAAACTTATTCGTTTTGTTATTGATGCGACAGATGAAGCCAATGCCAAAGCGAAGTTGGCAAATTTGCCTCTTTATAAAAAAGAACTGGTAAAAATTAATAACGTACGCTTGCTTGGCAATAAATGGCTGGATAATACACCCGTACCCAAAAATTATGGGGTGACATTTACATGGCGTGAAGGTATTGATGCCCTCGAGATGGATCGTGTTTTAGGTGTCGATTTGCAACGTGTTATTGGTTTAAATCAGGCGGGTCTGATTACATCTTCGTACTTGAATACCCAAACACTAGAAAGTGGTGTAGAGCGCCCAATTTATAATGTCTCTTTTTTAGCAAAAGATGCAAAGCATGCGCGCGAACTGACCAAACAATTTGAAGCGGTTAACTTGGGTTATGCCACGGTTGAAGTGATGTATCTTGGCCATAAAGTACAGCTTACTCAGTAAGTTATCACGGCATAAATCGCTGTTATATGAGATATAGAAAAACCGCCAACTTAGCCATTGGCGGTTTTTGAATATTATGTTGTTACTCAGCAGCTGCTGATTAAAGCACTGTGATTACATCTTCTGCTGCTAGGCGAGATTTAGGTAAACCATAGTTGTAATCACCATCAGCGAGGCGATAGCCCATCGCAAGTGCAACGTCACAAACGTAGCCATCAAGCTCATCTTTAAATATTTCACCAATCAACTTGGAATCCACGCCTTCCATTGGCGTTGAATCAATACCCAGTCGGGCTAGAGTGTGTAATGTATTGCCTAAGGCGATATAGGTTTGTGCTTTAGTCCAGCCACCATTAAAGCCATTTTCATCAGTATTCGCTTCCGCAAACCCATAGGCGCCATTGAGCATTGCATCATATCTGTCTGCAGGCAAGTGACCAGATGTGACCTCGACATCAACCACTTTCTTGTACTCATCTTTACTATAATTCGGATTATAAGCAAATAGTACTGTATGCGATGCTTCTTTAGCATGTGGCTGATTAAATTGGTGCATATTGGCAAAAGTGTCATGGAAGCGCTGTTTGGCCTCATCACTTTCAATCACAATAAACTTCCAAGGCTGTGAGTTGATTGAAGAAGCAGATAGACGAATTGCTTCTTTGATAACATCCATATCTGTTGGCGAAATGCGCTTGGTTGCGTCGTATTTTTTTGCTGTGTAACGCGTGTTTAGATCGGCGATAATTTGATGAGACATGGTGCTCTCCAGCGTTTTACTTGTACTAATAATTTGTCGGTTGCTTGAGTTAGCCTCTTCAACCGTGTTGTTGGCAGCAAGAATAAGAGGAATATTCCAATTGAAAAATAGCGTTTTGATCCAATCATTATGGTGTTAAATGTCCATAATGTTGAGCGAACTTCGCTTTGAAGAACGAATGTCACTCGCTATGGTTTTGGTGTGAATAGCTGATTTTTAACAAGTTCGAGCTGGTTTGAGGCCAATACCGCCTGAATAGTGGTAAGTCGCCGCTAAATGGAAATTAGGACCTGTGTTTATTGTTACCAATATCAATAGTGTGGTGCATATTGGTGTGAAAAACGGCATCATGGTGATAATTTCGTTTTTGAATCGTTTATTTACCCGAGGTGCAAAATGTTTTGTCATTTCCATCCATCCCCTTTAGGTAAGATACGTTTGCTCGCCAATGAACATGGTTTGATTGGAGTAACGCTGGCCTCACAACGTGAAGATGATGATGTCGACCCCGATTGGTTATTAACAGAAGATCCATTTATTGAATGTTGTCACCAGCTTGATGCGTATTTTGCTGGCACATTAACGCGCTTTACTGTACCGCTTGCGCCAGAAGGTACTGAGTTTCAAAAGCAGGTCTGGACAGCACTTCGAAGTATTCCTTATGGCGAAACCTGTTCGTACAAAACCATTGCTGATGCAATTAATAATCCTAAAGCGGTTAGGGCGGTTGGTGCTGCCAATGGTAAGAACCCGATTGCGATTATCGTACCTTGCCATCGTGTTATTGGCGCTAACGGTAAACTAACGGGTTATGCCGGTGGTGTAGACATGAAGGCCTACCTATTAAAGTTAGAAGGCGCGTTAGCTGTGCATGACTAAGTCTTGCTTAAGCAATGTTTAAACTGAGCTAGGTGATCGTCTTGCACATAGAATTGATATATTCCTTGCCTTGTTTTATCTGAGGAATAGTGTTTCTTTGGCGGCTTATTTTCTCTCGGATTATTGTCAGGTTCTCGCGCTGGTAAGGGGATAGACTGCGGTGTTTCAGGCAAGGAGCCTAAAATTGACTTACCTTGCTGAGGGGATAATTCAAAATGCCCTTCATCTTGGAACATCAATGAGGTGATTTTATCAAAAGCCTGTTGGTAATTATCGCTACCTAATACCACAAGGCCGCCGATCTGGTGATCTTTATTCAGCGACTGCCAATAGGTTGTGAATACAGCAACAGGTTTATGCGCGCGTTGATATTGAATATTTTCATATTGAACTGCCGTGTGTATATCGGTAGGAATTTTACGCTTTATTGCCACGTAGCGGCTTTGGCTATTTTTGGTGTATACCATGGCTAATTGAATGATAGGTTCAAATTCTTGTTGCTGATTTTTCGCTAAATGGAAAAAGTCGAGGCGGCATTGATGGGCATCAACCGTGATTTTACTCGTCGGTAGTACGCCAGCTTGAGCGCCATAGCTGTAAATCGTCACGACGCTGACAGCATAGATGCCAGCGCGTTTTATGTATTTGATGACGACGAACAGAATGAACCACATAAGCTTCACAACGTTACGAATCAATACAGACAGTTTATGTGGCGATATGATTTTCCAGTGTATCAGCTATTAGACAAGTCTTACTTTTGGTTGGTCGTATACGGTTTAGCCTCAGCGATAAACAGTACCGTAATGTCTCACTACACGGAATACCTGCTTAACTCGCGTTATAAATCTTCGCTTTTACCATGGTGCGATATTGTGCTGGAGTCATGGCGAAGGCTTGCTTAAAGCGTGTCGAAAAGTGATATGCATCTTTATAGCCGACTTGCTCGGCAACATCTTGAATACTCATGCCGAAATCCCGCAATAGCTCTTGTGCCGCTTCCATTCGTATTTGTTGTAAGTACTGATGAGGAGCCTGCCCTACCTGATCCTTAAACTTGCGACTGAAAGTTCGTAAAGGGAGTTCACAGGCATCCGCCACTTGCTGTGCGGTGATCACTTGTGATAAATGGCGCTTCATCCAATCTTGAGCAAACGCGATAGACTCATCAAACTGTACTTCGCCACCAATTTGGTAAAACGGTTGCTGGGTTGATTTTGATATTTCATGGCCGTAGTGGGTTTCGATAGTGGTCGCGATTTTTTGACCATACTGCTGTGCAATCAAAAACAAAATCATCTCCGTTTGGGAGTTGATACTGCCTGTACAGTAAAGGCCATTGGCGGCGGTAATTGACGCTTTGCGGTTGAGTTTGACGTTTGGGTAACGAGCGGTGAATTTGTCGTAGAAGTACCAGTGTGTTGTTGCGACTTGATAATCCAATAGGCCTGTTTCTGCCAGTAGCATCACCCCAGTGCCTGTCGCAACTAACTTAGCGCCTTGGCGGTATTGTTCAATAAGCCAAGGTATTAACGCAGGTGTATGGCTAAGTGCTGACAGCGGGTTCCCCCACATAGGTGGTAAAATAATTACGTCGAAAGCCGCAGGGTCATCGAAGGTAATATCAGGCTCTAAGCGTAGCCCCGCGGTTAATTTTGGTGACGATAAGCTGGCTGCAATTAGCTGAATACTAAAGGGATCACTGCGTTGTAGCCGTCTTTCTCGCAAACTGGCCGCACTGCTTAGCATCTCGGCGGCGAGGGAAACGCCGGTGATCAGGGCGCGATGGTAGAGAACAAAACCGACTTTCATACACATTGGCTCTATGTTGGCGTGAATGGCAGTGATTTTGGCATAAATACAGGGTGATAAACCAGCGTAAATTGGTAACCTAGCCGCAAATTATTGTTTTGTAGTAGGCGTCAAATGACAAAGTTACCGCTTATCGTGGGTTTTGGTGGCATTAATGCTGCTGGTCGTAGTTCTGGTTTCCATAGTTATAAGCGTATGGTGTCGGATGTATTATCTGCTGATGTAATGGCATCAACATGGCAAGATCTTGCGCGTCGAATGGGATTAAGCCAAGAGGAAAATCTTACCGATGAGCTTATTGAAGCGATTAAAGCGGGCACACTAATCCGCCGTATTGATTCATTTGATCCTGACAATATTTTGCACCAGTACAAAGCAACGATTAATAGCGGTAGCGACACCATGACATTCACGGTGCGCAAATCTAAATTGCCAACAAAAATTCCTGAGAACTGGTCACTTGAAGTACAAGGCAGCAAAGTCAAAATCACTGTAACGGGTGATCTGGCAGCCTTGTTAGAAGACCGCACAAGTTACCCTGTAACCAGCGGTGGCAATATCCCCGCAGGCTTTGATCCAGGTAGTTTGTACAATTCCCGTTTTCACCCTCGTGGTTTAAAGCTGTCGGTATACGGTGCATCTGATGCGTTGAACTCGATGGGGGTTGATTGGCAAGAAATTTTAAAACACATTCAGCCAGACGAAGTTTCTGTCTATGCGGGTAGTGCGTTAGGTCAAATCGATGATCAATCACTGTCTGGCATGATTGCCGCGCCATTAATTGGTAGCCGTGTTAGCTCAAAGATGATGGCGTTATCCTTTGCTGAAATGCCAGCGGATTTCATTAATGGTTACATGATCAACAGTGTTGGTACAACGGGCACCAACATGGGCGCGTGTGCGACTTTCCTCTATAACCTCCGTCAAGGCATGTACGACATTCAGCATGGTAAAGCGAAGGTTGTTATTGTTGGTAACGCTGAAGCCCCTGTTGTAGCAGAAGTGATGGAAGGTTTCCGTGTGATGGGCGCATTGGCGGAAGATGAGCAAATTAAAGCCCTCGATCAAAGTGAAACCGTCGATAACCGCCGTGCGTGTCGTCCGTTCTCAAGCAATGCTGGCTTCACCATGGCGGAATCATCGCAGTTTGTGGTACTGATGGATGATGAACTGGCGTTATCACTTGGCATGAATATTTATGGTTCTGTCGCTGATGTGTTCGTGAATGCCGACGGTAATAAAAAGTCTATCTCTGCACCGGGTGTGGGTAACTATGTCACGGTAGCAAAAGCGACAGCCTTAGCAAAAGCCATTTTAGGCGAGCAAGGTGTGAAGCAAACTTATGTACAAGCGCATGGTACAGGCACACCGCAAAATCGCGTGACAGAAAGCCATATTCTGAACGAAGTCGCGAAAACCTTTAGTATTGATAACTGGCCAGTAACGGCAGTGAAGTCTTACTTGGGCCACTCTATGGGCGCGGCAGCTGGCGATCAACTTATCGCTTCGCTAGGCGTATGGCAGTACGGCTGGGTGCCGGGCATTACTTCGATTGACCATATTGCTGAAGATGTACACCAGTCGAATCTTAATATTCTGACACAACACCAATATGCGGGCGAGAAGGGCGAAGACTACAAAGCCGTTATTTTGAATGCGAAAGGTTTTGGCGGAAATAACGCAACAGGCTTGGTGCTGTCTCCAGCTCAGACAACAGCAATGCTAGTGAAAAAATACGGTGCAGAGGCTTTTGCGCAGTACCAAGCGAAAAACGAACCAATTAGCCAAATGGTGAGCCAACAAGATCAAGCGGCTTGTCAGGGCGTAGAGAGCATTCGTTACGATTTTGGTGAAAATGTCATGGATGAAACATCAATTACGATGACACCTGAAAGCATGAATCTGTCAGCGTTTGGCCAAGCAATCCAATTGCCAACCGAAAACCCGTACAGTGATTACGTGTAAGCTTTAACCCCGTTAAATGCTTATAAAAGCCATACTAAGGCAGCTTAGTATGGCTTTTTGCTATTTTGAAGTAATACGCTAGATTGGAGGAAGTGAGGCGAATAGAGAGCAAGTGAATGGATGAAAAATTGATCGCGCAGGGAATGACAGAGCTAGCTTTGCTTGATGCTGATCTTGCGAAGGCGTGGCTGGAATATGGCAACCCTCCACCACGTTATTTAAAACCTCACTTTATATCACTGTTGTCTATCGTGGTCAGCCAGCAAATCTCTACCCATGCTGCAAAAGCCATTATGGCCCGAGTCACAGCACTTATGCCAACGGTTACCCCTGAGCATTATTTGAGTTTGAGTGAGCAAAGCATTCGCGAGGCAGGCTTGTCTGGGCGCAAAGTGCTATATACCCGAGGGTTAGCGCAGGCGATTTATAATGGACAGTTAGATATCGATCGACTCGCAACGTTTGATGATGAGCAAGCGATAGATAGCATTATGGCTTTAAAAGGCTTTGGTCGTTGGAGCGCCGAGATATATTTGATGTTTGCACTAGCACGAACCGATGTGTTTCCAGCAGACGACTTAGCACTGCAAGTGGCATTAGGGCGTTTAAAGGGATTAGACGAAAAGCCCACCGCAAAAGAAGCGCGCGAGCTTGTCAGCGCGTGGACGCCATGGCGAACCGTCGGATCATTATTCCTATGGCATTATTACCGCGGTGCGCCAGCATAATCACACTTCTATCCTAGTGGATAGCGTGCTGATAGCATGATTTGACCATCTTCAAGTCCGCTAATATTTAAAATTGCAGCGAATGAGAATGTTGGTGTTGGATGAAAGCGATAATAAGTTTGAAGTTTTAATTTTTTATCGTCATCAGAAATAAGGTAAGAACCAACACTTGCTCCAACTTCTGAAACAGGGTTCACCCATGTCGATGCATCGAGGCTTAACTCGGTAAAAAAGCGGCCAAAGGTATTTGTTGTTTGTTTGTTTTTTTGCGAATGTATTTTTAAATATCCACGTAGGTCCGCGAATTGTGATATCGGCGCATTAAAGCCTGCACCAGCTGTTATTAACCAGTCATTTTTGAAGGCGCTTTGTGCCTCGGCAACCAGGTGAGCATTTTGGTGGATCAACATTGAACCGCCTAAACCAAGGCCGCCAGGATTGAGTGGAACAAGTACTTCACCGTAATTGTAATTAAAATTATTAGCGTATGTGTTAGCGGAAGTAATGATTAAGAAGAAGGTGAATAGTGCGCACGTAACAGCTTTATACATAATTAAATCAAATCTTATTTGTCTTTTTATCGACAGTCTATATGTATCAAGCAAGAAAATCAGCCATTAGTAAGCATAATGCTGCTTCTTAATGACTGATTCGTTGAGTTCTACGTTTTTCTGGGGAGATATTAGCCGAGAGGGTAGCGGGCTGATAGTAACATCTGGCCATCATCTAAGCCGCTTAGGTGAAGTTCAACACCAATGGATATCGCGCTGGTGGCATGATAACGATAGAACAGGTGGAATTTATCAATTTCTTCATCTTCAGGCATGTAGTAGGTGCCGATTGATGCGCCGACTTCGGACAGCTGATTGGCCCAAATGGAGAAGTCTAAACTGAACTCAGAAAATGTGTCACCCCAGTCGCCATTGGTTTGATCGTTTTTGCGTGAGTGTGCTTTTAAATAGCCACGTACATCAGCCCGATCTGCGATAGGTGCATTAAAGCCAACCCCGCCAGTGAGTAGCCAATCGGAATTGAAAGAAGTTTGTGCGTTATAGACAACATGCGCATGTTCGTGGAAAGGAACACTGCCAGCCACGCCGATACCACCAGGGTCTGTAATGACCTGCGCTTCTACATAATTATATGAAAAGTTATTAGCATAGGCGTGGGGTACCGTACAAATGGTGAATAAACCAATAGTATACAGTAAGCAATAATGTAGAGACGTACGCATGAGTAATGACAAATATTGTTTGATTTATAACTTATCGGCATTATGGCATAAAAGATAATATTTCTGATAGGTAATTAGAAGATTTAATGGCGTTTTTGTGCGTTTGTGGCAAGTTTGAAGTGTGCCTGTATGGGATGTTGTTTTATATCGCACATGCTGGTTTGTATTTTAGTTAATAGTGTTAGAACTAAAACAGCAAGGATAAAAACGTTCTGCTACTATGCTTGCACACTGCAAACTGGTATTGTGCGCAGCCTTTAATGGGAATAATCCGTAATTATCCATCCTAACTCTTTATACGATAGGACATAACCTTGAGCCAGACTGCCTTTTCTACACTCGAACTGAACCCTGCTTTGCTGGAAAACTTATCATCTATGGGTTACGCCGAGATGACACCGATCCAAGCGCAAAGTCTGCCGCACATGTTGGCAGGTAAAGATGTGATTGCGCAGGGAAAAACTGGCTCAGGTAAAACGGCCGCGTTCGGTTTAGGATTACTTTCTAACTTGAATGTTAAGCGTTTTCGCGTGCAAACTTTGGTGTTGTGCCCAACGCGTGAGCTGGCCGACCAAGTTGCTAAAGAGATCCGTAAGTTAGCACGTACTATTCACAATATTAAAGTGTTGACCCTTTGTGGTGGTATGCCGTTTGGTCCACAAATTGGCTCACTAGAGCATGGTGCACACATTATTGTGGGTACGCCGGGCCGTGTAGAAGAGCATATCCGCAAAGGCTTCTTAAACTTAGCAGAATTAAATACCCTAGTGTTTGATGAAGCTGACCGTATGATGGAAATGGGTTTCCAATCTTCTATTGATGCGATTGTTGATGAAGCGCCAAGCGATCGTCAAACGTTATTGTTTAGTGCAACTTATCCAAAGCAAATTAAAGAAATTGCTGACGACATTATGCATAAGCCAGTTATGGTGAAAGTGGAATCAACCCACGACAATAGCAGCATCACACAGCACTTTTTCAAAGTAGATGACAATGAAAGCCGCATGATTGCATTGCGTCTTCTACTTCAACAACACCAACCAGAATCAACGGTTGTGTTCTGTAATACCAAGCGTGAAGCGCAAGAAATTGCTGACGCATTAGATATGTACGGCTTTAGTGCGGTAGCACTGCACGGTGATCTAGAACAACGTGAACGTGATCAAACCTTGGTGCGTTTTGCCAATAAGAGTGCGTCTATTCTGGTTGCGACAGACGTAGCGGCACGTGGTCTTGATATTGACTCGCTAGATGCTGTTATTAACTATCACATTGCGCGTGATACTGAAGTGCACGTTCACCGTGTTGGCCGTACAGGTCGAGCGGGAAGCAAAGGTATTGCTTGTTCGCTCTTTAGCGATAAAGAGCACTACAAAGTTGCGCTATTAGAAGACTACCTAGATCGTTCAATTCACGGTGAAGAACTACCGTCTATGGACTTGCTAGACAAGCCAACGCGTCGTCCACTAATGACAACGCTGCTTATCGATGGTGGTAAAAAGCAAAAAGTACGTGCTGGTGATATTCTTGGCGCATTGACTGGTGAAAACGGTATCAATGGCTCTCAAGTCGGTAAAATTCACCTGTTTGATAACCGTGCTTATGTTGCTGTACATAGTGAAGTAGCGCGCGCAGCAGTGCGTAAGCTTGAAACGGGTAAAATGAAAGGTCGTAACTTCCGTGTACGCCCGATTAACCGTTAATTGATTGACTAGATGTTTATTTAGGCTAGTAGTATCAGTCAAAACTAGCGGCAAATAATAAAGTTCGAAATGTAACCCCAAATGCACATATGTGCCTTTGGGGTTTTTCTTATGTGTCGGTTGAGTTAGCGCGATTAAATAGACTCTGATTGTTCAGGCGTATTACAAGTTTTTTTCTCGAGCTTCTTTTTCTAATAACTTTCTTTCTTCATCGATTACTTTTGTAAGCTGTCCTTGCACTTGTATCAGTTGTGATTGGAATGATTCTTTTAACTGCTTAGTAGCTTCACTATCAAATTTAGATAAGTTTTTTATTTGCTTAACGAGCTCTTCAATTTTCTCATTTAATCGCTCTTTCAGTTTTTGGAGTTCATCTTTTCGGTTTTCATTCTTTGTTGGTGCTTTTTTTGCTTTTTCGGCGCTATGTTTCATTTGGGTTTGGAGGTTTTTATTATGGTCTATTGCATGAGTTGTCGTTTCTCTGCTCTCCATAATAGGTTTAATTAGCTGATTCGTGTTCTTGGCGGATATGTTGTTTGCGTTTGCTTGTTGATAGTCAAGAATCGACATTGAGGGGCTCATTGTTACATTCATTCTTACTTCCCTTTTGCATGCTCTATGGGTATATAAAGCGACAGGAATTGAACGTTGTTAAATTCAACAATGAAGATGAATTTCTTATCAAGAGAATTTCGAAAAGAACAAATGATGTAACAAGTTATATTCGTAAGGGAAGTTTTTTGCTGAAAAAAGCCCTCAATACTCAAGGAATGATAACTTGAGTGTTAAGGGCTTGATTTTGTTTAAGTCTTTATTTTTTAAAAGACGCTTTAACCAGCTTTACTTGCAACATTTTCTGAGGTTGCTAAGTGTAAGAAGTGCATGTGACGCTCATATTGTGTAATCGCATCAGCAATGATTTGATCTTGGGTATAACCTAAGACATCGTATTGTTGGCCACCTTGCAACAAGAAGACTTCTGCACGGTAGTAAGTGCTTTGCTCTTCATTAACATAGGTTGGTAATACAAATCGACGCAGACGAATACCGTAGGCAAAGTCTTCTACCCCTTCTTTTTCTATCACCATACGTACACGTTCAGGATCCAGAATTTGAATGCGGGCGGCTAGACCTTGCTTCTTCATTTCATTCGCGAGCGAGGTGAGTGCAGGTTTTGCTGTCTCATCAATAAAGGCTTTCGCCTCTGTTTTCTTTGGATGACTAACCAACGAAGAGATTCGATCTTTCCAGCTCACACTTGCTTTGGTGTATTGCACAGACGTATTGTGATTTTGCACACTCGACTGCAACAGGTAATCATTCCGTAATGCGATAAACAAGCAGTAACAAAATACCAAGAGCAGAATCATGATAGGGAAAGCACTCGCAATCGTCATGGTTTGTAAGGCTGATAAGCCACCAGCGCCAAGTAATGCCGCAGCAACGACACCTTCAGTCACCGCCCAGAATATACGTTGCCATACAGGTGGCTCTTCTGCACCGCCAGAGGTCAGAGTATCAATAACAAGTGAACCTGAATCAGACGAGCTAACGAAGAAGGTAATAACCAGTAATACGCCCATCATGGACAATAAGCTAGACAGTGGCATATGTTCGAAGAATTTGAACAATGCGACTGGCACGTTACTGCTCACAGCTTCACTTAGGTAAGTTGCACCGTGGTTCATGATGGCATCAATGGCTGTGTTACCAAATGCGGTAAACCATAGGAAACCAAACAGTGAAGGCAGCAGAAGTACACCGATCAAGAATTCACGAATAGTACGACCACGTGAGATTCGAGCGATGAACATACCGACGAACGGTGACCATGAAATCCACCATCCCCAATAAAGTAGTGTCCAACCACCGATCCAATCTTCTTTAGGTGCATAGGCGAATAAATTAAAAGTCTTATTCACAATATCGCTGAGATAACTGCCTGTGTTTTGGACGAATGATTGCAGAATAAGTACGGTTGGACCTGCAATAATCACGACGGCAACAAGCAGTATTGCTAGCGACATATTGATGTTAGATAAGCGTTTGATACCACCATCAAGACCCAAAACAACGGATACAGTTGCGAACAAAGTGATAACGGCAATCAAGCCCATTTGAACTGTAGTGGTTTGCGGCAGACCGAATAAGTAATTAAAGCCTGCGTTTACTTGCATTACACCAAAGCCGAGTGAGGTTGCAACGCCAAATAGGGTACCGATTACCGCGAAGATATCGACAGCGTGACCAATCGGCCCATAGATTTTATCGCCAATCAGTGGGTGTAGCACAGAGCGTGGTAGCAGTGGCAACTTATGGCGATATGAGAAGTATGCGAGTGAAAGTGCCACAACCGCATAGATAGCCCAAGCGTGTAAGCCCCAATGGAAGAAAGTGATCTTCATGGCTTCACGAGCGGCTTCAACCGTTTGCGGATCACCAACAGGTGGTGACATAAAGTGCATGACTGGCTCGGCAACACCGAAGAACATCAGGCCGATACCCATACCTGCAGAAAACAGCATAGCAACCCAAGAGCCAAAGGTGTAATCAGGTTCTGAATGATCGGGGCCAAGCTTGATATCGCCCATGCGGCTGCACATGACGAATACGAGGAAAATTAGAAAGATGGCAACAGATAAAATGTATAGCCAGCTTGCTTGGGTAACGAACCATTTTTGGATCGCACCAAAATAGTTTTGTGCTGAGTCAGGCCAAAATACGCCGACAAATGAAAGTAATGCAATGATTACTAATGAAATGAAAAAAACGGGTTTATTGATATCTTTTTGAAAACTCATACATCCTTCGATATGACATTGTTACGGGCTTATCCTTCTTGTGTCGAGTCTATTCGACGATGAAACTGGCCGCACCCAGTGAGCGCAAAATGCGCATGATTTTCTCCTGTTAGTTATCAATTTGACAGTATGCTAACAACTAATTGTTTAGAGTTCAAAATAAATTGTGGTGAATGATTCGTTAATGGAACGGATTTTGTAGAATTAAATGCTCTGAAATAGCGGGTTTGTGGGTGTTGGAGGTGTATTACAGTGCGAAAGCAACCTGTTAATTGCTTAGAGTTCGATGCGTTGAGTGTTAAAGAAAATAGAGTGGTGGGATGCAAAGGAATAAATAAGAGGAGGTTGGCAGTATCACTTTAAAATTCATGAGGATACTGCCGAGATGACACGCTGTTCGATGGCGTGTTTACTGCTCTGTTGCTGCGATCAACATATCAAATCGCTCGTTGCCGTGTAGCATTTCAAAATCAGCTTCTTCTGCAGCAAGATCGCGCATGAGTGCACTTTCACTAATTGAGCGTTCTAAATCTGATATTGCTTGCTCATCCACACCGAGGCGGGCATAAGCACAAGCACGTTGATAAAGTGCATGAGCATTAGAGTCATCTACTTCTAATACGCGGTTACACAAGCTAAGTGCCCAGTGGAACTCGCGGATTTCCATTGCGGCATCAGCTTTGTGGGTTAAGGCTTCTAAATCACCAGGACGGATCTTTAAGATTTCATCGTAGACTTCCATTTTTTGCTCAGGATTTTGGAAGTTTTGTGCGCGTAGCCAGAGGTTATGAACCTCGTTAATTTTCTCGATTTCTTTGTTGTTATCACTGATACTGCGGGTTTTTCTGCGAAGTTCGCGTTCTAAGGCTTGGAATTTTTTCTCGTATTGTTCGGCGATTTCTTGTAGCTGTTGATCCGCCATTTTCTTAGTATTGACCCGCATTTCGCGTAATGACTGCCAACCTATCAAGGCAATCAGTGATGCGACACCCGCAATGATGTAAAAGAAATAAGTCACAGTGACATTGGCATAATTCAGAGATTTGTCAGCTACGGCTAACTCCCGATCAGTTATTTCGACAATCATGCGGCGTTCAAGGTCTTGCTGATTGGTACGTAATGTTTTCAATTCATCTAAAACATAGCGCTCCATCAGCGGTTTATCATAAATACTGAGCTCAGAGTAGGTTGGTTCACTCTTAGGCTCTTGCTGGCTATCTGGGGTAGATTCAGCAAGGGTGGGAAGGGTGATGCCTATCAGGCAAACGGTTAGAAACCATTGTCTTAGTTGCATTATAGCGTCCTACTTCTGATGTTGAGTGCGTACACACCCTAACAGATTATCAACATGAGTATCGATGTTTATGCCCGGGAGCCTATCAGTTGCAGGTTGGATTTGTATGTAGATGTTAATGCGAGCATAACTAGAAGATAGTTAAGGCGTATTGACGTAGCAAGGTAGTAGCCAATGACTCTGGCTATACATACTTTGCCAACACGCCTGATTTAAAGGGAAGACGTTGTGGTTTGGCGAGGAAAGAAGCGTGCGCGTTTAAACGAAATTTTTTGCTTCACGGTACAAAAACATAGGTACCGCTGCTTTATTCTTTTTAGCAATTTTTTGCATTAACTCAAAGCTTGGGTGTTGAATCTTAAAGTCGAGGTTTAGGTCTTCAAGCATCTGTAGCCATAGTTTGGCTGTCATTTCTGAATCGGCTAACGCACGGTGAAAAACACCGTCTGTCTCGATGTTTTTATATTCAACCAAACTCCCTAATTTATGATTGGGCGCAGATTGATACAGACGACGCGCAATCAGCATAGAACAAGCGAATGTGCCGCCATACTGGCGACCAATAATATCGAGTTCTGCGTCAAGAAATCGCTGATCGAAAGAGGCATTGTGTGCAACAAGATTAGCGTCGCCAATAAAGTCGGCAAATTCATCCATCACTTCTTCACAAGAAGGGGCTGTGCTCAGCATCGAGTTGGTAATGCCGGTATAACCTTCGATGAAACTACTGACGCGACGGCCAGGATTCATGAGCTGTTGGAACTGCCCTGTAACAATACCGTTCTCTAATTTGACTGCACCAATTTCTATGGCGCGATCGCCTTGATTAGGCGAAAGACCCGTGGTTTCGAAATCGAGTACGACGACGCTATTGGCGAGAGGGTTAGCCATTATATTCACTTGCTCACTACTATTAGATATTCGGTATTATATAGGTACAACGCCATGAGGCAAAAACCAAAGTAAGTAGAACATAAACGCAGAAGGAACTATGTATGGCAGAGCAACTGAATGTTATCCATGATCAGGATAACAATGAATATCGTATTGAACTCGCGCCAGATTGTTGGGGCAAGCTGAGTTATCAACGTGTCGGGAATGTATTGCAGGTGGACCATAGCTCGGTGCCTGATGCATTAAGAGGACAAGGAGCAGGCGGGAAGATGATGGCTGCGGTATTGCCTTATATCGAGGCTGAAGGTTTACGCATTGTGCCTATTTGTAGTTACGTTGTTCATTACCTTAATAAGCATGAAGAGTGGCAACATTTAGTGGCGACGAAGTAAGGTTATTTACAAGATAAGGGTATGATTCTAGACATTTTATAAATGGTGATGATTAATCCAATGTGACGTGATCTTGATCGCCATTTATTCTTCATGAGTATTGACTGGTGTTTTTAAAGGCATAGAATTACCACCTGTCAAATTTTTGTCGAGAGCTGGTGTGAAAAATAAAGGCTTTACTCTGATTGAGCTAGTGGTGGTGATTGTCATCCTTGGCATTTTAGCCGTTACGGCAGCGCCTCGATTTATGAACATGCAAGTCGACGCGAGAAACTCAGCGCTACAGGCAATGAAAGGAGCAATGACTTCGGGGATGGAAATGGGATACGGAATTCTAGCTATGAATGGCTTGGAAGCAACCCCGTTACTTAATAAAGATGTCCCTGTTGCTGGTTGTGAAAAAACAAGCTGTGACTTTCGTTACGGCTACCCAGCGGCGGATACATTGACGTTGCCTGTATTAGTTGATGCTTTAGGCGATCACACAAAGAGAGATGATTGGGCGATCGTTTTTATTCATGGACAAGATGATCTACAAGGCCCATCAATCACTATTACGCAACGTGATAATGTCTATCGTGAAGGTCAACAGAGTAAGCTGGTAAATAATAACTGCTTTATCCGCTATTATAGAAAGACTCAAAACGATATTCCCTACCGCTTAGAAATCACACCTTGCCAATAAGTTTCCAATAGCAAGACAAAAGCCTGATGATGAAGTGATTCCATCAGGCTTTTTTGATCCTTCGTCGTTTCGCATAAAACAACCCTTCCCAAGCAATCAATTTAGCGCTATTTTACTTTTAAGCTTATGAGGCTGACTTAGTACCATTCCCTTCAAAATCACTTTAACGATAACTTATTGTACAGAAGGAAAGTGTTGATATGGCTAAGTTTCAGTTTTTCCGTCAAGGCGACAACGAAAAAGCATTTACGTTTTTAAACCCTGAATCAGAGACCTTTTTAGAAGAAAAAAATCAATTGCTTGAACAAGGCTTTGAGGTGGAAGGCGACTATATCTACGCAGATACCCAAGAAGAGGCGATAGAGAAGTTTAAGTCTAATTTTGTTTACTTAACGCAAGAGTATGCAGCTTCGACTGGTGCGGGTGGTGTCTATTTCTTCTTTTCTGAAGCCTATAAGTACCTAAAAACGGCAATTAAGAAGTAAGACTTGTCGCCTAGCAAAGAAAAGCCCCTGTACGTGTTTATTATGCGTACAGGGGCTTTGCTGTTTTAGCTTCGATTAAGTAAAACTAACCAATAGAGGGGGATGTTATTCCCAATCTAGGATTACTTTACCAGACTTGCCTGAGCGCATGGCATCGAAGCCAGCTTGGAAGTCATCAATCTTGTAGTGGTGAGTGATGATAGGTGTTAGGTCTAGGCCAGATTGGATCAAGCTTGCCATTTTATACCACGTTTCAAACATTTCACGACCGTAGATACCTTTGATCACCAAGCCTTTGAAGATCACTTGGTTCCAGTCGATACCCATGTCTGATGGTGGAATACCTAGCAGGGCAATCTTACCACCGTGGTTCATGCTGGTTAGCATGCTGTTGAATGCCGATGGGTTACCTGACATTTCAAGACCCACATCGAAGCCTTCAGTCATGCCAAGGTCTGACATGACGTCTTCTAACTTCTCGTTTGCAACGTTAACAGCGCGTGTTACGCCCATTTCACGAGCAAGATCTAGGCGGTATTCGTTTACATCAGTGATAACAACGTGGCGTGCACCAACGTGGCGTGCAACTGCTGCTGCCATGATGCCGATAGGACCCGCACCTGTGATCAGTACGTCTTCACCTACAAGGTCGAAAGACAGTGCCGTGTGAACAGCATTACCAAACGGGTCAAAGATAGATGCTAGATCGTCAGAGATCTCTGCAGGAATTTTGAATGCGTTGAACGCAGGAATGACCAAGAACTCAGAGAACGCACCTGTGCGGTTTACACCAACACCTGTAGTGTTACGACAAAGGTGAGTACGGCCGCCACGACAGTTACGACAGTGACCACATGTGATGTGACCTTCGCCAGATACGCGGTCGCCAATGTTGAAGCCGCGAACTTCTTGGCCAATACCAACAACTTCACCTACGTACTCATGGCCTACAACCATAGGTACTGGAATTGTTTTTTGTGACCATTCATCCCAGTTGTAGATATGAACGTCAGTACCACAGATAGCTGTTTTCTTGATGCGAATAAGCAGATCGTTATGACCCATTTCAGGTTTTTCAACCTCGGTCATCCAAATGCCTTCTTCTGGCTTCAATTTAGACAGAGCTTTAATTTTCATGTTATTTCCCTTACTACTATCTGTGATTATTTAATGATTGCCATATCGCGACCAACTTCGATGAACGCATCAATTGCGCGATCAAGTTGCTCACGGGTATGTGCAGCAGACATTTGGGTACGAATACGTGCCTGACCTTTAGGTACTACTGGGAAAGAGAAACCTACTACGTAGATGCCTTTCGCCAATGAACGCTCAGCAAATTCTGCTGCTACTTTTGCATCACCTAGCATGATTGGAATGATCGCGTGATCAGCACCGCCCATAGTGAAGCCAGCTGCTTCCATACGAGTACGGAAATGTGCCGCGTTTTCCCATAGTTGTGTACGTAGATCGCCAGACTCAGCAAGCAAATCAAGCACACGAATAGATGCAGAAACGATGGCAGGAGCAACAGAATTAGAGAATAGGTAAGGACGAGAACGCTGACGTAGCCAGTCGATCACTTCTTTTTTGCCTGATGTGTAGCCGCCTGACGCGCCACCCATTGCTTTACCTAGGGTACCAGTGATGATATCGATACGGTCGATAACATTGTGGTATTCGTGCGTACCAGCACCGTTTTCGCCCATGAAGCCCACAGCGTGAGAATCATCAACCATCACTAATGCGCCGTGTTTTTCAGCAAGGTCACAAATAGCAGGAAGGTTCGCAACAACACCGTCCATAGAGAACACACCGTCAGTCACGATAAGCGTGTGACGTGCGCCTGCTTCTTTTGCCTCAATCAGTTGTTGCTCTAGCTCTTCCATGTTGTTGTTCGAGTAACGAAAGCGCATCGCTTTACATAGACGAACACCATCAATGATAGAGGCGTGGTTTAGCGCATCAGAAATGATAGCGTCTTCTTTGCCTAGAATGGTTTCGAAAAGGCCTGCATTGGCATCAAAACATGATGTGTAAAGAATAGTATCTTCTTTACCTAGGAAGGTAGATAGCTTCTCTTCAAGCACTTTATGAGAGTCTTGTGTACCACAAATAAAGCGTACAGATGCCATACCAAAACCGTGCTCATCCATACCTGCTTTCGCTGCTTTTACAAGCTCAGGGTGGTTAGCAAGGCCAAGATAGTTATTAGCACAGAAGTTAAGTACTTCTTCGCCAGTCGAGATTGAAACAGCTGCTTTTTGAGCTGAAGTAATGATGCGTTCAGATTTGTACAAACCTTCGCTTTTTACTTCTTCAATTTGATTCTGGATCTGTTGATAGAATGCAGAGGACATAATCCTATTCCTTCCTAGTCATTATAGTAGTAACGTCCTGGTCGTTACTGTGTTGTAGGGACAGCTAAAAATGCCAATAGTTAGCACTTGATAGCTATTCCACTATTCTAATTCATTGCCATTATGAGGATTATCCCTCAAGATGGAAAAACATTAATGAATCTAAGGCACAAATAAAAATGTGTACTGAGACTTAGAGCACAGAACATCATGATTAGTACCAAACTCATCGCGTTATTACCCGATTTAGCCGCTTTTATTTTAGTTGTGAATGAGGGCAGCTTTACTGCTGCAGCTAAAAAACTGAACGTGACACCATCGGCTTTGAGTAAATTGATCACGCGTTTAGAAAAAGCCTTGTCAGTAAAATTGTTTGAACGTACTACGCGTAAGCTGATTATCACCCAATCTGGACAGCGGGTGTATGACCAAAGTGTTTTGATGGTCAATGCTGCCCAGCAAGCGGTTGAGTTATCTACTTCAGATCACACCGAGCCTGCAGGTTCAATTACGGTTGCGGCGCCAGAGGCTTTTTTAAACTCAGTATTACAACCTTTTGTTGTGCCGTTCTTAAAGCGCTATCCTGAGATTCAATTAAAGCTGCGCGCTGCCGATGGCGATATTGATTTGTTTAAACACAATGTCGATGTCGCATTTAAACTAACGGATAAACCTGATGAAAACTTGGTGTTGAAGGAAATCGGTAAAACGAATTTAGTACTGTGTGCTAGCCCTGCCTATATAGAAGCGAAAGGTTTTCCTCGTCATCCTACCGAGTTGGTTGGCCATGATTGTTTATACCTTGCTGAAACAGAGCGAGATCATATTTGGGACTTTCTGAAAGACGATGAATTTCATACTGTGGCAGTTTCAGGGCGTTATGCGGTGAACCATTCACAAATGCGATTGAATGGGGTCAAAAATGCGTTAGGGATCGGAATTTTCCACGACTTTGTGATAGCAGATGCGTTAGCGTCAGGCACAGTTGTACCTGTACTAAGCGATTGGACCATTAAAAGTAACTATCATGGTGCAATCGCTATGCAATACCCACAAACGAAATACATGCCAGCTCGTTTGCGAGTATTTATTGACTATATGAGTAAACATCTGCCGTTGTAATAGGCGTTGTTTATAGGTGTTTCTTGATTTTAGTTAGATTAAATGTCTGTTTTATTATTTAAAGAATTGAATAAATGCAAATAAATAATCCTCTATGGATGATTATTTAGGCGGTATACACTCAAATTTCAATATCTGGTATAAGCATCACAATTAGTATCAATTAATTATTATTATCAACAGAAAATGGTCGCTATAAGCAATATAGTGCAACGCAATATTAAGTCGTTCAGGCTTTCCTGACACTTATCGAGCTTTTTATTTTTGTACTATCCATTGTGACACAATTATGAGGCGAGCCTATTTATGAAAAAAATGATAATACCACTAACCCTGATTTTAACTTCAGCGATAACTACGGCAGCGGCGAGCGAACCTCTGGTGACACCCGAAAGTATTTCTTATGCCCAAGTACAGAATGTACAAAGTGCGAATACATATACTTATGTGAAGTGCTGGTACCGCCCGCATACGACGCATGATGATGCGGCAACTACATGGGAATGGGCGTTGGATGAAAATGGTGATTATTTTACGCTACCAGGCTATTGGTACTCTTCTGTCTCATTTAAAAATATGTTTTATACCGATACCCCGCAGTCTGAAATTCAAGCGCGTTGTGACAGTACCCTAGGGGTGACACATGACACGGCTGATATGACATATTTTGCAGCGGATACTCGCATGTCATACAACCACTCGGTTTGGACGAACGATAGTGCGGAACAGGCTGGTACTATCAATAAAATGATCAGTTTTGGTGATAGTATTTCAGATACGGGCAATTTATATAATGGTTCGCAGTGGATTTTCCCTAACCGTAATTCATGGTTCTTAGGTCATTTTTCAAATGGTTTTGTATGGACCGAGTATTTAGCCGAGTCGAAAGGGCTTCCATTGTATACATGGGCTGTTGGTGGTGCTGCGGGGACAACTAAATACGTTGCTTTGTCTGGTATTCATGATCAGGTGGACTCTTACTTAACCTACATGAAAATGGCGAAGAACTATAACCCTCAAAACAGCTTATTTACGATTGAATTTGGCTTGAATGATTTTGTCAATTACAACCGTAATGTTGCCGATGTGAGCAACGATTTTGATCGTGCGTTGAAAAAATTAATAGCCAACGGTGCAAATAATATTGTGGTATTAAACTTACCTGACGCAACAAAAGCGCCACAGTTTAAATACAGCGATCCTAATGAAGCAAAAGCCATTAAAGCAAAAATCACAGCATTTAATGATTTCGTTGCTCAAGAGGTTATGTTATTCCGTATGCAGGGCGTCAATATTGCATTGTATGACACCAGTACTTTATTCGAACAATTAACACAAGAGCCATCACGCTACGGTTTTAGAAACGCCACAGATGCTTGTATGAATATTAATCGTAGTTCGTCAGTTGATTATTTGATGAGTCATTCACTAACGAATGATTGTGCAAGTTACGGATCTGATAGCTATGTATTTTGGGGGGTAACACACCCAACGACTCAGGCACATAAAGTGATTGCAGAGCAGGTAGAACAAACTGTTTTGAAATATTTTAGTTTTAATTCCAATCTAACCAAGTAACTGATCGTTATTGCTGGTTAAAAGCACTGACAAAAAAGGAGGAAGCCAATGGTTGCCTCCTTTTTAAATGGCTGTTGGTAGGTATTGTTAATAACAAATACCATCATATTAAATTTTTACATCACCATAGATTAAATCGTACGGGTGGTAAGGGTATGCCATTATCCTTGCGTATTAGCGGGCGTATTAGCGGGCGTATTATGACAGACACCAAGGTTTAGATAATCTTTACAGGCATCAAGTTCAGCCAATGCTGAAAATTCTGAGTTCATGATCTGATCTTTATTGAACCAGAAAAAACCATCGACGTCGGAATACCATAAGATAAGCCCATTTTGACGAAACAAAATATAAGCCAGTGTCGTAGAGCTTTTGCTATAGTCATGATTAATACGCCTTTCTAGGTTTCCCGCAGGCCCATCACTTAACTTTTCCAGTTCATCTTTAGGTAACAGGGCATGAGAGCAGTTTGTGTGGACAACGGCCTTTGCGATGAAAGGAGCTCTGTTGGTGGCAGATAATGATATCTCGCCACCACTAAATGCTAATGGTATAAAACGATTTTTATGGTTAAATTTCCGATAGAATACCGCTGTATAGTTCCAGTTATATGAACCTGTTTTTTGAAGATAAAATTGGCTTAAGTTCGGAATAAACTTACCATTATCAATATAAAGGTTGTACGATTTAGCGGCGTGTTGAATATTCTTTTCATCATGTAATAAAGGGATGGCTAGATTTGACTTGCTATTTTTTGCCAGTTTATTCCAAAAAACATTGATGTCTTTATGGCTAAAAGCGATGGCTTGTACTGATGATGCAATACACTCACCATCAGCATTTTTATCACAGTATGCGACCGAATAACTATCATCCATTTTTGCAATAAAAAATAATCGCTGACCTAATGTTGTGGGTGTTAGGTATGTGTTGCTGTTCTTTTCTAAAAAATTCAGTTTATCTTGTGATTTCGTCAGATAAACAATGCTGCTGTTTTTTTTACTATGGCTTACCTGATAAAAATAATCGGTTTCGGATGTGTTCTCCAAGTTAAAGTATACGAGGAGTGCCGTCATGAGTGTTAGCAAGCCCAGTATGGTGCTTATAACTTGTTTCCGCTTGTTGCTTGAATGAGCTAAAGGAGGGGGATTTTCATTTAACTTAGCAGTAGTCGTGACGGTCTTTGTCGCTTTTATCTGGTAGCCAACGCTAGATACGTGCTCAATGAATTCACCTTTTTCTGTCTCTCTTAATTTAATGCGCAAATTGCGAATGGTTTGAAACAGAGAAGTACGCGCAACGGATTTGTGTGGCCACCCAGCTTGCAGTAACTCTTCGAAAGACACCACACGATATGCATTTGTGATTAAACAGTGCAATAGTTCTCGTTCAGCACGATTTAGGCTCACTTCTTGCCTTGATGTAGAGAGAGTGCGTGTTGAGCAAACATATATAAACTCAGCACCTACTTGGTAATTATCGTTATTAAGTTCTTTATCAAGCATGTAACTCACATTCTTATATTATATGATTTGATGGCGAATTAACCACTAAGTCTATTGAGCTTGTGAATGTTAAGTGGTTTATTTGCAAGCTTTGTGAATATGATACCACATCAAACCTGGTTGTGGGTAATGCTATCATTAATGAGTCAAAAAGTTGTCATCTTCTGTTTTGTGAATCCTCAAAAGTATTTGAAACGATTTGATTCTTTAATTCAGTAGCTTGCTCGCCTATGTCGCCAAAGCGAGACGGCTATTTGGTTAGGATCTTGATGTTGGTAGGCGAGTTTGAAGAGCGGCGACTATGCTTAGTATGTTACTTTTGCAATCAATATTTTCACAGGAAGGTGGAATTTAAGATGTAACCAATTTGTTTGTTCACATTTTAAGTTGTTGAAGTGGCGTCGATAAATAAGCACCAAAGAGTGCAAGAAAATTCAGCATAAGTTGGAGTGTTTTTTTAGGGGCGCGATTATGATCTTTCACAGTGTATACCTGCGTATACCATTTGCATGGTGCTTTACCATTTATGCAATGGGTGCCGTGGCAGAAGACGATATCAGTCTGTCTGAAAATGTCTATAAGGCGATATCTTCTGGTTTTAAAGATGCTGTCGCAGACTTTCGGCATGATGAATATTTAACGCGAGCTCAACAAACAGCGCCTTCTGTCTATAACCGAGCGGCTAACATCAATAATTCATACGCTTCCAGTGAGGCTCTTTCGGCTTTTTCTTCGACTTATCAATCCACAAACTTATCAAAAGCCGTGTTATACAGTGATGGTGGTTATGGGCGCAAAGAGCAATCTCGGCTTGATGCTTATGTTCGTATTGATCAAGATGTGCGCCCGAGTCAATCCACTGCGAATGTCCAATTTGAAGATGGATATACGGTAACGTTAGGTGGTGATTACCTACTGAATGAGCACTATTTATTTGGTGTTGCACTTGGATTACCTTACTACCAAGGTGGAACAAATCAAAATGACATTGAAATAGATGCATTAGTCGCGTCGGGGTATTTCAGCTATTTCCAAGACGACTGGTACGTTGATTTTAGTGCGAGTTATGCGGTAGTCGATACAGATATTGAGCGCCGTGTATCGATATTAGACAGCAGTGCTTTTTCTCAGCAAGAAAGAGCCGACTCTGATGTCTGGGTGTTTTCATTAGGCGCGGGTTATTTAATCAGTCACCAGTATTGGGATATTGCACTTGAAAGTTCACTGCAGCATATCCTCTCAGATACGGATCGTTATACCGAGCGCCCTTCTCGTGGTAACTCTAATTACCTTCTTTCTACAGTTGAAGATGTGAACGCATTAGGTTCTAGCATGCTTATATCTGGTGCGAGCTTTACTTATCCATTCCGAACTAGCCTTGGTTTATTTCAGCCCTATGTGCGTGGCTATGTGCACTACGATTTTGATAATGGTGGCCAAAAAATTATAAGCCAACTTCAGACCGAGCAGTACGGTTCTTCGTTACCGATAGTGATTAAATCAGATGATCAAATATTTGGTCGTGTACATGTCGGTATGGCTGGGCGTTTTAGCAACGATTGGTATGGATATGTAGAGGCAAGCTCATTGGTTGGTTTAGATGAACTTGATGCACAACGTTTTACGCTTGGCATTCGCTTTCAGCTTAAATAGCTTGATGCTTTTATCATCTCCAAAAGGAGGGGCTATTTACCTTGTGATTAGTGGTGTTGATGACAGTAACAACAAAAAAAGGCCTGGTTTCAAACAGGCCTTATAATAGCAAAGCCATTATCGGACTAAGCTGCAATTAATACATTATCTTGGTTATTGTAGGCAATCTTAATGAATTCATTTTCGCACTCTAAAAAGGCCTCGATGATCTGAGGGTCAAAGTGTATTCCTTTGCCTTGCAATATGATGGATTTTGCCTTTTCATGGCTAAAAGCGGGCTTGTATACGCGCTGTGAGATCAAAGCATCGTAAACATCTGCTAAGGCCATTAATCGCCCTGACAAAGGGATTTCCTCTGCTATTAGGCCATGTGGGTAGCCACTTCCATCCCACTTTTCATGATGGGTTAGGGCAATTTCTCGCGCTAAACTCAAGAAGCTCGAACTTCCCATGTTCTTTTCAGCTGTTGCGAGTGATTCGGCACCGATTTGAGCATGTGTTTTCATGATCTCAAACTCTTTGTCCGTTAGCTTTCCAGGTTTAAGTAAAATGGCGTCAGGGATACCCACTTTACCAATATCGTGCAGTGGGGCTGATTTATAGAGCAAGTCAATCCATTCATCGGTTAAGTTAGCGCGAAAATTGCTATGGTATTTAAGCTGGTTAGCTAAAGCGCGAACATACTCTTGTGTGCGTAAAATGTGTGCACCTGTTTCATTGTCTCTGGACTCCGCTAAGGCAGATAGACCAACAATCGCGACATCACGAGTGAGATTTATTTCATCGTAACTTTTTTCTAATCGGCTTAGCATCTCATTGGTATAGTGCGCGATTTTCCCCATTTCACCATGCTGAACAACGGGAACTCTAACCGCCAAGTTTCCCTTTGCCGCTTCTTGTAATACTTGTTGTTGATTGACAAGTAACAAACGCAGCAATTTCAACCATAGGTACATAATGGATGCCGTATAGCCGACTAGCACAATCGCGACGTAAGTAAATTCTTTAATGATACTGATGATAGCAACGCGAGGGCCTGTAATCGCGACATTATCAACTAACCAACGTACATCTTTAAGCATCAGTAAGCTTAGTACTACGGTAAGTAAAGTCACGACAAAGAGTACTGTTGCCGCCATTTTAAAGGCGAGCGAATGGCGATAACTTTGACTGCCCTCAAGTTGCTTAATATCAATCTTTTTTGGGTAGTGGAGGATTTGTCCATATAAAGAAAGATCTAAGCTGATCAATACGCCAAGGCTCGCAATGCCGAAGAGGACTTTTAGAGCGCTTTCAACGGGGAAATCATGGAAGAGGCTATACCATAAAGATAATCCAATCGCTCCAGTGGAAAAAATGATCATATTTCGAGTAACGCAAAGAAGGCTGTCGTCACTTTTAAGCCATATTGACCGTAGTAAAAACATCAAAGTGAAAGTGATGAAGGCATAGAGTCCAGTTTGCCAGCCTGCAAGCGAGTCGAGAAATGGACAAACACGTTCACCATATAAAGTAAAAATACCAGCTGCAAAAATGTAATGGATCGCTGCACGTTTTGTGAGTTGTTGTTCTGTAGTCATTATTGGTTATTATTAGTACGAAAGCGCAATAGTTTAACAAGGTGTTAAAACTGCATTATTCATTAAATTCTCAGTAATATCATTACAATAGAAATAATCATTGGCGCAATAGGTTAATCAAGGCTACATGTTACGGTTTTCTTACTGTATTAGCGACTTTTTGCTGTGTTAGTTTGGTTGATTTGTACAAAATATGTATCACATTATTACTCGAACGTTGCTGGCTTCAACTACACTTACCCGTAACAAAAAAGCATACACTTATGTCTATGTTTTTATGGTTGGCATTTGTACTAGTAAGTTTATTTACCGCTGAGGTTAATATGGATAGTTCAGATCATGATGGAATTAAGCGTGATATATCGGTAAAGGTTACTGATATCTTTGACAGTTTTGAGGAGGAAAATAACCGTCTTCCAACTATGGAGGAGTTCAGGACTATTTTCTCCAGCCATGCCGAGCAGTACATAGGTCCAATGGATGAATTAGCGGTAGAGGGCATCCATCAAACATTAGATAAACACCAACACCGAGAGCAAAAACTATGGCGAGCTGCCACTGAACTTGAGTCAGAACAGCGTTGCCTACGTTCTGATTAACGGTATAGGATAATATAGCGACATCTTGGCGCTTGGCGCTTGGCGGTATCCCAGTTACCGCCTTTTTTGAGCGTGCTAGATATGAAAAAACCGAGTAGCAATATGCATGCTCGGTTTTTCATATTATGGATTCACTGTTAAGTCTAGATGCTAAATCTCAGGTTAACAGTATTCCATTCATAGACTTTACGCATTTTACTTTGAGCATCTGCATGGATGGACTCTAGGTACCCTTTTTTATCTTCATCTAGTTTATAGTATTGAACATATGACCCACCTGTTGGTGTATCTATAAACTCGCGTTTACCTGCGCGGTAAATAACCAGCGGATCGACGAGTTCCCACTCTCCAGGCGTTAGGTGATGGCTATCCAGTAGAGTAAATTTAGTAAAATAGTTAGCGCGTTCACCTTCTGTTTTACAGTCATTTTGTCCATCTGTATTAAAATTGATAGCCATATTTGGCATTAATGAACTGCTATCATTGTAAGCTGACTCACAACCATCATAACGGTTAATTACAACACGAACAGCCGTCCTTGCTTTGATGTCATCGTTACCCACTGGTTTGACTCTCAGAGATGCAAAAAAACCATTGCCGTAAGTTGCTACGTCAGTCTGCGTTGGTAAGTAATGTTTGTCATAACCTTTTAAGTACAACGAACTTCGCAATAGCCCGCTATAGCGAGGACTATTTAGTCCACTTTCAATCACTAGCGACGGGCTACTACTAGAAAGTGTGAGTGTGTAATCTTTATCTGAGTCGTTAGGTTGCGGTGGATAAATGTGAATAACACCTTGATCCGCTTGTTTAGACCCACTTATTGCAGCTTGATATTTTTCGCTTTCACTTTCTGTGACTGCAAAGCTAATAGAAAATGGATAATCTTGAATGTCAGAAATAGTGCCTAAACGGGTGTTGAAGTTATAACTATAACGCGAGCCCGGTGATCCTGATGGGATAAAGGTTCTTGCACCGTACTGCTGAGACGTTACTTTTACCGATTTCTTTTGCTCTAATGGGGTGTAATACACATCAAGATTTTCCACCTTAATACCAGGGTGCGCTTCTTTTAGCACTTTAAGGTAGCTTTGCCCACGTACAGCTTGGTAGTTACGAGATGTACCATTATAAGAGATGAGTACAGTGCCAGGTGATTTTAACTCGATGTGACCATTTGAATTATTAGCCACTTCAGCAATTGAAGTATTATCTACAGTGAAGTTAAGATCCCATAATTTACGTGAAATTTTAGGTTGAAGGAATTTATCTCCACCAAGAGCGATCTCATTTGGATACTCAACAACTAAATCAGCTTTAGCTTGATGAACAATAGCAGTAAATGTTGTTTTAGACTCCATGAAGCTTTCATTGCCACTGTCGATAACTTCAATGGTTGTATTGCCCGCATTGTTAACTGTCATCAGGCCTGAGGTACTGTCAATGCTGACCACATCAGTCGGGCTACCGCTTTTTATACGGTAGCTAATTGTGCCTTTTTTACCTTCAACTTTAGGCGCCCCAATAGTTTTTGTATCAATTTGATAGGTTGCTGATACTGAACGTGCCGCAAGCGTTAAGCGGTTATCTGCTGGCGTGATATTTATCTCAACAGTTTTCTTGTCTGATTCTTTATATTGGTCATCTTGTGGCCAGTATAATTCAAGAGTTGCTGAACCCGCTTTGTTAATGTTTAGTGTTTTATTCGTCTGGTTTAATGAAACAGCGCCATCGGAATTAGCTTTAACACTAACAACTGGTGGTGTTTGTACCGTTGCACTATTTTCTGAGTAATCGTACAGTTCTGTAAACTTAATCGAGCTTGCAGAATATTTCTGATTTACGGGTTTAACTGTAAAAGCATTGCGGTTTGCACGTTCAACATGGACAGTTAATGTTGTTGTTGCTGTGTTGTATAGCTCTGATATATCAGTAACTCCAACTGTAGTAATACCGGCTTTCAAGGTTGTAAGCTTATTACCATCTACACGTAAGATACTGGTATCTGAAGGTTTAAGCTGTAAT
Organism: Photobacterium kagoshimensis; assembly: GCF_050337045.1. Taxonomy (NCBI): domain Bacteria; kingdom Pseudomonadati; phylum Pseudomonadota; class Gammaproteobacteria; order Vibrionales; family Vibrionaceae; genus Photobacterium; species Photobacterium kagoshimensis. The sequence continues at coordinate 231,279 of NZ_JAKJSO010000010.1, read as the reverse complement.
GTACCTTTTTGGCCTGGAATTGTAACAGTATGCTCAGAGCTTGAGTAAGTATAGTTAGTCTCTAGAGTTGCCAAAGGTGGATGATCTGCTTTCACTACCTCAAAGGTGACGAGATCAGATGCATCGACATAGTTGTCACTCTTGTCTGTTACTTTTATTTCAACTGTACCCAATCCGGTTGTTAGGAAAGAGCCATTAGTGTTGCTGAAGTTTCTGATGTTATTACCAGATACAAGCTCATAGCTTAACTTACCAGTTTGATTTGCCAGATGTAGTTTGGGTTGCTGGATAAGTGTCGAGTAAGGAAGATCCTGTGCTATTGCTGCGTTAAAAGCAGCAGGACGATCGCCTTTTACAATATCGACATAAAAACCATCATGGATTGCTGCTTGGTTTGAATGGATAGATTTATAAGTAACGTCAACATAAGTTCTTCCCACTTTTAGAGCTTGGATAGTACCAGATGCCTGATCGATGCTAATTATTTCAGGATCATTTGCCTGGAATGTGTAAGTGGCTTCACTACTTAACGTTTGATGAAGTGGTTTTGCACCAAACTTCATTTCTATATCGGAGAAGTTGTTAGTAATAGCTTTTTTAATATCAATCTTAAATGGGATTTTGTAGCCAGCGTAGTTTTGGTTACCGGCATCAACAATAAATCCAGTAGCAACGCCAGGGTTTTTAGGCGTGATTGCAAATCTATAACCACCAACATATTGAAGATCAACCAGTGTACTGGACCCAGAATCAAGCTCTACGCTTAAGTTTCCGCGAGCATTATCAACGGTAAAATATCGGGATCTATCTTTTTGATCTAGGACGACTTCTTTTAATAATGGGGTAGGTGCTTGTGCCTTTTTTACTTTTACAGTAAAGGTTGAGCTAGAAGTTTGAAAGTCATCACTTGTGTCAGTCACTTTATAGGTGATCTCACCAGCATTCAATATGGTTAACGTATTCGATAAAGGGTCAAGTTTAGCAACATTGGTATAGTTAGTGCTGACTTGTTCATAGGTTAAGTTACCCATTTGGTTTTTGATCGCAAGGATAACTTCTTTGCCGTGGCCGTAGGTCACTTCAACATCTGTAACCCCTAACTGCATACGTGGTTGCTTGGATGGTTTTGTATCAGGTGCAGGGAGTGGATTAGTTGGTTTTAGCGGGTCTGGTGCAACTGATGGTGACGATGATTCACCATCACCTCCGCCACCACATCCAGTAAGTAATAGACTTGTTGATATTAATATTGCAAGCGTTTTGTATTTCATATAATAATTTTATGTTGTGGGAACGTTGTGTATTTAGAATTGGATATAACATTTGAACAGTGTTCTTATAGGGGCAAATGTATTACAAAATGTAAGTATTCTCAATGGGTATATCGATTTTATTGCTATTTATTTATAGATAAATAGCAATATTAATAGGTGCATTATATATGGTTGTTTATGTATTTATAAATTTAAGGGCTCTTTATGATTTTTATTTCATTTTATTTGGTGAGGTTGTTTGGGTATTATTGAGTTGTATTTATTCTGTTTTTTAATAACGCTAAGGAGGTATTTGAACGAGGGGAGAGCTTCAGTTCTCTGCAAATGTCCCAACCAGCTTGTGCAACCATTTTTAAATCGATCCCCGTTTCAATGCTTAATCCTTCACATAAATACAGAACATCTTCTGTCGCTACATTGCCACTCGCGCCGGGGGCATAAGGGCAACCACCTAATCCTGCTACGCTTGAATCCACAGTGTTGATCCCCATCCTAAGTGCTTGATGAACATTAACTAATGCTTGTCCCCATGTGTTATGAAAGTGCACTGCGACTTGATGGCGAGGGATAACATTGAGTACGGCTTCTAGCATGCGTCCTATTCTGACTGGCGTGCCTGTGCCGATCGTGTCACCCAGTGAAATTTGGTAACAGCCTAAATCGAGAAGCGCTTTTGCTATATGAGCGACTTGCTGTGGCAAGGTTGCGCCGTCATAAGGGCAATCGACCACACAAGAAAGGTAACCGCGCACTTTAATACCATCCAGTTTTGCTTGCTCGATAACAGGGATAAAACGTTCTAGGCTTTCTGATATGGAACAATGGATATTGGGTTGGCAAAAGCCTTCAGAAGCTGAGGTGAAAATAGCCACCTGATCTGCTTGAACAGCCATCGCGTTGTTATAGCCTTGAATATTCGGTGTGAGAGCCGAGTAGGTGACATCTATCTTACGTTCGATATGTTGGAAAACCTGTTGTGAGTCAGCCATTTGTGGGACTCGCCTTGGTGAAACAAATGCTCCAGCTTCAATATGTGTTAGCCCTGTTTGTGATAGTGCATTAATAAGCGCAATTTTAGCTTGGGGGCTGACAAGAGATTCATTTTGTAAGCCATCTCGAGCACCCATTTCAGCAATATACACACGACTGGGGTAATCACTCATTGTGCTTATCCTCATATTTTTGGTTTGGCTTTGGTTGCCAATTTGGCGGGCGTTTTTCGAAAAAAGCGTTGATCCCTTCTTGGCCTTCAGGTGAGACTCGTAGGGTCGCAATCATCTCACTGGTGGTTTGACGGAGGTGATTGTCGATGGGTTCGGCATCGCATAGTTGGCACAGTGATTTTGCCGCAGTGAGGGCAATAGGTGCATTGGCGAGAATAGCAGTGAGCCACTGCTGTTTTGCTTGGGTTAAATCGGTTGTTATTACATGGATTAACCCTATATCCAGCGCTGTTTGGCTCTCTATTCTTTCGGCGGTTAACATGTATCGGCGTGCTTGACGTATGCCTATTGTTCTTATGACATAAGGCCCTATGGTGGCGGGTATTAAACCTAGTTTCACTTCGCTTAAACAAAACTGTGTATGAGGTGTAGCAATCGCTATATCACAACAGCAAATTAGTCCTAATGCGCCACCAAAGGCACAGCCTTGTATCAAACACAGCGTGGGGTGTGGGAAAGTATCTAAGCTATGCATCAGTTGGGCGAGTAGCTCTGCATCATCTTGATTTTCTTCGGGGGTTTTATCTGCCATCGAGCGCATCCAATTCAGATCTGCCCCTGCAGAGAAGTGTTTGCCGCTGGCTTGAAGCACTAGCGCGCGAAGATTGGGGGAGTTGTTGAGTAAAGTCAGCTTTTCAATCAATTCGGCAATAATCGTGCTATCAAAGGCATTGTGTTTCTCAGCCCGATTCAGCGTTAAGTAGGCAACCCCTGTTTCTTCAATGTCTAGTACGACTGACTGTGATTGAAACTGTAGCGGGCCTTCTGATGTGTGATTCATGCTCATATTCACGCCTCTTTACATGCGGAAAATACCAAATTGACTATCAGGGATAGGCGCGTTAGCCACCGTATTTAAGGCCTGTCTAAGAACATTACGGGTTTGTTTCGGATCGATAATACCGTCATCCCATAACCGTGCACTGGCATAATAGGGGTGACTCTCTTGCTCGTATTGATCAAGGATTGGCTGCTTGAAAGCTGCTTCTTGTTCATCGCTCCATGCTTCACCTGTTCGCTGTTTTATATCGCGTGTCACTTGTGCCATTACGCCTGCAGCCTGTTCTCCCCCCATCACGGAAATACGGGCGTTAGGCCACATCCACATCATGGTCGGGTTATAAGCCCGACCACACATACCGTAGTTTCCTGCCCCGTAAGAGCCACCGACAATGACAGTGAACTTGGGAACATCAGCACACGCGACAGCCATCACCATTTTGGCACCATCTTTGGCGATCCCTTTTGCTTCAGCGCGGCTCCCCACCATAAACCCAGTGATGTTTTGTAGAAAAACGAGGGGTATTTTTCGCTTGGTGCAGAGTTCGATAAAGTGAGTGCCTTTTTGAGCCGATTCAGAGAATAAAATGCCATTGTTGGCGACGATGCCAATAGGGTGGCCATGAAGAGTCGCAAATCCACAAATAAGGGTGTTGCCATATAGCGCTTTAAATTCATCAAATTCAGAACCATCAACAATACGCGCAATCACCTCGCGAATGTCAAAAGGCTTGCGTAAATCAGTGCTGGTAATGCCATAGAGCTGATCAATATCGTATTTGGGTGGGGAAACTGTGCCAGCGGAACCTATTGTTATCGCTGGGGGGGAATTGCTGTTGCGAATGGCTTGGCGTGCCAAGCGTAAGGCATCGTGTTCATCATTGGCATAGTAATCAGCAACGCCTGATTTCATGCAGTGAACCTCTGCGCCACCAAGGGCTTCCGCTGTGGTGACTTCACCTGTTGCCGCTTTGACTAGCGGTGGGCCTGCGAGAAATATAGTGCCCTGTTGTTTGACGATAATAGCAACATCAGCCATGGCGGGAATGTATGCGCCACCTGCGGTACATAGACCATGAACGACGGCTATTTGAGGAAGCCCCTTGGCTGACATTCGCGCTTGGTTATAAAATATTCGACCAAAATGGTCTCGGTCAGGAAAGACTTCCGCTTGATGGGGAAGATTTGCTCCCCCCGAATCAACCAGATAAATGCAGGGGAGCTGGCAGCGTTCAGCAATTTCTTGGGCGCGAAGGTGTTTTTTGACAGTGAGAGGGTAATAGGTGCCGCCTTTTACTGATGAGTCGTTGGCAATAACCATACAGGTAACACCTTCAACGGTGCCAATCCCCGCTACAACACCTGCGCAAGGGATGCATTCATCGTACACTCGCCATGCGGCAAATTGGCCAATTTCTAGAAACTCACTATCTTGATCTAATAACGTTTTTACCCGCTCTCTGACCGGTAACTTTCCTTTGCTTATTTGTCGCTGTTGCGCTTTATCACCACCGCCTTTTTCGATATTACGTAGATTAGCGTTAAGGTTATCCATCATGATATTCATCACTTTGTCATTGGTGATGTAAACGGCATCATCGGGATCGACTTTCGTCTTGATTTGAGTCATACGGGGATCCTTATCGAGACTCATCAAACAATTCGCGGCCAATCAGCATGCGGCGAATTTCAGAAGTGCCAGCGCCTATTTCATAGAGCTTGGCATCGCGAAGTAACCGACCGGCGGGAAATTCGTTGATGTAACCATTCCCCCCGAGTAATTGAATAGCATCAAGGGCGATTTGAGTGGCAAGTTCGGCGCTGTATAAAATAACGCCCGCGGCATCTTTACGGGTGGTTTCGCCACGATCACAGGCAGCGGCGACGGTATAAACATAGCTTCGAGCGGCATTCATGCGGGTGTACATATCAGCGACTTTGGCTTGTACCAACTGGAACTCGCCAATGGCACGGCCAAACTGTTTTCGGTCGTGAACATAAGGGATGACTAAGTCGAGGCAAGCCCGCATGATTCCCAATGGCCCCGCAGCTAGAACAACACGCTCGTAATCGAGCCCACTCATTAAGATGTTCACGCCTTGGTTGACTTCACCTAACACATTAGCGGCAGGAACGCGGCAATGATCGAATACTAACTCACAGGTATTTGAACCGCGCATTCCGAGCTTATCGAGCTTCTGGGCATGACTAAAACCCTCAAACTCCCGCTCAATAATAAAAGCAGTAATACCGTGTGCGCCAGCGGTCGGTTCGGTTTTGGCATACACCACCAGCACATCAGCATCTGGACCATTGGTGATCCACATTTTACTGCCAGTGAGTATGTAGTCTTTACCTTGCTGCTCGGCTTTTAATTGCATGCTAACAACATCAGACCCTGCATTAGCTTCACTCATGGCGAGCGCGCCAACATGTTCACCCGATACTAATTTGGGTAGTAAGCGTGCACGTTGTTCATTGTTACCGTTACGAAAAATCTGATTCACACAAAGGTTCGAGTGGGCGCCATAACTTAGCCCAACAGAAGCGGATGCGCGGCTAATTTCTTCCATGGCAATAACGTGGGCAACATAGCCCATGTTAGCGCCACCATATTGCTCATCAACGGTGACGCCGAGTAGTCCCATTTCACCAAGTTGTAGCCAAAGCTGATTGGGGAACTGATTGTCACGGTCAATATCGGCCGCCAGAGGTGCAATGGTATCGGTGGCAAATCCAGCGACATGCCCACGTAGCATGTCGTTGGTTTCCCCAAGGCCAAAGTTGAGTGGGTTGAAAGCATCTATCATGGTGTTCCCTCTTGGTCCGGTGCAGTTCATGCTGTCGTGAGGAATGTCATAGAATATCGCTAACGGTTATTTTGATTTATGGCATGTAAGCAGCGTTGCCGAGCCGCGGTGAGCTCACTCATCACCACATTGATATCATTGAGTTGTTGCTGCAAAAGCGCTTGTTTTTCGTCAATAATGGCTAACATCTGATTAAGCTGTGTATCGCTTTGATCGGTGTCGTAGAGCTCAAATAATTCCCGAATTTCGGCCAGTGAAAACCCCAGTCGCTTGCCGCGAAGGATGAGTTTTAAGCGAATTTTGTCGCGTCGTTGATAGATACGTGTGGTGCCATTACGTGTCGGAGCCAGCAGGCCAACATCTTCATAAAAACGAATGCTGCGCGTTGTAATATCGAACTCTTTTGCCAGTTCGCTGATTTTGAATGTTTCCACAGTAGCACTCCTGTATTCCATCGCTTAGAAGGCTTGCACTTAGCATATGCCTTGGCGAAAACACGTCTAAACAGACTCGATGGCACTCTCTTTCGTGAACCTGTGTGGTTGCAAATGTTTGTAATTTGTTTCTTTACGTTAACGTAAATGTTAGTGCTATGCTTACGTAAACGTCAAGAAATCGAAAGGACGATGTCATGACGAAACCTATTTCTATCATCGCGGCTAAACGCACCCCGATGGGGAGCTTTCAAGGGGCACTAAGTGCATTGTCTGCCTCTGAATTGGGCGGCTGGGCAATAGCGGCTGCGGTTGAGCAGGCCCTCGCTGATAAGTCACTAGCAAGTGCTAGGGGTGATGCTCCTGTTAATGACATACCTAATGATCAGCAAGATGACGAGCTATCTATTGATGAAGTGCTGATGGGCTGCGTATTGACCGCTGGGTGTGGGCAAGCCCCTGCTCGTCAGGCGGCATTAAATGCCGGTCTTTCAAATGCGATACCCGCGACTACGATTAATAAAGTGTGCGGCTCTGGCATGAAAACAGTCATGCTGGCGTTCGATCAGATCTTGTTAGGCAATTGCCACTGTATTGTCGCTGGGGGAATGGAAAGCATGACCAATGCGCCATACCTGCTACAAAATGCCCGTAAAGGTTTTAGGCTTGGTCATCAAACGAGCCTCGACCATCTTTTTTTCGATGGATTACAAGATGCGTTCGAAGGACATTTGATGGGCGTTTATGGGCAGCAGACCGCGGATGATTATGGCTTTACCCGCCAGCAAATGGATGAGTGGGCAATACGTTCAGCTAAGCGCGCGCTTGTGGCTCAAGGTAATGGCATGTTCATGGATGAAATTGTCCCAATCGTCATGCCCGATGCGCACCAGCCTCACATAGTCGCGGACGATGAACACCCAAGTGAAATCAAATTCGACAAAATCGCGCAACTCAAGCCAGTGTTTGCCAAGCAAGGCACACTGACGGCGGCTAATTCCAGCGCGATATCAGATGGCGCAGCCGCCTTGATCTTAATGGATACAGAGACCGCGCATCAGCAGCACTACCATGAGCTTGCTCTTATGCACGGCCATGCGAGCCATGCCCGATCGCCAAATGAATTTACGATAGCGCCTGCTTTTGCCTGTCAGCAGTTATTGGAAAAGCTGGGGTGGTCGGTTGATCAAATCGATCGCTGGGAGATCAATGAAGCGTTTGCTGTGGTGACTCAAATTGCAATCGACAAGCTTAGGATCAGTGCCGATAAAGTGAATGTGAATGGCGGCGCTTGCGCGTTAGGACACCCAATTGGCGCGAGTGGTGCACGTATTCTTGTATCGTTAATTTATGCGTTAAAACAATACCAACAGACCTTAATCAACCAAGGTGAAAACCGTGCGGTTTATGGCATAGCTTCATTGTGTATTGGCGGTGGTGAAGCAACGGCGATCGCAATTGAGGTTCCAGCGAGGAAATAACTATGGTTCAGTTAGTCCCCCTTTATATTGAAGGCGAATTTCATCAATCTGAATCCAAACAATGGATTGATGTCACCAACCCTGCGACCAATGACGTTATCGCTCAACTCCCTTGTGCTACCGAAGCTGAAATTGATCGCGCAATAGCCCATGCTCAAGCTGCATTTCTTGAGTGGAAAGAAGTTGCGACGCCTGAACGGGCGCGATTAATGCTCAATTATCAACATTTACTCAAAACTCATCATGATGAGCTTGCGAATTTGCTTTCATTTGAAACGGGAAAAACCACGGTAGATGCGAAAGGGGATGTGTGGCGCGGGATAGAGGTCGTCGAGCAAGCCGCCAATGTTGCAAGTCTCATGATGGGCGAAACGGTAGAGAATGTTGCTACGGATATCGACAGTTATTCACTCATCCAACCGTTAGGGGTGTGCAGTGGTATTACGCCTTTTAATTTTCCAGCCATGATCCCATTGTGGATGTTTCCAATGGCGATCGCGTGCGGTAATACCTTTGTGTTGAAGCCGTCGGAACAAGTGCCGCTCACAGCGATGCGATTAGCTGAACTTTTTGAGCAAGCGGGGGCGCCTAAAGGTGTGCTGCAAGTTGTTCATGGTCAAAAAGATCAAGTTGATCAGCTGCTCGCCCATCCTGATATTAAAACTGTGTCTTTTGTTGGATCAGTGCCTGTGGCGCAATATATCTACCAAACGGCTACGACCTACTTTAAGCGGGTACAAGCGTTTGCTGGGGCTAAAAATCACATGGTTGTGATGCCTGATGCCAATAAAGAACAAGTCATTAATAACTTGGTTGGGGCATCGGTCGGGGCGGCAGGGCAGCGTTGTATGGCGATTTCTGTCGCTGTGTTTGTTGGTGAGGCCAATAGTTGGTTACCGGATCTAAAAGCGGCGATGGCAAAAGTCACCCCTGGCGTATGGGATGATGAATCCGCCGCCTATGGGCCTTTGATCAGTGAGGCTGCAAAGTTGCGCGTTGTTAACCTTATCGAGCAAGGCAAGCAGCAGGGAGCGATTTGTGAACTTGATGGGCGTGATTATAGCGTCGACGGGTTTGAACAAGGAAATTGGCTCGCACCGACCCTATTTAGTGGTGTAACGACGGACATGGCGATTTATCAGCAAGAAATTTTTGGCCCTGTTTTATTGTGCATGACTGTTGATAGCTTGGAAGACGCCATAGCCTTAGTGAACGCAAACCCTTACGGCAATGGTACGTCAATCTTTACTGCCTGTGGCGCGGCGGCACGTAAATACCAGCACCATATTCAAGTGGGACAAGTGGGAATCAATGTGCCTATTCCTGTGCCACTGCCTTTCTTTTCATTCACGGGTTGGCGTGGCAGTTTCTACGGTGATTTGCATGCTTATGGTAAGCAAGCTGTACGCTTTTATACCGAAACCAAAACGGTTACCGCCCGCTGGTTTGATGATGATATTCCAGCAGCGTTGAACATGACGATTCAGTTGCGATAGAGCGCGTTGCCGTTACTCGATCTACGTCAGATGAAGTGAGGAGTTACCATGAACTTTGATCTTTCCGATGACCAAGGTGCGTTCGCTGAAACCGCGCAACAGTTTTCGAATCAAGAGTTGTTGCCCATGGCGGCGGAATGGGATCAGCACAGTATTTTCCCCAAAAATGTCCTGAAAGCCGCGGGTGACATGGGGTTTATGAGCCTCTATACGCCAGAAATAAGCGGTGGTATGGGCTTAAATCGACTTGATGCCTCTATTATTTTTGAGCAGCTTGCGATGGGGTGTACTTCTACCACGGCCTTTATGACGATCCATAATATGGTGACATGGATGATCGCGAGTTTTGGTACCGAGGAGGCGAAATCTCAGTATTGCCCACAGCTAGTCACGGGTGAACACCTTGGCTCGTATTGCTTAACCGAAGCGAACGCTGGCTCAGATGCAGCGGCATTAGCGACTAGCGCCACTAAGCAAGGTGATGGTTATGTGCTAAATGGCGCGAAAGCCTTTATTTCAGGTGCGGGTGATACTGATGTATTGGTGGTGATGGCACGAACAGGGGAAGCAGGAGCGAAAGGCATTTCAGCTTTTGTGGTGGATGCGCATGCCGATGGGATCAGCTATGGCAGAAAAGAGCCCAAGATGGGCTGGCATAGTCAGCCGACACGCTCGGTTACTTTCGATAAGGTAAAAGTGCCAGCCTCTGCCTTATTAGGTAAAGAAGGTGAGGGGTTTACCTTTGCAATGAAAGGGCTTGATGGCGGACGGATCAATATCGCGTCATGCTCGATTGGGACTGCTCAGCAGGCCTTGAATCAGGCGAAGCAATACATGAGTGAGCGAAAGCAATTTGGTCGTTCGTTATCTCAATTTCAAGGGCTGCAATTCAAATTAGCCGATATGGCAACCGAGTTGGTTGCGGCCAGACAGTTGGTGCGTTACGCGGCTTTTAAATTGGATCAAGCCGATCCAGAAGCAACCGCTTATTGCGCCATGGCAAAACGCTATGCGACCGATGTGGGTTTTAAGGTATGCGATCAAGCCTTACAGATCTTTGGTGGTTATGGCTATATTCAAGAATACCCGCTTGAACGTTATTGCCGCGATGTTCGCGTGCATCAGATCTTAGAAGGTACCAATGAAATCATGCGCTTGATCATCGCTCGCAGGGTGTTAAGTGAAGGTGTTGACTTGCTTTAGTCGGATCCAGAACTAAGCATTAAGAGTCAGGGGCAGCGGAGGGGATAATAATGAAACCCGAATCTCAATCACAGCAAAACAGTCGTGTGATAAAGGTTGAACAGCATGGGCATGTTGCTCTACTAACAATGAATAATCCGCCAGCCAATACTTGGGCGGTTGATAGCTTGGCTCAACTCAAGCAGATCATTGAATCGCTCAATGCGGATAAAAATATCTATGCCTGTGTGATCACAGGTGAAGGCGACAAGTTTTTTTCAGCGGGGGCAGACTTAAAACTGTTTGCTGACGGTGATAAAGCGATAGCGCTTGATATGGCAAGGTTGTTTGGCGAAGCATTTGAAACACTCTCGGCATTTCGAGGGGTCTCTATTGCCGCCATTAATGGTTACGCGATGGGCGGTGGTTTAGAAGTGGCACTTGCGTGTGATATTCGCATTGCTGAGAAGCAAGCGGTAATGGCATTACCCGAAGCCAAGGTTGGACTATTACCTTGCGCGGGGGGGACGCAAAATCTGACATGGCTGGTGGGTGAGGGCTGGGCGAAGCGTATTATTTTGTGCGGTGAGCAGATAAGTGCCGAGCAAGCATTAACCATTAAACTGGTCGAAGAGGTGGTTGAAACTGGCGAAAGTGTGGCGGTGGCATTAGCACTGGCAAACTCGGTGGGGAATCAGTCGCCATCATCGGTAACAGCTTGTAAGACATTGATTCAAAATTGCCGATCACAATCACATCACCATGGATTAATGAAAGAGCGTGAGTTGTTTGTACGCTTATTTGATACCGAAGATCAGCAAGAAGGTGTTCAAGCCTTTTTAGAAAAACGCTCGCCGCAATGGAAGAATCAATAACGGATAACGAGAACACTATCAAGTATCAGATAAACGTGAGGGATAGCGATGACGGGCACAGTTAACTTTCAACTGCTTGTATCGAGAAGTGGTCATCTGATTGGGGTGGCAGAGCTCGATAATCAAGCATCGTTAAATGCATTAAGCTTTGAAATGATCAACTTACTTTATCAGCAACTGTTGCAATGGCAACGCGATGACATGGTTAGCTGCGTAGTACTGTGTGGGGCAGGCGAAAAGGCATTTTGCGCGGGGGGCGATGTAAGAGCGATGTATCATGCAATGTCTGAAGATGAAATGTCGGAAGATAACCCGAACTGTCAGGCGTCCGAGTTCCTGACGCGCTACTTCACGTTAGAGTACCAGTGCGATTATCTGATCCACACCTATAGTAAGCCTATTATTGCTTGGGGTGACGGTATTGTCATGGGCGGTGGGATAGGCCTGTATGTGGGCGCGAGTCACCGTGTACTCACTGAGCGATCTAAACTCGCGATGCCTGAAATCACAATCGGCTTATACCCAGATGTTGGGGGAACTTGGTTTTTAAATCAATTACCGCAGGGGATCGGGCTTTTCCTAGGGCTGACAGGCGCGGTGATAAATGCACCTGACGCGCTGGCACTCAATATTGCTGAACATATTATTCCCGCTGATCATAAAGATCAGTTGTTGGACGAGCTGGTTCAACTTCCTTGGCAAGCCAGTGATAATCCTTACTTGCTGGTGGATCAAGCGTTGGTGAATTTGAGTGTGGCTGCGCAAACAGATCTCGTACTTCCAGCTAAGCAATTAGCGCCTTATTTCGATCAGATCCAAACCGCTTGTATGGGTAATGATCTTAATCAGATCACAAGCAATATTCATGCATTAATCGCTAACGATAAATGGATGGAAAAGGCTAAAGCGACCATGGCCGCTGGCAGTCCTATATCGGCACATATCTGTTTTCGCCAAGTCACCCTATATTCCGATCTTGATCTCGCAGATTGCTTTCAGTTGGAGCTGAGCTTATCGGTTCGTTGTGGCGAATTGGGGGAATTTCAAGAAGGTGTCCGTGCACGCTTAATCGACAAAACAGGCGATCCTAAATGGTTATTTCCTACGGTAGAGCAAGTGGATAGCAGTATTATCGACACGCTATTTACGTCGTTATGGCCAGAAGAGAGTCATCCATTAGCTGGCTTAACTGGCAATGGCTTTTGACTGAGTAAAAGGAAATGGATTACCCCAAATAGCCCACGTATGTATTAGCGAACCCCCTATAAAGAATAGGAGTCATAATGAACACGATTGCATTTATTGGTCTTGGTAACATGGGTTCACCTATGGTGAAAAACTTACTCAAGGCAGGCTGCTCAGTGCGAGTGTTTGATATTAATGAGACTGCTGCGAAAGCATTAGCACCTCTGGGTGCGGTTGTTGCCCATTCATTGGAAGATGCTGTAAAGGGCGTCGATACTGTCATCACCATGCTACCTGCGGGCGAACACGTACGCGCTGTCTATTTGGGTGATCATCATGGCGGTATTGGCTTACTTAACATGGTCAGTGCGAATACTTTTTTGATTGATTCTTCAACCATAGATCCTGACTCAGCACGATTAGTTGCCAATGAAGCCCACAATAAAGCGTTAGAGTTTGTTGATGCACCTGTTTCTGGAGGTGTTGCTGGGGCAGAAGCGGGCACCCTGACGTTTATTGTCGGTGGCTCAAGCATAGGTTTTCAGCAAGCTCAGCAAGTGCTCCAACATGTGGGTAAGAACATCTTCCATGCTGGACAGGCTGGGGATGGTCAAATGGCCAAAGTTTGTAATAACCTGATGCTAGCAATACAAATGGCTGGTGCTTGTGAAGCGCTTAGTCTGGGTATCGACAACGGCCTCGATCCTAAAGTGTTGTCCGATATCATGCTACAAAGTTCAGGGCGTAACTGGGCATTAGAGCTCTATAACCCTTGCCCTGGTGTTATGCCAAACGTACCCGCTAGCAACCAATATCAGCCCGGTTTCATGAGTAAGCTGATGTTAAAAGACTTAGGGTTAGGGGCTGATGCTGCTTTAAAAAGCCAAAGTGCGATCCCTATGGGCAGTTTAGCCCGAAATTTATACGCGTTTCACAATGCGAGAGGAAATGAAGCACTAGACTTTTCGAGTATTTTTAAAATGTATTCAAAGAAATAGTGATAAGGATTTTCGCCCATGGAGATTAAAGAGAGCGTAATTGCGATAACGGGGGCAGGACAAGGATTAGGTCAAATGATGGCAATCACTTTGGCGCAATTAGGGGCTGATCTCGCTCTAATTGATGTGAATGAAGAAGCCCTTAGGCAGACCCAAGATCAATGCCACATGCTTAGTGCTCGCGCCATGATTTACAAAACAGATGTGACCAATGAAACTGATGTTGAGAGCGCATTTAGCAATATTGTTGAAGATTTTGGCCAGCTTGATGGCTTAATCAACAATGCAGGTGTACTCAGAGATGGGCTACTGGTTAAGCAAAAAGAAGGTATCTTGTCGAAGATGTCATTAGAGCAGTTCACGACAGTGATGAATGTGAATGTAAATGGCACTTTCCTGTGTGGTCGTGAGGCGGCAGCGAAAATGATAGAGACGGATCGCCAAGGGGTGATCATTAATATTTCGAGTGTGGCACGGGCGGGGAATATTGGTCAAACTAACTATGCGGCCTCAAAAGCAGCAGTAGCGACTATGGCGGTATGTTGGGCGAAAGAGCTAAGCCGATACGGGATCCGCGCAGCGGCCATTGCGCCAGGAGTTATCAAAACAGCCATGGCGGAGCAGCTCAAACCAGAAGCCATAGAACGGCTTGAGAAAATGGTGCCATTAGGGCGAATTGGTGACGTGGCTGAGATTGCCCATACCGTTAAATTCATTCTTGAAAATGATTATCTAACCGGCCGTGTTATTGAAGTGGATGGCGGTATGCGAATGTAAGCTTGTAGTGAACTAACACAGTTAGGTTGGCATGACAGCACAATTATATAACAGTGCAACTATATAACAGCGCAACTATATAATAGTGCAATTCAGAAAACGGCCTAAAGGACTTATCCTCTAGGCCGTTTCTCATAAATCGCGCTTTGGTTATACTTTGCTGCTATGCAATGGACTGTGACGGTTTGACTTTTCACTATGTATTTTTAGAAGAAAGTAAACATTAACACAGGCGATAAAACCATTGGTTACCGCGACAGGCCATGCGTTAATCAGCAACGCATAGGTAGTGAAAAGCATGCAACCAATAAAATTGAGAACACGTAGTTTCACGATATTTTTCATTGTTAGCGATAGAGCAATCATTATCGATGCTGCGTACCCTAACATCTCCACTGTATTCATTATTAATTTCCTGAAAGCTGTGTGACTGACTAATGCGCTATTTAAACTCGGGCAAAATATCTTGTGTAAAAGCGTCTAAACAACGCTTGTTTTGCTCATGGCTTAATCCATTGGCAAGCCAAAGTGCAAATTCGCTAACACCGAGGGCCTGATATGTTTTCAGTATTTCTAATACTTCATCAGCTGTTCCGATAAGTAAGTTTTTTGCTAAATCTGCTGGTGAAAAACCAGCAGGTACAACAACCTCACCCTGCAGCCTTCCATTTGAGACGGTGTTTGCTTGATTGAACCAAGCAGAAAACTCACTGTAATAATGACTAAAATGCTCAAGCATCTGCGCTTTTTCCTGCTCGTTTTCTACGATGTAAGCGTGCTGAAGAAGCATTAATTTTGCGTCATATTTAGCGTTTTTAGCTGCATGATTAAAGATGGCAATACTGTCTTTTACTTTATCGATACCCAGCCATAGTGGTGTCATTTGTACATGGCACTCATGTTCGATAGCAAAAGCGACAGTTTCTGGGCTTTGTGCTGCAATCCAAATTGGCGGCTGATCCTTGCTTGAAACCTGCGGTGTAACCGATGTGACGGGGAACTGCCAATGTTCTCCGCTATGGGCGTAATTTCCCTTCCATAAATTGCGCACGGCAATTACGTGTTCGCGTAACATTTCGCCCGCTTGTGGATGAGTGATGCCACTGGTCAGCCGATCATATTCATATTGAAATGCCCCTTTGGACAGTCCTACCTCTAAACGACCATTAGTGACTTGGTTCGTAAACGCAATTTCGCCTGCTAAGCGAATAGGGTGCCAGAATGGGGTTACAATAGTGGCAGTGCCTAAACGTGCGTGCTGGATCTGATCCGACAGTGCGGCAATGGTAAGTAAAGGGTTAGGTGAAATAGCAAAATCCATGGCGTGATGTTCACCTGTCCAAATGGTGTAAAAACCACTTTGATCTCCTTGCTTACAAAGTTGTATGAATCCTTGATAAGCTTCCTCGTAGCGAGTATCTACTTTGGTTCTTTCTGTATGCAAGCAAAGAGATATTTTCATAATGATGCCTTCTAACTGTGTATTTTAGAATTAGTGATGCATTTTTGTCGCAAGCGCAAAGCGATTCCATGCATTGATTGTGATGGTTTGCATCATTGCTTCTGCTGTTTGTTGCTCACCAAAGTGTTCAATACAAGCTTGGTAAGTCGTATCTGACACACCGGCTTGATGAATGAGTGTCATTTCATCAACTAATTGCAGTAGGGCTTGTTCTTTCTCGTCAAAACGTGGTGATTCTTTCCATGCAGAAAGCGCAAAAATCTTTTGTTGTTCCACACCTAGCTCTAATGCCGCTTTTGTGTGCATTTCAATACAATATGCGCATTGGTTAATCATTGAGGCTCTTAGTTTGATTAACTCTTTTAATGCAGCCGTTAATTCGGTAGTAGCAAGGTAACCTTCTAGACCTAGCATAGCGGTTAGTGCTTTAGGTTGAACTTCTGCGATAGCGATACGGTTATTCATAATGTTACCTTTAATATAATTTCTTTATAGAGTTGATTTATAAGCTGGTTCGTCTTATCGACAAGATGAATTGTGCGCTAAAATACCTGAGTGCAGAATGCCTCTTGAACCTAAATAAGTTTTGCGTAATTCGCAAAGGTGGAAAATGTTAAATCAAATTAGAATATTAGCGCAGGTTGTCGAATCTGGCAGCTTTTCAAAAGCAGGACAGGCACTTAACATGGCACCTTCTTCTGTCTCTCGGGCAATAGATAACTTGGAACATAGGCTGCAATCAACACTCTTTAGACGTAGTACGCGTAGCGTGTCTTTAACCGAAGAAGGTGAGTATTTTTATCAAGAGTCGATAAAAATATTGTTTGATGCCAATAAGTTAATTTCAGAGATGAAAGGTGACCGCGCTGAGCCGCAAGGTATGCTGCGTATTTCAGTGTTTGAAAGTTTTGGTAATTTGGTGCTCGCCCCTCTATTACCTCGCTTTTTAGCTAAGTATCCACAAGTGACGGTGGAGATCGACTTAGATAACCATATGGTTGATTTGCACAGCGAGAACATTGATATCGCTATTCGCATTGGTACACCACAAGACAGTAATTTAAAAGCGCGTAAGTTAATGCCAAATCTAACGTCTTTGGTGGCAACGCCTGAATATCTTGCCGCTCATCCTGAAATTAAACAGCCTGAAGATATACAGCAACATAACTGTTTGTTAATTAGCCATGCGCGTCAACGCAATTATTTCTACTTTTCTAATGATACAGAGCAGCGGCGCATTCCCGTTAGCGGCAATTTAGCGTCGAGAGGGGGCTCGCCATTACTCAGTGCTGCATTATGCGGATCGGGTGTATTACTGCTGTCGACATGGATGGTGGAACCTTATTTGAAATCTCAGCAGTTGGTAGAAGTCTTACCTAACTGGACGGCGAGATCGTCTGAGCATGATAGTGGTGAAATTTTTGCCGTTTACAAAGGCATGGAATACCCCAAACCCCATATTAGAGCGTGGTTGGATTTTTTAGTTAAAGAACTTGCGGCCGAATAGGTTACTGATCCGTGTAATAGAGGTTCAGTGATGTTGACGCGCAATAGATTGTTGGAATAAAGATGACTCTTGTAGAAAATACTATTGTGACAGCGTTGAAATATGGACATAAACGTCAGCGTCTTACTGAGCTAGCCCAAAAACGAAGAGAAAATACACCTGAAAACGTTAATTCTATCGCTGATTTTTATTGTGGTGCATACGATACCGAGTGGGTGTCGCCTTATACTAAATCAGCATCTAATTTGAATGCGACGGTTATGGTGCTACTGCAAGACTGGGCATCAAGCGAATACTTATCGAAAGCGTTTAAGCCTGAATTAGTTGCGTTAGGACTAGATACGAAATTACCAACGTCTCGGCAATTAACTGCACTTCTTGCTCGTCACTTTAGTCTTCGATTGGAGGATACTTTTGCGACTAATCTTTACCCTTATATTAAAAGTGGTTCATTATCAGCTGCTATGACATGGCAAGGTTTAGTCGACAGCGCCAAGCGTTATGCTTTACCCCAAGTTAATATTGTCGCGCCTCAAGTAGTAATTTGCTTAGGACTTAATGTGTTTAATGCGCTTTCTGTTGCGAACGGTGGAGCACGCTACAAACGGTTAGGTCTTGCAATTCAGAGCCCGTTTGCTATTGCATTAGAGAGTGGTCAATGCTGCTATGTGTATGCGCAGGCACATACAGGTTTTCATGGCCAGACGTCTCGTAATCGGGGGGATTCGAAGCAAGTTGAACTCGACTGGGCTCATATGAGTGAACAGCTAGCTATGGCTGTATAGCTGTGCAGTTGATTTACTTGCGTGCGAAGTAATAACAATTGGTTATCATTTTAATTATTTTTGATAATTTCAACTAATCAGCGCTCTTTCATATACTCATTCCATCGAAACAAAACACGAACCGAATATTGCATCTGGAGTTAGTTATGAAAATGAATCACGTAGGCATCATGGTGGGTAATATGGATAAAGCCGTTGAGTTTTATACTAACGCGCTGGGTCTAAAAGTCGTGATGGGCAATACCAAAGTTGAAGAAGAACGTGAGACAGCAATCGGCCGCATGTGTATCGCTGTTTTTGGTGAAGGGTTTAAAGGTTTCAACATTGCGCATTTAGTCACAACCGATGGTATTGGTGTTGAGCTGTTTGAAATGAAAGATCGCCAAGAGCGACACGAGGTTGATTTTTCTCGAATCGGTATTTTCCATTTCTGTCTGCAAACCGATGATTTTGATGGCGTGATTGCACGTACGGAAGAATTTGGCGGTAAAGTACGCATGGACATTATGCGCTACCACCCTGAAGATGATAACAAGCAAGCTAAGATGGTTTACCTAGAAGACCCGTTTGGTAACTTGTTCGAGCTTTACTCTCACACTTATGAAGAAACCTATGCGTCAGAGTATGAGTAATTGATTGATAAATAAAAATAGCAGTTTTATACCAAGAAGGATTGGCCGTAATGCCAATCCTTTTTTGATCTGACTTATTTATCTTTTTGAATTATTTGTGGTTTTTTTAATACCACAGTGAAGTCGTCAGTGGAATATTGATCCTCGATATAACTGTCGCTTGATAAGCTGCGGCAATAAGCGAGGACCTGATCGGCGTGATAACTTTTTAACAGGGTATCTTCAGGAAATGTTTTTGCATTGAGAAGGTTAAAGATCACGGCATCATTCGCGGTTTGGTACATTTTACTGATCATATTGACGAGATAATTTGAGTCACTGCTATGGTAGTTTAGTGAGCCTGAAGCAATCACTATGTCGTGCTTTGGCAAAGTATCTCGGGCAAAGTCTGCGTTAACGAATTCACTTGCCGTTAGTTGGCGTTTCTTCGCTTCTTTTATGAAAGCTTTATGCTGGTCGATGCCAGTGTAATACGCAATATCGTAGTGCTGATCAATAAAGGGTTTAAAGTCACCGTAGCCGCATCCTAAATCGAGCACGCTTTTATGATTGAAGTCGTGTTGTTTTGCTATGATACGAAAGCGTGAAAGTTGCGACTCTTCATCTCGCCAGCCAAGAATTTTTGGCGGATTGTCTGGCCACTTTTTATTTCTGTCTTTGTGATAAAAATAAATGTTTAGACGATCAAGAAAATTCACATTGTTTCCTTTAATCAGGTTGTAGACCCACAGTCTAACTATGGCCCATAGAAAGCGACGTATAGCGCCATTCCACCGCCAATCACAAACATGATCATCGCCATGAAGGCGGCAATCTTGTTTAATACTGTAAATAGTTTATCCATGATAACTCCTCGTACTTTGGCGTTAATGTGCCACAAAAGTCTGTTGGTTTCGAGTGCGAAGTTGCAACAAAATACAAAAGCGCAATAACCCCGTCGTCGCTTTATTGCTAATGGTGTTGTACCTTCTCTCACTCTTGTCAGAATCAACTTAGTATCGCGATTTATGTTATAACGTTTGCTATAAAACCTCTTTTTGCCATTTATTACCTTTCCTGTGATCTCGTGTAGGTGATTGGATTATTTATTGTGATTCTGTGAATAATATTTCAAGTGGTGGAAGTTGTTTTACTAATATATAAATAGCCACAATGAAACTAATGCGGTTCCATTTCATCACATTGACGTCGTAGCCACGCTCCGAGTTTACGTATATCTGGCTGATCGACACTGCTTTCTTTATAAGTGAAATAGAAACTATCCCCAGTCGGAAGATCATGGAGTGGAATACGTACCAGTTCGTGCTGATGTTCTTCTTCTGTCATAAAGTAGTGGTTTAATAGCGCGATTCCTTGGTTGTAACGCGCAGCCTCTGCTGAGAGTAGTAAATGACTAAAATAGTGCATTTGAGCATGGTTAGGTAATTGAAAGTGCCCTAACTGGCACCATGTACGCCAATCATCACCTTCTTTACCTGCTGGAAGTACGGATTTAACAGATAAAAGCGGGAAATGCCACAGTGCATCAGGCATAGGTTGATCTTTGATTTTTTCCCATAGTTGCTTACTACATACTGGGTATAGTCGTTCATTATAAAGGAGATCACTGGTGTATTTGGCTTTGGGGGGCTTACAAGTAATAAAGCAATCGGCAGTCTGATCGTTAAAGTCGGGTTCGTCCGCAACCATGGTTAAAGATAGATTGATCTCAGGGTATTCTTGCCTAAGTTTATCAAGACGAGGGATAAGCCATTTAACCGCTAAGGTGCTGTACATTGCGAGCCGTAATTGCCCTTTTTTACCTTCTTTTATTACTTGGCTGGCATACGCGATATCTTGCAACGCATCGCTGATCGTATTGTAATAGTGCTTACCGTCCTCACTGAGAGAAAGCAGCCTGCCTTGGCGAATAAACAGCGGTTTTCCTAAATAATCTTCCAGTAATTTCACCTGATGACTCACGGCACTTTGAGTGACATTGAGCACTTCAGCAGCTTGCGAAAAGCTATTATGGCGGGCGACGGCTTCAAAGCAGTGAACAGCACGGAGTGGTGGAAGCTTCATTATCGAAATAGCTCATACTAAAGTAATATTTATCATTATACTTCATTTTGGAGATTGAATACGCTGCATAAAATTTTCACAGGGTTTAAGAGTGTGTTCAATGTCTAATAAAAGTGTCGGTTATGCGATGATACTCCTGATTGTTGGTAATTTAATTGCGGTATTTTCAGATGCGCTAATTAAAACGCTTGATGATGGTGTCGCTGTGTTTCAGTTTGTCTTTTTCCGGCAGCTAACGGCGGTGATTATCTTATTGCCATTTTGCGCCAAAAGCTCTTTTTCTGAATTCAGCCGTGGGCTGAAATGGCATGCGCTTCGCGGCCATATTTGGCTTTTTGGTGCTGTTTTTATGGTTTTTGCCATTAATTCAATGCCGCTGGCGACAGCAAATGCCATTTTTTATGCAGCCCCGCTTATTATGTTGCCGCTAGCATTCGTTTTCTTCCGTGAAAAGCTGAGCAAGCACTCTGTCATAACTGGTGTGGTGGGTTTTATTGGGGTGCTGGTGGTTATTCGCCCAACACACATTGATTGGGCTGCAATTTCAGCACTGGTCGTTGCGCTAACCTTGGCTGGAAATAACTTGCTGATACGTAAGTTACCTACTAACCAAACTGTTGCGCAGACATTATTGCTAACCAATGCGGTCGGTATGCCTGCATCTCTCGGGCTAGCTTTGTGGGAGGGTGAAACATGGAATTGGGCACCATTACTAACAGCGGCGGGCTCAAGCTTTTTCATTCTGATTTACGCTGCAACCTGCGTTGTTGCTTATCGTTCGGTTGAAAGTAATAAAATTGCGAGTGCAGAATACAGTGGCTTATTAGGGGCTGTCTTAGTTGGCATTGTGTGGTTTGGTGAAATTCCTGAAATTGAAATGCTTATTGGAGCGGGTTTGATAATTTTGCCGTTATTGTTATTGGCGAAGATTGAACAGAAGCAAAAAAGAGCACAGAAAGAAGCGGAACAAAGTGTGCCAAAAATGCCACTGGATGCCGATTATTCGTTAAGTATAGATCCCTCGGTAGAACGATGAAAGATCAGGAGTAATAGGAATAAAAATCAGGCTGAACGATATGTGAAAGTCTAATAAAAACAGCGATTAGAATTATAGCTGTACTGAATGTGACCTTGATCTCTCAGCCTTGGTTCTACGCCTGCAATAAAGTGCTATAAGGATGGGGTAATACATATTCATATCGCTAATAATAACGATGAAATTATCTAAATATAAGACAAACAATAATAAGTAATAATTTATTGAAGGACTTCATCGTGAATAAAAGGATAGGAAAAACAACGTTAGCGATCATGGTTGCTAGTGCTCTTGCTGGCTGCCAAAGCACACAAAATAATGAAGCGTTAGGTTATCTTAGCGAATCCTATGAATGCGCAGTACCTATGGTTGAGCAATCGCAAGATTTACGTATTTATCAAGTGATGGTCGAAAGTTTTGTAAATGGCGATGACAGTATCGGACACGGTACGGGTTACGGCACCAGCCACCATAAAGGTGATTTACAAGGTGTGATTGATTCACTCGACTATATTCAATCGCTTGGTATGAACGCTATTTGGTTAACGCCAATTTTCAATTCCATTCCCGATGAAGGACAAAACCATTGGGCTGATCGTTTAGATGCGACAGGCTATTTTACCAGTGACTACTTTAGTATTGATCCACGTTTTGGCGATATGGATAAAGCGCGTGAATTAGTTGAAGCAGCGCATGCGAAAGGCATGTATGTGTTCCTTGATGGTGTATTTGGTCAC
Organism: Photobacterium kagoshimensis; assembly: GCF_050337045.1. NCBI lineage: Bacteria > Pseudomonadati > Pseudomonadota > Gammaproteobacteria > Vibrionales > Vibrionaceae > Photobacterium > Photobacterium kagoshimensis. The sequence goes on along the minus strand of NZ_JAKJSO010000010.1, from coordinate 208,541 downwards.
CATAAAGACAATGTCGTGCCATCGCCGCAAGGCCGCCTTCCCGCTGGTGACAGTAATCCTGTCGATTACCCAGAAAGCCTCGCTTTTTACCAGGAAGTCGCGTCTTACTGGGTTAAAGAACTCAAGATAGATGGATGGCGGTTAGACCAAGCGTACCAAGTGCCACTACCAGCTTGGAAGGCACTGCGTAAAAGCGTTGATCAAGCTTCGCAGTCGGTAACCTATCAAAATGCTGAGGGTGACACTGTGCATCCATTAGGCTATATGGTTGCTGAGATTTGGAACAACGAAAACTACATTACTCGTACAGGTTACGGTCCAGAAAAAGATCCTGCTCTATGCTCGGCGTTTGATTTCCCTGTACGTTATCGCGTTGTAGAAACGTTCGCGGTTAATGAAAACAGCAATGGCGCTAAAGGCGGTGAATGGTTAGCTGAAGGCATGAAGCTACACGATTTATACCCGCCACATGCAAAGCCTAACCTGATGCTGGGCAATCATGATCTCGTCCGCTTTGGTGATTTATTACAACGGGGCAACATCGCTAAGCCTGATCAGGCAGAATACTGGGCGCGTCATCGTGCTGCACTTTCTTTCTTAGGGGCGTATAACGGCCCGATCACCTTGTATTACGGTGAAGAAGTGGGTGATGAAGTCCCTAACTTTGCGGATAAAGCCAGCAGTGATATTTGTGCGCTGCAAGGTTACTGTGATGATCATGTGGCGCGTAGTAGTGCCAAAATTGACGGTGTAACGGTGCAATTAAACCAACAACAGACTGAACTGCGAGATTATGTTGCTTCGTTAATGACACTTCGCGAGCAGCACCCTGCAATAGTGCATGGTAAGCGTACTTCGGTATTAGCGACAGACGCTGTGTATGTTGATCATAAGCAGAAAGGTGAAGACGCCTTACTTTACATGGTGAGCACTCAAGCGAAAGCAAATGTGTTAACCCTTAAAGCGACTGATATTGCATCGGAAGGCGCTTTGGTTGACTTGCAAACCCAAGCCCGTTTTACGCCTGTGAACGGAGAGTATCAGATCCCACTATCAGGTTTCCAAGCCCGTTTTCTTGAGATAGAAAAAACCTCCAATGCAGGGGTAAAAGTTGAAACAACTGCCGCTGTGCTAACGGGAAAAGGCTTTATGGCGCAGTGTGATAACCCAACAGTAGCAGAGGCTGGTCCTAAGACGGAAACCATGTATGTGGTGGGTGATTTTGCAGATTCTGGCTGGAAACATAAAGAAAACCGTGCTTACAGCTATAAAGGTGACAACACTTACCAAGTGGTGGTGGATGAAGTGGCGGGGGCTTATCGTATGCAGTACGCGACTAAAGATTGGTCGCCACAATACACAGCTGAGGGTTTAGAGCTAAAGCCTGGGCAAGAGAAAACCCTACAGTTTGGCGGCTACGGTAAAGATACCGCAGTCACGCTCCCAGTGGCGGGTCGCTATGTGTGGAGTTTGAAATTTAGCGATCAAGGCAGCCCGCGTCAAATCATGGTCTCTAAGTGTGCTGAATAGCAATTAACGGGTAAATGATAAGTAAGGGAGCTTGGTGCTCCCTTTTTGATCGCGATTAAAATAACAAGGTTCTACTTTAGAGAAAGAGAAAGAGAAAGAGCGATATACTCACTCTTAATGAATACAACAGAGAGAAAAAAATGACCGAGCAGTGCTGTGTAGTGATGACTACGTTCTCAGACGAAAAAGTGGGCAAACGTATTATTGATGCTTTGATTGAACAGCGGTTAGCGGCGTGTATCCAAGTGCAAGCCATTGAAAGCTACTATCACTGGAAAGGTGAAGTGAACTGCGATGCTGAAAAGCAGATGATGATAAAAACCAAAGTTTCACTTTATGACGCGGTGGAAGCCGAAATTGTAAAATTACATGACTATGAAACGCCTGAAATTATCCAATTGCCAATTAGTCGCGGTTTAAAAGGTTATGTTGATTGGATTAATGAAGAGTGCCAATAATCGGCACTCTCAATGTTCTTTCTGCGTCATTCGTTGTTTGCTTTATTGCCAGTAGAATACGGGTTACATATTCGGATAATTAGGTCCGCCACCGCCCTCTGGTGGGCGCCAAGTAATGTTTTGCGAAGGATCTTTGATATCACAGGTTTTACAGTGAAGGCAGTTAGCAGCGTTGATCACTAGACGCTGTTGGCCTGCGTCCTCGACGATTTCATATACGCCAGCGGGGCAGTAATACTGGCTGGGTTCCCCGTTTTCAGCTAAATGAGAAGTGATAGGTAGCATAGGATCACTTAATACCAAATGGCAGGGTTGATTGTCTTCATGTTGAGTGCCCGATAAATATAACGATGAGGCTTTGTCGAAGCTCAACATGCCATCTGGTTTGGGGTAAGCGATAGGCTTACATTTGGCGAGAGGCTTCAAGCTTAAATGATCAGGCAAGCTGTCGTGTAGCGTCCACGTTGCACGGCCTTTTAACCAGTTTTGTTCAATACTGGTGAGCACGCCTCCGAATAGTTGGCCGTACTTATGGATGTTAGCACCAACATTGCGCGATTGATGAAGCTCTTGGTATAGCCAAGAATCATGAAATAAGCGTTCGTAACCGGGTACTGTATGAGTAAAGCCAGCAGTGAGTTCATCATGTATTGCTTGGGCGGCAAGCATGCCAGATTTCATCGCAGTGTGGCAGCCTTTAATTTTGCCAAAGTTCAATGTACCTGCATCGCAACCAATCAATAATCCACCATGAAACTGCTGGCGAGGCAGTGATGATAAGCCACCTTTAGTGATAGCTCTTGCGCCATAACTGATGCGTTCCCCGCCATGTAAATACTGGGCAAAGACAGGGTGGTGTTTCATTTTTTGAAATTCATCGAAGGGGCTCAAATAAGGGTTTTGGTAATTTAAATCGACGATTAAGCCAACGGCGACATACTTCTCTTCTGAATTTTGGTCTTCTAAACGATTGCCTTCAAAGTGATAAAGGAAACTCCCCCCTGTTGTATCCGATTCACTGAGAGGAAAGCCCGTACCGTGGATCACTAGCCCTTCTTGATGTTGTTTGGCAGGGATTTTCCATAATTCTTTGAGACCCAGCGCATAGTGCTGTGGCGGTTTATTGCTGTCTAAATGGTAATGCGTAATAAGCTGCTTTCCTAAGTGTCCACGGCTGCCTTCAGCAAAAATCGTGTACTTGGCTTTTAGCTCGATACCAGATTCAAAAGTGGCCTTCGGTTTGCCTTGTTTATCGCGCCCCATATCTGCAGTCATTACACCCGTGACGGCATTATTGCTGTCATAACAAATATCGGATGCAGCAAAGCCCGGGAAAATTTCCACACCAAGTTGTTCTGCTTGCTTGGCTAACCAACGGCACAGTAAGCCCAAGCTAATGATGTAGTTACCATCGTTATTCATACTGTCAGGCGCGAGGTGCTCAGGGACGACCAGATGATTATTGGCATTGGTTAACCAATACAGGTAGTTTTCGGTGACTTGGGTCACGATAGGGGCATCGGAATGCTCCCAATCAGGAAAAAGCTCGTCAAGTGCGCGAGTTTCAAATACCGCGCCAGAGAGAATATGAGCGCCAACTTCTGCACCTTTTTCAAGCACACAGACACTAGGCGGAGCGGTGTTTTGCTGTTTTGTTAATAACATTAATTGGCAAGCGGCCGCTAAACCAGCAGGGCCTGCGCCAACAATCACCACATCAAACTCCATACATTCATGTTCCATCAAAGCTACCTCTGCGTGGGATTTGTAGACGTTTATACTGGCGATTTACAGTATAAATTTAACTATAGCGTAGTTGAGCACAGCTGGATGCAGTTGACGTAAACGTAAATTAAACTAGGCTCAAAGTATCATTTTGAGGCACATGTGCCACACATATCACAAGACAAAATATCGCGCATAGGCTCTCAAAAACATTTCTTTTTTAAGAAGGAAGACACTGTGAAAGTGCTAGTAGCGATAAAGCGTGTGATTGATCCTTATGTGAAAATTCGGGTGAAAAGTGATGGCTGTGGTGTTGAAGAGAGCAATGTCAAAATGGCCATGAATCCATTTTGTGAAATTGCCGTTGAAGAAGCCGTCCGCTTAAAAGAGGCCGACATTGCCTCTGAAATTATTGTCGTATCAATAGGTGATAATGCTTGCCAAGAGCAACTACGTAATGCGCTCGCATTAGGGGCGGATCGTGCGATTCATATTGCAACGGATGATAAACTGGAACCTCTCGCCGTAGCCAAGTTACTCAATGCGTTAGTACAAAAAGAACAACCCTCTCTGACGTTATTGGGTAAGCAATCTATTGATACCGACAATAACCAAGTCCCTCAAATGTTGTCAGCGTTAACGGGGTACCCTCAAGGCACTTTTGCTTCAGAATTAGTGGTAAACACACAAAGCGCAACGGTAACCCGAGAAATAGACGGTGGCCTTGAAACTTTATCCCTTCAATTGCCTGCCATTGTTAGTACAGATCTGAGATTGAACGAGCCGCGTTACGCCTCTTTACCCAACATTATGAAAGCTAAGCGTAAGCCATTAGCCGTCATCACAATTGACGAATTTGAGCTTGATGTAGCACCAAGGCAGCAAATTATCGACATTATGGTGCCACCTAAGCGTCAATCTGGGATCCGTGTTGAATCCGTGCAAGAACTAGTAACTAAATTGCGAAATGATGCAAAGGTGATTGAATGAAAACCTTAATTATTGCGGAACATAATGGGCAATTACTTAGTAATGACACCTTAAAAGTCGTGAGTGCAGCGAAAAAGTTAGATCAGCCTATAGATATCTTAGTTACTGGGGTAAGTCTGGCCGCGATTGCTAGCCAAGTACAAGATGTACAAGGGATACATACAGTGTTGGTGGCGGATGCCGACTGTTATCAGTACGGTATTGCTGAAAATGTATCAGTGCTGGTTGAAGCAATGGTTGGTGAGCACCGTGATAGTAGCGAAGGCTATAGTCATATAGTCGCTGCTGCGACTACGTTTGGTAAAAACATCTTGCCAAGGATAGCGGCATTACTGGATGTAGGTATGCTTTCTGATGTGATAGATATTGAATCGAAAGATACGGTTATTCGGCCAATTTATGCGGGCAATGCACTAGCTCGGGTTCGTTCTAACGACCTTATTAAAGTGATATCGGTACGGGCATCGGTGTTTGACGTTGCAGAGCAACTTCCTGACTCTCAGGGATCTGTACCAGTGAAAATGGTAGCAATAACCCATCAATCTCCATTCGTTGAATTTGTTTCACAGCAAGTGGTTGCGAGCGTTCGCCCTGAATTGCCAGTAGCGCGGGTAGTGGTTTCGGGAGGACGAGGGCTCGGCAGTAAAGAAAATTTTGCCATGGTAGAACAACTTGCCGATAAACTGGATGCAGCGATAGGAGCGTCACGGGCCGCGGTAGATGCAGGTTATGTTTCTAATGATTTACAAGTAGGTCAAACCGGGAAGATTGTTGCACCTGACTTGTACATTGCGATAGGGATTTCAGGGGCTATTCAGCATTTAGCAGGGATGAAAGATTCCAAGGTGATCGTTGCGATTAATAATGATCCCGATGCGGCGATTTTTGAGATTGCGGACTATGGGTTAGTCGGAGACTTATTCGAAATACTTCCTGCGCTGATTGATGAGCTTGGCTGAGTGAATGAGAGTCAAAAGCTAGAAAAACGGCACACATTCGTTGTGTGCCGTAGAGAAATGCGTTTATTCGTTAAGGATAAAGCGTACTCAAAAGTACAAGTAACTGACTTGCGGCAGTGGATTAGGCATTAATAGAAGTTCAATAAATTAGCTTCGAGTAAAGCGATATGACTGAACTTTAACATCTTGTCCGTCAATAGCGGCCCATGTATCAACCATCCACACATTGTTACCCGCAAAGCCAAGTTCTAACCGAACCTGCGAGGCATCAACGCCTTTAATGACACTAACATCGGTAGATTCTGGATAAAAGTTGTAGCGATTATTGGCTGCTTGGTACTCACCCACAAATTGAGCGGTAGTGTTATCAACATTGTTCTTTACAGAAAGGATATAACCCGTTGCAGGTGTAAAGCTAAACTCTGCTGTCATGGCGAGTGAATTGGCTGTGCCGTTGACTTGTAGGTTATTGATAGCAACCTGAGCTGCTGTTGTTTTGGTCAAAGCGCCAGAGGCATCTGCTTTTGCATTAATGGTTTCCCCCGTTGTATTGCTCCAGATTGCGACTTGCCAGTTACCCGTGAATTTATCAAGTTCTGCCCAAGCCTGAGGTTGAGTAGGGCTAGGGGTTGCGTTAGCACCTTGTTGTTGACTATTCCCTATTTGGGCAATGGCGTCATCGCGGCTTGAATGGCGTTGATTATCGCGGTTGTTATCAAGATCAACCATAGAACCGCTTACCCCACCAGCCACACCACCTGCGATTGCTCCTTTGGCTGCAAGCTCTGCATCACCAGTTAGTGCACCCATGGTTAACCCGAGCAATGCCCCACCAATGGCACCTTGTTTAGTTGCTGCATTTGGATCTGGATTAACACAACCTGTTAGTAAAGTGGCACTCAGTACAGCGGCGATAGAAGTTTTTAGCAAAAGAGTCATAGTTCGGTCCTGCTGGCTGTTTTTATTTGATATAAATGATAGTAAAGCTAAACACTGAACAGAACCTGATGAATAAAACAGCGCTTTAAATTGAGTGGAAAGAGTATGTCGAAGTGTAAATGATAAAGCAGGGAAACAATGAATTAGCTTATATCTGGTTATTATTTGTTACATTTTACCGTTCTGATCATGAGAACTTTCCGCCAAATGAAAAACACAAGCAAAGCGCTATCATACTTGTGTTTTGTTTGAGTCGTTGGTCGAGAAAGCGCGTAACACGCACATGATAGACGCTCAGTTATTTTTAGATGAAAGTGAAGAAAACACTCATGATTTAGTGAAGTCTTTGTCCTGTAAATGTGCAACTAAGGCTTTCATAAATCGCGCGGCTTCACCGCCTGTACAGGCACGGTGATCAAAAGTCATTGATAATGGGAGTGCATTTACTTGTTCGACTTTCCCGTTAGTGAGTACCAGTTTCTTGATGATCCTACCCGCACCAACAATCGCGACTTGCGGAGGCGAGACAACAGGGGTGGCATAAATGCCGGCTATTGCGCCAAAGTTGGTGAGCGTAATGGTGCCGTGCTGCAGCTGCTCTCGGCCAATTTTCCGTGCTTTTATACCTGCGACAGTGTCGTTAATCCACTCTCTAATGTCTTCGGCCTGGAACTCATCCGCATGGCGGATCACGGGAACATAAAGCCCATACTGGCTGTCTACTGCAACCCCAATATTCACCATACTATGGACGCAGCGCGTCATGGTATCAGGATCAAACCACGCATTAAGTGCGGGTTCTTTTTTACAGGCGGCGACAATGGCTTGTACTAAGCGAGTGGTAATATCTTCATTGGTCGCCCATGTACTTAATATGGCCTCTTCGGTAATAGTGACGGCTGCTATTTGCTGGTGCGCTTTAGCCATACTAGCCGCCATGCTGCGACGCGCTCCTCTTAACATTTCAGTACCTGGCCGTTGTTGATCGCTAGCTTGATGTACATCGCAGTCGAGGATCACCCCATCGGGGCCAGAGCCTTGAATATGGTGTAAATCTATACCGAGCTTTTGTGCTAAAACGCGTGCAGAAGGGAGTGCAGTGATCACCATTTTTTCATCGTGTGACTGCTCGTTGCCAACCCAAAATTCATCGATATTGATGTTGTGGCTTGTTTGAGAAACATTGCCGACCACTGTTGCAGCATCTTTTGTGGAATTGGGCGCGCTTGAGTTGTGAGCACTTGGCTCATGCGTTTTTGAGCTGCTAGGTGCTGTTGTTTCACTGTTGACTGAAGGCGGTGAAGGTAAGCTTGCCCCAGAAGCCGCAGTTGTTGCGGTTACTTGCTCATCAATTTCGACAAGTAGGCTGCCGATATTAATAATGTCGCCTTCATTACCCTGTCTACTGGTGATAAGGCCGCTGTAAGGGGCGGGGACATCGACGGTGGCTTTGGCGGTTTCAACGGTTAGGATAACCTGATCGAGTGTTACAACGTCACCAACGTTGACGTGCCACTCGACAATTTCAGATTCAGCTAGACCTTCACCGAGATCGGGCAATGTAAATGCTTTCATTTCCAACCCTCCACTAATTCTCTGGCAGCCGCAATAATGTCTGCTTCTTGGATCATGAAGTAGTCTTCATTACGGTAGTAAGGCATTACAGTGTCCATCCCTGTTACGCGCTTTGGCGGTGCTTTCAATAAACACATGGCGTGTTCTGCTGTGCGGGCAATAATTTCGCCACCCACTCCCCCAGTTTTACAGGCTTCATGAACAAGCAGTAGCCTGCCTGTTTTTTCCAGCGAGGCAAAGATAGTGCGCATGTCTAACGGTTGAATTGAGGCAACATCGATTACTTCAGCTTCGATGCCTTGTTTAGAGAGTTGATCGGCTGCTTGCAAGGATTCAACTACGCACGCTCCCCAGGTGACTAAGGTAATATCGCGACCTTTACGTAGCGTAAAACAGGTATCAAGTGGTAGCGCATTACCATTATCTTCAACGTTAGATTTAACAGTCCGATAGATACGCTTAGGCTCAAAAAACATCACAGGGTCGTTACTGCGAATGGCGGCAAGCAGCAAACCATATGCGCGCTGTGGTGATGATGGGATCACCACTTTAAATCCCGGCGTGTGGGCAAACAGCGCTTCAATACTTTCAGAGTGATGCTCTGGTGCATGAATACCACCACCAAAAGGGGCACGAAAAACGGCTGGGCAGGTAAGGCGGCCACGGGTTCTATTACGCAATCGTGCAGCATGACACATCAAATGCTCTAGTGCTGGAAAGACAAAGCCTTGGAATTGAAATTCAGCTACAGGACGCAACCCTTGGCTTGCCATGCCTACTGTTACACCACCAATCAAAGCCTCGGCGAGTGGGGAATCGATAACACGCTTGCAGCCGAATTTGTCTTTAAGTCCAACCGTAGCTCGGAAAACACCGCCGTTATCACCGACATCCTCACCCAGGACGATGACTTTCGGATTGCTTGCCATTTCATGGTGCAAGGCTAGGTTAACAGCTTCTAATAACGTCATCTCAGCCATGTTTCGCTCCTTGCATACGCATTGCTTTGTTGATGATGGCATCACGCTGTTGATGTAAATCATCACTGAGCGATTCGTATAAATAATCGAACGCGGACTCAGGCGCTTGTGGAATAATCGCGAGGTAACGCTCAACCGCAGCTTCTACGTCTTTTCTACACCGCTCTAATAACTCGGTTTCGTCTTGTTCGCTCCATAAATCAGCTTGTATGAGGTAGTGTTTAAGGCGACTAATTGGCTCGTATTGCCACGCTTGTTGTAGTTCATCTTCACTGCGGTAGCGGCTGGCATCATCGGCGGTGGTGTGGTCACTTAAACGGTAGCTAATTGCTTCTATTAGCGTCGCTCCTTTGCCTTTGTAGGCATGGTCAAGTGCCGTACGGACAGCATCAAGCATGGCAACCACATCGTTACCATCCACTGTGATCCCTGGGATCCCTGCGCCTTTTGCTTTATCGGCAAGAAATGCTGCACCACATTGAATTTCGCGCGGAACAGAGATCGCCCACTGGTTGTTGTTGATGACAAAAACTAAGGGAACATTCCAGCTACCAGCACAGTTAATAGACTCTAAAAAATCGCCTTTGGAGGTTGCACCATCACCACAGGTTACTAGTGCTGCATGGTGTCCACCTTCGATTTTAAGTGCTGCTGCGACGCCGACAGCATGGGTACATTGGGTGGCAATAGGCACACAAAAAGGGAGGTCGTGCGGAACAGATTCAGAGTGAAAATCACTACCACGTTCATCGCCACCCCAATATTGGAGGTTTTTTTCCATCGCAATGCCACGTGCCCACATAGCTGGCATATCACGATAATAGGGTATAAAAACATCGTCAGGTTTTAGTGTACGACCAATGGCAATACCTATGGCTTCTGCACCAAGGTGTGACGGATAAGTACCGAGTTTGCCTGTGCGTTGAAGCGCGACGGCTTTGTTGTCGTACACGCGGGTAAGCACCATGTCACGGTAGTAGCCAACCAGCATGTCATGATTTAACCAAGCAGGCAGCGGAGCAACCCGAGCGCCTGTGTGATCAATGAATCGATGCATCGGCATTGCTTGAACATTCATCTCAAGCTCCTTGTCTCGCAGCTACAATGGTTAGCTGCAATAGATGAACCCGTGTTTATCGTCACAGATTAACGACCATGTCATAGCGGCTGGTCTGACATCTTATTCGCACATTTACCTTACAGTCAGAGTTTTTACGCGTTTGATCCATCAAACTTAGCGTTAAGTGATGATAAACCTAATAGGTTAAGTGTAACTAAAATGTTAAATTGCGCATGAGATACTAATGAATTAATCAGTAAAGAATTCAATACAGTAGGAAATGCTGAAAATGAGCCTGTTCGATCCTTTATATTGGATGAATATCTTATGGAAAGGCTTAGTCGCTGTAGATGGCTTAAGTGCATAAAGGGTAAAAGAAAACGGTGTGCTTATGTTTTAACCAAAATGATGGGGACATTGAGGGTGGGTTAGTACCAGAAATATGGCAAGATACCTTATTCGTCGCATTGAATAATAAAAGGAAGTAAGGATGGAAGTATTAGCGATTGCTAAACGTGAAAAATCACGTGCCCCAATGGAAGAAATGACACAAGCTGCGATCACAACCGAGCAAGGTGTTGTCGGTGATTTTCGTGGTAAACCCGGAAAACGTCAGCTAACGGTGTTGAGCGCAGAGTCGTGGCAAGATGCCTGTAACGATGTGAGTGCTGAACTTCCTTGGACAGTGCGTCGTTCTAATATTTTGGTCAAGGGTATCCGCTTTAGCGAAATGAACGTCGGCGATGTGATCCAAATTGGTGATGTGAAACTAGAAATCACCTGCGAGACAGATCCCTGTCCTCGTATGGATGAGCAGCATCAAGGGCTGACACAAGCGCTTATGCCAGACTGGCGCGGTGGAGTATGTTGCCGTGTGCTTGCAGATGGTGAAGTAAATGTGGGTGACGAGGCGATTTTGTTATCTGCTGGTGGCGTTATTTAAAGACGGTTCGATGACTGTTTATATTTGTCTCACCAATGAGAAAAATAGCGCTTCGTTTTACCGTGGCGCTATTTTCGGTCAATACTGACAATACGTATTGACGGGAAGGCTCTGACAATGAAAAGCATGTTGTTACCTCTTTTAAGCTGTCTGACTGCATGCAGCTCTCAGCAAGCCGCCGAACAACCGTTGAATGTGAGCCAGTATGTTGAACAGACTTGCTATAGCTCTGCGTCAAATGAACTGTCTTCTTCGTTCGATTCCTTCCTTCGTGATCGTAAAGATGAGCTCGCCAACCTACGCCCAGAGCTGACAGATGAAAATTTCCAACAATTACATTTTGCACTTGGTCACTTTTCAACGTATTGGGAGCAGCTAGAAATTGAACGAAATCAAGCCTGTGAACAGTGGGCAGCTTGTCAGTTTATCACCGAAAGCAGTCATGCTGCCTTTAGCATGCAACCATCACCACATTGCGAAGCGCCAAACTTTGAATACAATGTCAGCCGCGTAAAAATGGTGACCTTTTTAACTGACGTTGCAAACTTACAATTACAACGTTCAGGCGAATAGTTTTCATGTAACTCTCGGTTACTTTACTTGTGCAACACAGGTAACGAGGGGGCTTTATGCGTGAAAGTTGGTATTTATAAAATCATGTTAGATTTACTTATTCAATATAAAGGCTTGATTTTAAAGTTGAGTTTACTTATACATATTACATGTATTTTTTTAACATTTAGTACCATTGTTATATTCGAAAATGATACTTAGCATAATTTGACCAACATTTTTTTCACTGGTGATAGGAGGTTCTATGGCTACTTGCCGTAAAATCAGTAAGGAACGTTTAGCTCTTAAACTCTCTCTTGTGGGGACCATTTTACTGGCCACAATGGGGATTGGTTATGGATTGTATGTCGGATCCAACGCCATATTGCTAGACGGCATGTTTTCACTTCTTAGTATGGGTATGACAGGGCTTAGTCTGTATACCGCTTACCTTGTAACCAAACCTGACGACAGACAGTTTCAGTTTGGTTATGCGCATATCGAGCCTCTGATCAATGTCGTCAATGGCTTGCTTATCTTAGTTACGTGTCTATGGGCGTTTATCGGTGGTGTGCAATCCATTGTCGAAGGCGGACACGATATTGTGCTCGAACATGCGCTTGTTTATGCTGTTATTTCGACCGTAAGCTGTTTTGCTATTTACTTTACTGAAACCCATATTGCGAAGAGTATCGAATCTGAATTGGTACGTGTTGACTCGCAAGAGTGGATGATAGATGGCATTTTAAGTGCAGCCTTGTTAGTGGGCTTCCTGGTTGTTATGGCACTTGATTCGCTTGGTTACTCTCGCTGGAATGCTTATGTGGATCCTATTTTGGTGTCTGCGCTGGCAATCTCTGCATCTGTTTTACCTATTCGAGTATTAAGCCGTAACCTGCGTGAAGTGCTGTTAGTCGCCCCTAAAGGTAAAGTGCAAGAGCGGGTCGATGGTGTTATTGCTGCTATCTCAAAGCAGTATGAGTTTGATGACTATACCCACCATTTGGCAAAAACAGGTCGCCAATATGACTTGGAAATTAATATTCTGGTCGATAGTAATCCACGTTGGACAACCCAACGCCAAGACGCTATTCGTCAGGTGATTTGGGATAAATTGAAAGGTGAATTAGGCGATACTTGGCTATCGGTGAGTTTTACCACTCAGGAACGTTGGCTATAACGAACAAAAGCGATAACGCCTTGAACTAAAAGCTAATAATGTCACTAGTGATATTGTTAGCTTTTTGCTATTAGTTTTTCTTATTCCAGCTTGGTAATTTATTCATTCGCGGTGACACTTTTAGCAAGGCAAAATACGGCGGGTCAAAGAGGGGCAAACGCTGTTAAATTTGATCTATAGCACAGCTTAGCCGTCTCTTGTCTTATACTTAAGAGGTCAAGATAGCGACTTGTTTTATTTTTTACTAACCTCGATTGTTATTGGTGGTCGTCATACCTTTGGTTTGCATTATCGCTCTGGCGCATCCTTTGTGGCGGTGAATGTGAGTTTTACGTATTTCGTATCACAGCTAAATAACTTTTAGGTGTAAAAGTAAGCGTTTTGAGGTATCTTAATTCGAGTCTAAAAATTGCTTCTAATTGTTATGAAGAGGCATTTTTTAGACCTAATGAGAAACTGCTTTTTTGCTCAGATTTGCAGTTTGAAATAATTTAATCTTATAAGGTCAGTTTATGGAAATCGTTTTGGTTATCGCATTTATTGTTGGTGGCATTTACGTCATTACGCGTGAGAAAAAATGCACTAAAAACGTTGATTATTCGCGCGACTCACTTTAATCCTCTTTTTGCGATAATCAACCAATAGATGCCAATCTAAACATATGTTTAGGTTGGTCGTTTTTTTGATTCCTACCACTTTATCCATTCCTTTCTGTATTCGCGCTTATTGTTGGTTTTACTCTACTCGTCACTAAGTCGTGATGGTGTACAACCATACACACTGTTCAAGTAATTATGCGTATTAAGCTGATAATCATGCGCAAAAGAAATCTCCGATTTATTTATAGATGTATCACGACCTGTTTGATTTGATTTTGTATTTATTGTAACGCTTTATCCATTAAGACATGATCTAAGTCGTATATATAGCAACGATTTTGCTTGTTAAGTTGTCAATTTATCAATATCTTTTACTAACACATGGATGTGCTCTGTTGCACATGAATAATGATATTTGATTTCTAATTATTTCATCGTATGCCTTCATATAGTCAATCTTCAACACCATTAAAAATAAGCGCTTTGTTCAGTTCAATGAACCTAAGCAACTGGTTAGCTAGCCTACTATTAATGGTATTTTGCGGCCTATTACTTGTTTCGACGAGTGGTTACGCATCAAAGCTTTATTTGCAGTACACCATTAGTAGTGATGCAAAAAACATGCTTCAACTGTACAACAAGCAAATGGATTCCTTTGATAACAAGCTGGAAATGTTATCTAAATTGTTTCTATTTGATTGCATGGCCTTAGATCGCCATCAGTTAAAGTATGTCACGTACAATGATTATGCTTTACGGCGTTTGTCGCTGCATAACTTGGATGGATCGCAATGTTCAAGTTTTGATGGAGCAAGTGGTGAAGACACGCTCGCACCTTTGATTCATTCTTTGTCAGCAAATGTTTCTTTGTGGGTGACATCTGGCTCTAGAAATGAGCAAAACTTATTGGTGGCGAAGTGGCAGGGTGAAAAGGGCTCGCTCTATGTGCACATGGAACCGATAGTGACGGAAGCGGTTCGTCATAAATATTGTGAAAACTGTGTCTTAACGGCTATTTCGGCCGTTGATAACCCGACAATCTCATTCTGGCGTGGTGATGCCGCGCTATTTAGCCAGCCCATTTTGTTTAATACTCGCTTAGATAATGGCATCAATATTCGCGTCTATGTGTCGGCGGAGTTGCAATCAATTTATTACCGTAAAGTGATTGTACCGCTATTTCTACTTGGCTTAGGCCTAGGTTTTATTGCATTAGTTGTTATACGGTTTTTTGAATTCAGGAAAATGTCGTTACATTCACTGGTTGAGCAGGGGATCTTACAGCGTGAGTTTATTCCCTACTATCAACCCATCGTTGATGTGTCGACCAATAGCTTATATGGCTGCGAAATGCTCGCGCGTTGGAAGCGTAACGGCCAAGGCTTAATTTCTCCGATGGAGTTCATTCCTTATGTTGAGAAAAGTGGACAAATCTTACCTATTACCGAGCAGCTTATTGAAAAAGCAATAGCGGACGTTTCCAAACTTAATTGGGGTGATACTCAGCAAGTGATCAGCGTCAATATTGTGCCGGATCAGCTCGAGCATGTGGAGGTTCTAGCCAACTCGTTAGCAATATTGGATCAATCACCATTGTTACCGTCGCAACTGGCATTTGAAGTTACTGAGCGTAAGCGCTTTACTAATTTAGCGATGGCATCACAAGTTATTGAAGCACTGCGCTTGCAGGGCATTGATGTGAAGCTAGATGATGCTGGCACGGGCTACGGTGGTTTTAGCTATATTCAGCAGTTGGATATCCGCAGTATTAAAATCGATAAAATGTTTGTTGAAACGATAGGAACCGCAGACCTTAAATTATCGTTATTAGACTCGATCATTGCTTTTGGACGTGAAGCCAAGATGGAAATGATTGCGGAAGGCGTTGAAACGGAAGAGCAGTCGCAGTATCTAGCTAAACATGGTGTCACTTTACAGCAAGGTTTCTATTTCGGCCGACCGATGCCGTTTAGAGATTTTGCTTATTATTGTAAGAGCATGGTGTCTCGTAAACCTTTGACTAAGCGTTTTAATATCCCGCCGACACTGCTGTATAACGAAGTAGATGAATGCTAATTCAGTGGTCATATATGAGTAAATAGCCCGCCAGATCCCCTTGTTGCGGGCTATTTAAGCTTAACGTGATAAAAGGCTAAGCATTCGTAGTCAGCCAGTCTTCTCGTAGTTTTAGAATCCTTGCTTGGGTCGTTTTCCAACGTTCAGTTCGAATCAGATCGCCATATTCACCGCAAGGACGTTTAAGTAAGGTGTTGAGGGCGGGTACTTGTGTTTGTGGTAAGCCATCCAGCGCTTCAACAGCACCGTCGCGGTTATTACATAGCATCACCATGTCACAGCCTGCTTGCTGAGCGGCAATGGCCCGCTCGCTATAATTACCGAGCACGTCAGCCCCTTTCATGTTCAGATCGTCAGAAAAAACCACGCCCTTGAAGCTAAGATCGTCACGAAGTACTTTTTTGAGCCAATACTCAGAACCACTTGCGGGTTGATCATCATAGGCATCAAAAACAACGTGAGCTGGCATCATTGCATCAAGTAGATTGCTCTCGATTAGTTGCTTAAATACAGTCATATCATGCTGTTTGATGGTGTCGCGAGAATCGACTGGCGTTTCTAAGTGTGAATCTGCCAATACGCCACCATGGCCAGGGAAGTGTTTTCCTGTCGCCGCCATGCCGGCTTCTTTCATACCTTTGATAAACTGAGCGGCGTAAGTAAAGACTTGTTGCGGATCATCTGAGAAAGCGCGATCACCAATGGCCTTACAATCAAACCCAAGATCTAACACTGGCGCTAAACTCAGATCGATATCCATAGCTAACAGCTCAGCAGCCATGAGCCAGCCACCTTGAAGTGCTAATGCTTGTCCTTCTTTTTGAGCAGCAAAAGCTTTTGCTGGTGGAAGAAGGGTGAATTCATCGCGAAAGCGTTGCACACGGCCACCTTCTTGATCGACGGCAATAAGAAGTGGACGCTTAGCGGTTTGGCGAATGTCTTTCACTAATGCTCGTAATTGGGCGCGGTCGTGGTAATTACGTGCAAAAAAGATAATACCACCCACCGTTGGGTGTTGAATAATTTCACGTTCTTCAGCATCTAGCTCATAGCCAGATACATCAAGCATTAATGGGCCCATGGTCACTCCGCAGTAGGCTAAATAACAGCACTATCATCATTGTCTATAGCAAGGTATCAGGCTGTTATCAGTACATAATTTTAGTGGCAATAACTTAGCATAGTAATAAATATCCGCAATTTATTATCGACGGCACTATTGATTGTTTCCTTATGTAAACACAAAGGTGATAAAGAGAGATGCTGTCTGTTGGTCAAATCGCTCAACCTATAGACTGTTATAGCGAGGTAGGCCAAAAATGGGTGATTAAGATCCCATTTGTGTTGTATTGACGCATTTGTGTTGCTCATTTTTGTGATCTAGCTTACTGAGATGGCTGCGTCGCTTGTTTAGACTGTTTCCTTAATAAAATAGTTAGGTTGATTTATATGTCAGTGCTAGTTGCAATCGCGATCACTACGGGTATTTTGTCGGGTATTTGGGGGTGGGTTGCTGTCTCTTTAGGCTTACTCAGTTGGGGCGGCTTTCTTGGCTGCACAACGTATTTTGCATCACCCAAAGATGGCTTGAAAGGACTTGGCTTAAGCATGGCGACCAACCTAAGCGGTGTTTTTTGGGCCATGGTTATCATCAAGCTTTCTAGTGTGTTTAGCCTAGAGATCATTGGCTATGTCGTCACCGCGATTGTCGCATTTTTTATGTGCGTACAAGCTAAGCAGACATGGCTAAATTTCATACCGGGCACCTTTATCGGTTCGTGTGCAACATTTGCAGCGAATGGTGACTGGCAACTTGTCGTGCCTTCGTTATTACTGGGCGTGGTATTTGGCTATTGCATGAAATCTTCGGGTTTATGGCTAAAAGAAAGATTAGATGCAGCTCCTAAGGCATTAAACTCGGCTGATGAGCCTCAGTAGGTTAGGTGTTTTGACATAAAGGTCACTCTAGCCACAGTTACAAAACTAAATGACGTATTTAGAGAAAAGCCCCTCTCAGCATTTTGTTGAGAGGGGCTTTTTGTATAGTGTCGATACTCGTGATAGAGAGTGGTTACGTTAATAGCAATCTCTATTTTGCTAGCAATATGTCTTAGAAAATGAGCTTTAAAGTGTTTCTGACAATTGTGGGTATTCGGCTTGTATTGCTGTTGTCTGTTGGTTGAAATTAGGTACAGTCGTACGGCCAAGCATAGATAGCGTTACTAACCATGTAGCGTACGGAATTTTGGCTTCACCATCACGCCAGCGTTTAATCATACGGCCTGCGTTACCACGAGAGGCTGAAGACCCTAGCATATATGCGATATCTGTTTCTGAAAGGCCTAGTAAGGCTTTTAGAGCGTCTAACGCTTCATTGATTTCAATTTGTGACGGATGCTGCCAGCCGATAAGCGGCGACTTGATGTTTTGCGGAGCATTATGGTTGTCGGCTAACCATTGTAAAAAAGTAGATGTTGATTTCATAAAGCGAAAGTCGGTAGTTAATTTGTCCATAGTAGGTACGCTTCTTGTTTTTTCCATGATGAGGCTATGCTACTTCTTAATGAGTAGGTTATAGCACGTTGCTATTATTCGTAGTCTGCTCTGTGTATGACAGCCTATCGGATTTAATGCACATAATTTTTTAAATACACCATCCTGTATTTGAACGGTGTTTGATTAATGTGGATTCTATACTGATCTCTGTACCTTTATCAATCTTACTTTTCAATTAATATATATATTAAATAAGAATTGAGATAACTAGTTATTAATAATCCTTTATAATCATGCATTAGCATCCAATAAGGATGCTGGTTAACTTCTAACCTTGTATTTATAAATTAGAGCAATTTTCGAAATGTGAGATTTCATTCTTATTACCCTCTAAAAACGATAGTTGGCACCAAAATATATAAAGGTCAGCATATTGTTAGTGATTTTTAGAACGTCATTAGAGTGTTCTTTTTTATTTTTAGCTGTACTTCGCAGTGCAGAGAATCGCATGCCAAAATCGAGTGTAAAGTGGTTTCCGATACGGCCAACAATGCCGGTTTGCGCGCCGTAGGTAAAACCTGAAGAAGCGTAACTGTAAAAATCACTTTGGCTGTCTATTGTCTCTCGTTGATGGAAACCAGCATGGATACCAGCGTAAGGGCTCCAATGACGTTGGGACAAGAAGATGTATTCTGCACTGACAAGGTGCAAAGCGATATCATCGGTTGTTTTCATCATGAGACTATTATCGTCACTGTATACTTCGGTCTCAGTATCGTGTTGTTCAAAAGTGTAGAAGATCCGATATTGATTAGTATCAGACACCCAACCGATATCAATTCCAAATCCACCGTATATACCAGAAATCATTAAAGGTGATTCATTGTCATTGTCAGCATCTAGATCTTGGTTATAGTCGATTGCACTAAGACCTAACTTACTACCAAGGTACACGGAAGCATGTGCAGAATAAGGTGAAAACAGTAAGGCTACAAAGATTATTCTTATGATTTTAGTCATGAAAAAACGAATGCTGTTAATTAGAAAGGCCTATCATATACATTGTCAGGGCAATAATAAAATATCGTTTTATTGAGGTTTCTCCTTATTGGATGATTTTTTTCGAGGCTTCAATATGTATTACTGTTTAAATGGTAAAAAGTGCTTCTATATTATAACTTTACATACTTTTCTAACGTTGTAGTTTTGTTGCTGATAAAATTTCAAACGGGTACTCTTGGTCTACAAAACTAAGTATCTACACCTTCATATGATTAAAAAATAGACACAAAGCGCTATAGTTAAAATGATGCAACCACTGCGGAGGAGGTAATTATGGTGCTTTCAGAGTGTAAAAGTCTTTATCAGGATCAGCGCATTATTGAAGCTAGAGTTGTCCATGATTTCTTAAGTGCAGGATGGGGGGTGCATTTTATTGACAAAAATGGGCAAGATCATCCTGTGACAGATACCTATGGGAACCCATGTAGTTTTGATTCATTGCAACAAGCGGAGGCGATTGTTCACCAAGTTGGTGAGTGCCCAATTGCGATTGATTCATTATTTCGTTTTGCTGAACGTTAGCTATGAGTAACTTGTACTTTGTGAAATGAAGCCTTTGTCTATAAAAACAGCCCAAAGTTGATCTTTGGGCTGTTTGCTTTTAATACGGTGAAATGTTTAATCTGCTTGTAACGAAGCGCTTTGCTGCGCTTCTAATTGTGCGACTTCTTTATCTAGCTCTTCAATTTTATCTGACATCAGTTTATGGCAGTGATCGGCTAAAGCTCGCGCATCATTAGTGCTGTACGCAGATACGTCGATAGGCTCAAGCATTTCAGCTATTACAACGCCATTCGTACGGCGGTTAAGATCAATCTTGTTGTGGGTTGTGCTTACACACATAGGGATGATCGGTACGCCAGCTTCAATGGCCATACGAAAAGCCCCTGTTTTGAATGGCAGTAAGCCGCGACCTTTACTGCGGGTGCCTTCTGGGTAAATCCAAACTGACAAGTTACGTTGATGAATGGCTTCAACAACTTGCTTGATCGTATTACGCGCCTTTGATTTGTTCTCACGATCGATCAGGATATTACCTGTGATCCAATAGAGTTGGCCAAAAAAGGGTAACCACAATAAGCTTTTTTTACCTAGCGATACAGTACGAGGCTGAAGCATACCCGGTGCCGTTACAAAGTCAAAAACACTTTGGTGATTAGAGATATAAACACTGTTACCTGCGTTTGTTGCTCGTTCAGTCCCGCGCTGAATAATTTGTAGCCCTACTAGCTTATGAAGTTGATTGAACCAACGACAGAAAAAGTGGACGTGCTTAGGATCGCGTGGGCTGAATAAGCAATAAACAAGCGCGAACAGTGTCATAAAGATGATAAAAAATGCCGCAAGGACTATGCGGATAAAACTAAGCACATTGACTCCCTAATCAAAGCTGAGGTCGTATCTTATTGATACGAATAAGGTATAAAAACAAGTTTACTTTACATAAGTAGGTTTAAGAGTTCTGGTTTTATTTCACAGAATGGTAACAAACTTATTTTTCAAAATCATGTGTAACAAATGCTGTGGCAATACATAAATCTTAATAAGAAACAATACACTAGTTGCATTGCGCCACTATGTTAGGTGCATTATGAAAGGAAATATCAATGATAGCTAGGGTTGTTGATCTTTCGAGGTGATTTTTGCAGCAATTGTGGATTCTTTATACAAGGTTAAGTCTATGTGGCGTCGTTGCTCTGTGTAAATGAGCTTTAATATATTGGCTTCTTAGCTAACGCATAAAAGCGGTTTGATGCATCCACTTGCGGTTTGTTGATGAAGTGTTATTTCATTTAGGTTGTGATTTAAATCCAAAGAGTGAATATTTAGTCAAATTGACGTTAGAGGTATTCGTTACTTTTATGCAATATAGGTAAACCATTTAATAAAGCAGTGTTAGTTAGGGCTAGTGAAAGTCTATATGTGTTCAGTGCTTTCAGTTTTTTACTAAGTGATTGAATAGTTGGTTTAATTTATTCTGTTGTGTGGAGTTTGAGGCTTACGCTTGTAAAGCCTCTTTTTTTTACATTTTCTTTCTGTCTTTGTCACTCTTTGTCATCCATAATGAATCTATCATTTATGAGGGGTTTCACTGCACGTGGCAAATGGATTTTCAAGTTCTATAACGTTATTCTTCTTGGTTATTCTTTCTGGGTGTTCATCATCAAAACAAGTCGCCGCACCGCAGGCGCAAACGGTAACTGCATCTGCTGCGAAAGTGCCGCTTAATTCTTCTGTGAGCTTTGTGCATGTTTATGATGAGTGGAGGGGAACGCCTTATCGCTTAGGTGGTACGACTAAACGCGGGATCGATTGTTCTGCTTTTGTTCAAGTTGGCTATTCAGATGTATACCAAACCATGTTACCTCGCACGACGGGCGAGCTTGCAACAATGGGCAAGCTGGTTTCGAAAAAGCAGGCAAAGTATGGGGATTTGGTGTTTTTTAAAACGGGTTACCGTTTACGTCATGTGGGTATCTATATTGGTAACAATGAGTTTATGCATGCATCTACTTCTAAAGGCGTGATTGTTTCGCGGTTAGATAATCCGTATTGGAAACGTGCGTTTTGGCAAATAAGAAGAATGCCTATTCAGTAACCTGTTTATACCAATCTAACTAAGTAACTGATCGTTCTTGCTGGTTAAAATCAATGATAACTGCGTTATAGATTTTGTAGATAGAACAACTAGCTATCTGCAATCTACGCCTTGTTTTCAGTGCTTTTTCCTGCGCAATCACCTGAACATTTACTTAGCCAGATTGGTATTAGTGATAGCTATCTCTGCTTTATTTACATTCGCGTAACCTGAAAACTAGGATCATACTTTAGCTGTTGTAATCTCTTTTGGAGGTGCTTATGGCTATGGCCATTACGGTGGGGCAATTTTTATGTGCTCACCATATTGATTTTAGTGTCGCTCATCACCGCCACACAGATACATCGTTTAGTTCTGCGGTATCCGCACATGTACCAGCCGCTAATGTCACCAAGGCGGTATTGTTAAAGACAGTCGCAGACGAGTATTTATTAGCGGTTGTACCTGCTAATCGCCGGGTAATGGTCGATAAGGTTAATATGCTGACGGGAAAGGTTTATACCTTAGTCGCTGAGCATGAACTGGCGGAGGTATTCCAAGATTGTGAACCGGGTGCTATTCCTTCTTTAGGGCCAGCTTACTCAATACCTATGTTGGTCGATGATGCGCTGATTGATAGAGATGAGTGGTTCATGGAAGCGGGGGATCATGAGAATTTGATCCATTTAGACAAAAAGCAATTCATGAAAATTATCCAAGACTGCCAACATAGAAACATTAGTAGTTACGCGATGCCATCATGAAATGTGAGAGTGTGAATAAAAGAGAAAAGGTAGATTTATACTCTACCTTTTCTTTTGTTTGATTATGATGAAAAGTGATTAAACGTCGTCAAAGTCGCCAAAATCATCCCCACCAAAACCGCTGTCGCCGCCGAAGAAGTCATCACTACCGCCAAATAGGCTGTCATCACTGTTGTTTGCTAATGTATCTTCACCGAATCCCGCAGAACCAAAGCCACCTTCACTTGAATCACCAAAGCCTGCATCACCAAAACCGCCAGTGCTACTGTCGGTATAATCTGATGCGAAACCACCTGTCGAATCGTCAAGGAAGCTGCTTGAACTGTCTTCTGCTGACGCAAGCGAATCAGTCGCGGCACTGTCATCGTTATTGAAAAGTGCATTACTTATCATGTTACCAGCCACCATACCAACGGCCACAGAGGCCGCTGTTTGCATAAAGCTACCAAACGCACTTGGTTGATTTGTAGGTTGAGGTGGTTGCGGTGCAGGGCGGTTACCCCCCATCATTTTGCTAAATGTGCCACGGTTAGCTTCTGATTTATGGTGCTCAACACACTTTTCTAAATAATCATTTTTTTGTTTTAGTTCTTTAAGCGCCATCTCTTGCACAAGTACCGCTTGTGTAAGCTTATAGATAGCGTCTTGTTGTGAGCCTATTTCATCTTTGATCAGCGTTTCAGCATCTTGATCTTTTGTTTTTTCAGGGCTTTGTTTCAGCTTGTTAGCCACATTTTGGATGAGTTCTTTTTCTTGTGGAGTCATCTTTACCTTCTCATTTCGCTAGTGGCATCAGCTTATGGTTATCCCCATGCCTAGCCATGTATTCTCTTTAGAATGCGTATTTTATTATGGGTACATCCTAGCGTACTGCAGATGTTTCAATCTGTTAAGTTACGTAAATGTTCTTGCTAACTGCAGCAATAATACGCAGCTGGATATTTTTTTTGGCAGATTCAGAATACCGTCAGCATTCAACGTGGGGAAAGAGTAAGACAAAGGCGTTGATGTGGCCAAGTAAAAAGTCTGTACAAGATGATAAATAAATTTGATGGAAAGCATTACAGCAGAAATGGAGCAACGACGAGTCGGGTTGCTTGTTTAGTCTATGTTAACCCGCAATGATGGCGGGTTAATATCGATAGCTTATAACAATGAAGTAGGTTTATTGGCGTATGCCTTCCACATGCAGTTCTAAATCGGCATAACTTGAAGCACCCATTATCGGAATATCGAAATCTGCTAATTCAATACGCGTTGTGCCTGTAAAGCCTGCACGGTAGCCACCCCATGGATCATCGCCTTCTCCCACAAAGTGAGCATCAATAGAAAGTGGTTTGGTTTGGCCATGCAGAGTGAGTTCGCCTTGGATCTCTATATTACCGTTACCTTTATCAAGGATTTTTTTACTGGTGAAGTTTGCCGTCGCGTATTTTTTTACGTCGAGGAAGTCGTTACTGCGAATATGCTTATCGCGTTCAGCATGGTTGGTATCCAAGCTAGTGGTATCAACGTTCACTTTTACTTTTGATGCCGTAACGTTGGCAGGATCGTAGCTAAAAGTGCCATCGAAAGTGTTAAAGCGACCTTTAATAAAACTATAGCCAAGATGCTGAACTTTTAAGTTAATAGAAGCATGTGCTCCTTGTGTATCAATCACGTAGTCAGCAGCCGATGCTAGATTTGGTAGCATAGCAGCAGAAAGTAGGCTTAGAACAAGTAGAGGCTTTTTCATGACTTTGTAACTCCTAACATTTTTCTTAAAGTATTATCTTTATTTATGAAGTGGTGTTTTAACGCAGCAAGTGCATGCAGTGCAGAAAGACCGATTAAGGTAAAGGCGATGTAGTAGTGGAGATCGCCAGCAAGGTCGGCTTGATTGTCGAATAACTCACCAAGAGCAGGAACAGAAAACCAATCAAATACCACAATGGCGCGACCATCTGCTGTTGAAATCAGATAGCCTGAGATAAATAAGCCAATAAGCAGCAAGTAAATAGCGGTATGCGCTAACTTAGCACCGATTTTCTCCCAGTTGGCTCCTTCAATAGGCGGGTGCGCTGCAAACTGTTTCCATATCAAGCGAAATACAGTGACTGCGGCCAAGCATAGTCCAATCGATTTATGCCAATGTGGTGCGGGCTTATACCATTCTGAATAATAGTTGAGATCGACCATCCATAAGCCTAACGCAAACAACCCAATGACAGTCAGCGCTGTTGTCCAGTGGATTAGGATTGATATAGGGTCATATTTATTGACAGTGTGTCGCATAACCTTGCCTTTGGATCTAATGATTTGGCGAGCGATATGCAGGCCTTAAGTGATGAATTTATTGTAGAAGGAAATTATGGAGAGAACAGGTGAGGGAGTTGAACAACTAGGTCGAAAAATTTGAATGAACCTAGTCCTTAAATTATTCAGATCTAAAAAAGCAGTCCATAAGCTGGCTGAGTCCGCCGCGATCAAGGTGTCATCAAGATCGAAAATCGCTAAATAAGGACGATGTTTTGTAACTGTCTTGTCTATCACCAAACTCTTTTCTTTGTTATGTCTGACTTTTGACTGATTTGCAGGGTAAAGACTAGTGGTAAAATGTGATATTTCTCTTTCAAAAATGTGTAATTTATAATTTGAAAGCGCGCGTAGGCGTTGAAGTGTGTTAGATTTGTTTCATATGAGTGTAACTGCTGTTGCTGGCCTTACAAATATTTGCTTGTAGTCAATAAATGGGCACTTAAATTTGAAAGTGATGGTTTTTTGACGCAGCCTGTATCTTATATTAATAGCTTGTGTAATCATCAAGGCTGTTCAGTTCTACTGATACTAATTTTGAGGGTGTGGTCTTTTATATGTCAAATGAGTTTATGTAGTGAATAAAATATTGAGAACGGTTCACGATATAGAACATTATTTACGTGGTACCACATCCGATGGTTTTAGCTTTGTCTATCAAGATAAAATCATAAGAAGTGCATTTCAGCCGATAGTGAAACAAGATAAAACTATTTTTGGTTATGAGGCCTTAATGCGGGTATACGATGCAGAAGGGTTACGTTTTCAAACAGAACCTTTTTTTACTTCTCGTCAGTTGCCTCTTTTCGACAAAATCAATATAGATCGTCTTGCTCGTGTGATCCACCTTCGTAACTTTGCACACTTTATTCGGCATGGGGCGCTGTTTCTGAATATGAGCCCTGATGCTTTGGTTGATAATCGTGATTATAAGTCGGGTAATAATCTACTTTTTCCTCGAGTGAAAGAGCTTGGACTTAACCTGCACGACATCTACTTTGAGCTATTAGAGCATCACTGTACGGATGATAAGCGGCTTAATAGCGTATTGTGCAGTATGCGAGGTAAAGGCGTTAAACTGGCGATGGATGATTATGGTAGCCAGGCCTC
Source organism: Photobacterium kagoshimensis (assembly GCF_050337045.1). Lineage (NCBI taxonomy): Bacteria > Pseudomonadati > Pseudomonadota > Gammaproteobacteria > Vibrionales > Vibrionaceae > Photobacterium > Photobacterium kagoshimensis. Next base: position 182,670 of record NZ_JAKJSO010000010.1, on the reverse strand, counting down.
GTCAGAAGAGCGCGCACGCTCGGTAAGGCCTGATATTATTAAAATGGATAAAAGCTTATTACAAGAGTACTTAAGTGGTTGTCCTGAGCGCTTAAATGATGCCTTGAAAATTGCTAAAGTGGTTGGCGCGAAAGTCTTACTGGAAGGTGTGGAAGATCAGCAAGCTTACGATATTGCTATCAGCTTAGGGGTCGATTTCATGCAAGGGTATTACTTTGGTCGGCCGCTATTGTTACACGAATTTGTTGAGCAATCGCGGTTAGCTGAGTAACCGCGACGCTGGTACACGAGTAACCCCGTTACTGCGCAACCCCCCCTTGGGTTAATTGCGCTGGGTTTAATAATCGTTCTAATTCTTTTCGGCTTAATGTCGTTTCTTCTTCTGCAACATCAATGATAGCCCTTTGTTCTTTGTAGGCTTTTTTAGCAATTTTCGCTGCTTGTAAGTAACCAATCACTGGGTTAAGTGCTGTCACCAAAATCGGGTTTTTGGCGAGGGCTTGCTGCAAGTTATCATCACGCACCGTAAAGGTTGAAATCGCTTTATCTGCCAGTAAGGTAGATGCGTTAGCCAATAATTCCATACTTTGAAGGAGATTATGGGCAATAACAGGCAGCATGACGTTTAATTGGAAGTTACCTGATTGTCCCGCTACTGTAATAGTCGCATCGTTACCAATTACTTGCGCTGCAACCATAGCAGCCGCTTCAGGAATAACAGGGTTCACTTTACCTGGCATAATCGATGAACCCGGCTGTAAGGCTTCAAGCTCTATTTCGCCCAAGCCTGCCAGTGGACCAGAGTTCATCCAGCGTAAATCATTTGCAATTTTCATAACGGCAACGGCCGTTGTTTTTAGCTGCCCAGAGAGAGCCACACTTGCATCTTGACTGCTAAGGTTATAGAAAAAGTTATCGCTGGTAGTAAAAGCAATTTCAGTTGATATCGACAAGTTATTGGCAAAAATGGCGGCAAATTGAGGATCGGCATTGATCCCTGTACCTACCGCAGTGCCACCTTGTGCTAGTGCGTTGCTATTCTCTAGCGCATGTTCAATGCCAAGTTTTGCTTTCTCTATTTGTGTTTTCCAACCCTGAAGCTCTTGCGTTAAAGAGATAGGCATCGCATCCATTAAATGAGTACGCCCTGTTTTTATGATCCCTTCAACTTGAACGCTTTTTATATCAAGTGTTTTGCTTAGGTGGGATAACGCAGGTAACAGATGTTGGTGATAGCTTAATGCTGCACTGACTTGAATAGCCGTTGGGATCACATCGTTACTACTTTGCCCCATATTTACGTGATCGTTGGGGCTAACGGGTTGCCCAAGTTGTTTACTTGCCAAAGTCGCGATCACTTCATTGGCATTCATGTTTGAGCTAGTTCCTGATCCTGTTTGGAATACGTCAATGGGAAAGTGTTCGTGATATTGCTTGTCGATGATCTTCTGGCAGCTATCAATGATCGCATGGGCAATATCGTGATCGAGTAAATTCAATTCAAGATTACTGCGTGCAGCTGCTTGCTTTATATATGCCAATGCTTGAATGAAGGTTGTTGGCATAGGAATAGCACTAATGGGAAAGTTATTGATTGCACGTTGTGTTTGCGCTTGATAGAGCGCATTTGTTGGCACGTGAACATCACCCATGCTGTCGGTTTCAGTACGGTATTGGATAGTCATGAAAGATCCTTAAAAGCCAGAGGTATGTTGGACTTGCCTGATTTCTCGTTGCAACGACAGTAGGCGCTTTTTACCTGCTTGGGAGTGACCGTAATGCTTTTTGAGGGCCAGTAACGGGCAATGAAGGTAATCCCAACAGACACGACGAAAAATGCGAGAGTGACCGCGATGATCAATGGCTTTGAGTAAGTTAAAAAATACCCGTCGTAGGAATAGTTCTTGTAAAAGCGGGTTAGGATTTTGGGAACCTGATTGGTAACACGCAGCAAGCGTTATTCCTGATTGAATAAAATCAACAATGACATCAAGCTCAAAGCCAGGAACAATATGCGGATTAAGAAAGCGATCTTCGGCAGAGAAGAAAGCTTGGTAACAACTTGCTGTTTGTTTCATGCGAGTTCCGATAATTATATCTGTAGTGATAATTATTATCATTTGAGGTGGTCGTATGCAAGTAGAAAACACGATGTTTGTATTAAATAAGCTTAGTGTTCTAGCGAGAATCTGCTACGAAAAGTGAGCATTTTATATGAAAGCAATCTACTGTGAAGCGACTTGGATCTGCCAGCCTTTACTGTTTGCTAAGGTTTCAAATTGCGCCCGTTCTATTGCGACTTGCTCTTTTAACCAAGTAATAAAGGTGCGAGTAACGCTGTTGTTATTTTGGCAAACATAAGCATAACGCCATGGGCCTTCAATGATAGTGACGGGATGAGGGAGATGAAGAAACCCTTTCTCAAGCTCGTTCACAACCAGCAGTAGGTCTGTCATTGCAATACCTTGGCCCGCCATACATGAAGTAAGTGCCATATCTAAGGTATCAAAAGTTAACCCATTGTCTTGGTGAGAGAAACGAATTCCTGATTGTGCGAGCCAATTTCGCCAGTCAGATCTGTCTTTGGTTGGGTGTAATAAAGGAAAGCAGAGTGCTTGTTCGAGGGTTAATGGCTGGGCGTCTGGCGCAATGAGTGCTGAATAGACAGGCGCTAATAGCTCATTGCGTAAAAAGGTCGAATCAAAACGATTCTGGGGCTTGTCTTCATAGTTATAAATGGCAATATCATATTCGTCATTAGTCAGACTAACCTCATCACTGCTATTACCTATGATAGAGGAGAGGACAATGTCGATGTCGGGTTGCTGTTCTTTAAATGAATGCAAACGCGGTATAAGCCAACGAACTGCCAAGCTCATAGCCACATTAAGTCGTAAAGTGTTGTCATCTTGGTGCTTAAGTTGATCTATATGGCCATTTAACTCACTAAACTGACGAGTTAATAAAGTTGCTAGTGATTTCCCTTCATTCGTTAATGTTAACGCTCTATGCTGCCTTATAAATAGCGCAATACCGATATTCTCTTCTAACTGTTTTACTTGGCGACTTACCGCACTTTGCGTCACGTTAAGTTCTTCTGCTGCGAGCGTAAAGCTTAAACTGCGCGAGGCCGCTTCAAATACACGTAATGCGTTGAGTGATGATGGCAGTAAAGCGTGTCTTTTTTTCAACTTTGCGATCTCTTGCATGAGTTTTAGGAATGCAAGAGTGCCGAAAACTCGTTTGAAAATCAACTTGAATAGCACTACCTTGTGATAGTAAGAAAGAGATATTTTCAAGCGGTAGCCAAAAAGCAGTTGAGGCGAGTATCGGTAGCACATTTTCCACTTTCCTCTGTCCATCGTGATAACTCACTGCCTAGTCATACAGCTCTATCGCATATTCAAGCAAATCTATTGATCCCGTGAGCACGCAAAACGAATGAAAAAGCTGATAAGCCTAGCTATACCTTTAATTATTTCTCAGCTGATTGCACAGCTTCTAATGTTTACCGACGTTTGGATGATGGCACAACTGAATATTCTCGCGATAGCAGGCGGTGGTCTGGGCGCGTCAGTGTATTCTTTTATCTTTATTATCGCGGGTAGCACCGTTGGCTGCGTAGCAAACTTGATAGCGATAGCCTACGGAAAACAAGTGCGACAACCAGAAAAAGCGGCTCAAGAAGTGCGCTCATCATTAAAAGGTGGCATTTTACTCGCGGTGATCTTAACGGTGGCGCTACAGCCTCTGTTTTACACTATGAACAGTTGGCTACTGCACGCAAAGCAAGACCCACAAGCTGTCGCACTTGCAATGGACTATTTCCATGCATTGAAATGGTCGATGCTACCTACGCTCTTTTTATTGGTGCTACGAAGCCTAGTCAGTGCTTTCGGTGATACGCGTTCAGTGATGGTGATGTCGCTGGCAACTGTAATTTTGAATGTACCGCTTAGCTACTTGCTAGCGTTTGAGCTAGATATGGGCATTGCGGGTTTAGGTTATGGCACTTCGTTAGCGGCGCTGATTATTATGCTCGGTTATGGCTTTTGGGTCTTTAGTCAGCCGCGCTACCAGCAATACAACCCATTCACTTTATTGTCTGAATATCGATTTGGCGCAATGATGCCACTGTTGGGCATTGGTGTACCTATTATGATTGCAACGCTACTTGAACATGCGCTGTTTTCTGGTGCGGCTTTATTAGCGGGCACGTTAGGTGCTGTGTCGTTAGCGATTAACCAAATTGCGATGCAGTGCTTGAATTTTTCGTGGAATATTGCCTTTGGTTTTTCGCAAGCCACATCCATATTAGTCAGCCAGCATGTCGGTAGTAACGAACCTCGGTTAGTGCGCCACTATGCGAAACAAGGACTGATAGTCGTGACTGCAACCAGTGCTGTGATTGGTGTACTGCTAAGTATGTACCCTGAATTCTTAACCCAGGTATTCAGTGTGGAAGGAGATGCGCTGGCGAATGATTTAGTTAACGCATTACCGGGTGTCATGATCATGGTGGCACTGTGCTTTGTGGTTGATGCATGGCAACTAGCTGCAATCAGTATTTTACGAGGAATGAAAGTCGTGATTGCACCTACCATAGTGACTGTGATTGGTTATTGGGTGGTTGGTTTACCTGCCGCATGGTTCTTGATGGATAGCATGGGATTAGAAGGGATATGGGCAGGGGTTGCTCTCGGCTTAGCAGCGACAGGCATTCTTCTGATGGCTATTTTGTACAAAAGTGTGGCTGATTTTCAGCGTAAGGCTGAAGGCGTGGATGCGCACTCAATGGGTGTCGCAGCATAGCTAATTGCTTTTCATAGACTAAAGCGAGCCTGTACATTGTTATAGGTTCGCTTTTTTATGCGGTATATCAATTAGCCTCTTATTTATTCAGGGCAAATTCCGAGTGTGATGATGCCAATATCATCGTAATATGGCAGCAATCTGATGTTTGCAATAAGATCGAGGAAGGTCAATGTCTATTACCAACCAGTTATTACTGTTTCTGGATGTTGTACAACAAGGCTCTTTTACTAAAGCGGCTTTGCTTCATGATATGGACAACTCATCACTTTCCAAGCGGATAAAAAAGCTCGAACAAGAACTTGGTGTGCAGTTACTGAATCGATCGACCCGATCATTTTCTTTAACTTCGGCAGGAGAAGAGATCTTAGAGCAAACACATACGCTCGTTGAGACATTAGACAATATAAAAAATATTGCTGATGCTTATCAGTCGGTGCCCAAAGGTGAGCTGCGCATAACTTCTCCGGTCTATTTCGGGCAGGAATACCTGCAACCTGTGATCTCGCAATTCATGACGCTGTATCCTGATGTCAAAATAAACCTATCGTTAGACGATAAGAAAGTCGATATTATCGGCGACCATTTTGATCTAGCCTTTCGTTTGGGCAAGCTAACAGAATCGAATTTAATCGCTCGTAAAATTGCGGAAACAAACTTTATTGCTGTTGCTGCAACCTCTTTTATCGAAACGCACGGCCTTCCTCAAACACCTGAAGAACTGATCGTATTACCTGCTGTCGTTTATAGTAACGGGACGCTAACCCTTGACCAACTGAGCACTCGAGAGGTAGGAAGCAGTAAGCCATTTGATATGTATAAAATGCAGGGAAATTATAAAGTCAGTGATGTGCGCACTATGATTGGCGCAGTAAAAGATGGTTTAGGCTATAGCCTAATTGATATTTCTAATTTAGACCGCCATATGGATGAACTTGGCTTGGTGCAGTTATTACCGCGCTATGAAGTCTCGACCAGAGAAACCGCTATTTATGCGATCTATCCTCATAGAAAACAAACCATGCTAGTGAAAGAATTTATTAAAGCAGTACAAGACTATATTGGTTCGCCACCGCGTTGGAAAGTGCACATCTCTAGCGCTGGCAGTGCGTAATGAACGTGACAATAATTACAAAGGCGGACTGATATTGAGTTCGCCTTTATTATGTAGTTTAAGCCAATAATGTAAAGCTATAGCTTATCAACAATAAATGCGTGTAGATTTTTGGTTGATGCTAAACGAATAGCTTTAGCGGGTGCATAATCAGGATCATCAACCCATGCTTGTGCGGCGGTTCGGCTTGGAAATTGAAGTACGACTTTGATATCAGCATCATGTCCATCAAGCTGAATTCCTTCATTGGTGGCAGCAAGAAGTTCTCCACCGTGTTTTGCAATAGTGCTGCCTGTTAGCTCGTTTGAACCTGGGTTGTATTTAGCATATTGCTCTGGATCGGTAATGTCGTAAGTAAGAATAAAATAAGCAGTCATTCACTTTAACCTTTTCTTTGTCCGCTTTTGCGGATTAACTAACAAGAACTGTTTAGATGGCGCTATCATGCCGTTAATTGTGGTATTGAAAAATAGCTATTCCCGCCAATCATTTTGGAACTTTTTATCCATAATCAGAAGTTAATAGAGAAGAAATCAAAGTGAACAGGTCATTTGTCGGCTGGGTATCAGTTTGGCTGAATGTTAAGTAAGCCCGCAAATGCATGCGAGCTTACTGGTTGTAAATGGGAGACGAGTTTTAGAGGTAGACACTAATCAACAGGGTTGTGGCGGACAGGGCTATCAATATCCCCAGCAGTGGTAATACAAATTTTAGCCACTTATCGAAGGTGACATTCACCATAGCGAGCGACGCCAATACTAAGCCTGTAGGTGTAATGAAGGCCATTAAGCCCATACCAAATTGATAAGCACTAACAATATTGTCACGAGGCACACCGACTACATCAGCTAATGGTGCCATAATAGGCATCGACAATACCGCTAAACCCGAAGAAGACGGTACGAAGAAAGATATTCCCGCGAACAAGAACATCATTACCACGATAAATACCCCTTTATCCATACCATCGACCATAGCGGCACTGGCATGCAAGATAGAATCACTGATCATGCCGTTATCCATCAACACAGTCACACCACGAGCAATCGCAATGATCAAAGCGACCCCAAGCAAGTCATTAGCACCTTGGATAAACTCTGTGACAAATTGCTTTTCTGGGATGCGATCAACAATGGCAATGATAATGGCAGAGACAAAGAACAGGGTCGTCATCTCTTCAAACCACCAACCTAAAGAGGATACGCCGTATACCATGATGAAGAAGGTTGAGGCAAACAGCACCAGAATAAGTGAGTGATGCTTTTTAAGTTTGCTATGGTCTTGGTCGGCAGACACATTTTTCAAAAAACGTGCTTCTATTTCTTTCTTCTGGCTATAGATTAATGATTTAGTGGGATCGGCTTTGACACGTTTAGCGTAACGAATAATGTAGAGCATGCAGGTAACCGTACCCACAATGAGTAAGGCAAGGCGAGAGTTAAGGCCAAGCGTCCAGTTAATCCCTGCCGCATTAGATGCAATAATGGTTGAAAATGGGTTCACGGTTGAACACATAGTACCTATTGATGAGCCTAAGTAGATAGCTGCTAATGCAACAATAGCGTCATAACCAGCGGCGATAAAAATGGGTACTAAAATAGGATAGAAAGCGATGGTTTCTTCTGCCATCCCAAAGCTGGTGCCGCCAAGGGAAATAAGCGCTGTGACAATTACAATCAGCCATGTTTCACGGCCTGTCATCACATGCGATAAGCGGTTGATCCCTGCACTGAACGCCCCAGAATGGTTAACAATGCCAATAAAACCACCAATAACTAACACAAAGAACACCACATCTATTGACTGGTACATCCCTTGAATAGGTGCTTGGAATAAATCCATGATCCCTTGAGGGTTAGGATCAACAGCTGTATACGAATTGGGGATCCCGACAGGCTTGTAGATATCGCCATTTACGAATTTTTCTAAATCCGCTTTAATGCCGACACTGTCGAGGCTGGCTTGAGTTGGGGGGAGATCTGAAGTGGTGCCATCAGCATAGGTAATTTCAAACTTATCGCCTTGATACGACAGTTTGTTATAGACCCCAGCGTCGACGACCCAAGTGAGTATTGCAACTATTGCCGCGACCGCAAACAGCACGGTATAGGCGGATGGGAAGCTTAGCCCTTTCTTAGCAGGTGCTTGTGTCTCAGTATCACTCATACGCTAACAACTCCATGTTGGTGATTGGCTGTACTTTTAGTTCATAACTGTTTTGCTTATTGATTATTTAATGTTCGAGCTTTATAAGCTGAATTTAATACTGTTTGGTAGATTAAAAATCGGACTATGTCGCAAAATTATAGATGTATTAACTAATGGCAGGTGGTTAAATCTATATTTTAGACTTATCGCAGCCTATTGAGGTGGCAGCTTATAAAATCAAGTCTAAGTAGAGTTCGAGGATACCAAGACGAAGTGGCTGTTTGCTTCAATTACCCATGTTCTATTGGTTTGTTGATTGCCATTATCAGCGTCATTCTGACACTGATAATGGGTAACCAGCCTGCTTGGTACTAACTACCTAAGCCGCACAAATGTATTTTTTACAATCGTATTTAATAGCTGTTGTGATTCTAGATGTTTGAATTTTAATGGTGCAGCTAGTTCGCCAAACAGTGAAATGCCGCCACCAAGTAAAACTGGAATCGTGGTGATGATCATTTCATCGATCATGTCTTCTTTCAGAAAGTTTTGAATGGTGACGCCGCCATCAATATAAAGGTTGTTGAAGCCTTGCGCATTGATTTGGCCGACTACATCTTTTAGTTCACCCTTTACAAGGAAGATTTTGTCTTCATAGCCTGCAGGTACCTCTGCCATGGTGTTGCTCAAAACAAAAACAGGTTTTGGGTAAGGCCAATCACAATCAAAGCTTAGTACCATATCAAGCGTGTTACGGCCCATCACAAGCGCATCAACCCTATTCATAAAGTCACCGAATCCCATATCGGATCCCTCAGGATTTGGGATTTCGTGTAACCAATCAAGCTTATTGTTTTTGTCTGCAATGTATCCATCAAGACTGGTTGCGATATAAACGATATTCGACATCTTTGACTCCACGATTGTGATCAGCATCAGTTTGCAATTTATGTATAATACTTTAAAATATTCTACAGTGTAGAAATTAATTGTAGCGAGTGATCTTGATGAGTGTCAACGAGAAAAAACGAGGCCGCCCAAGCGGCAAGGGAAATCAGCTTGATCAAGCTTTGATCATCGAACAGGCGAAAGGCTTAATGCAAGTTGAGGGTAAAATCCCCAGTATCCGCAAGTTAGCAGCAGCGCTCAATGTGGATGCGATGGCGATTTATCATTACTTCAAGAATAAAGATGCGTTACTTGAAGCCATTACGGTGTCTTTGGTGGCAGATATTTATCAACCTCAACCGAATGCCCAATGGCAAGTCGAGCTAGAACGATTATGTCATAGCTATTTGGGTTTATTGGCGCAATATACTGGTTTACTTGAAACCTTGCTAAGTATGAAATCAACTGGGCCAGCGCAAGTGTTCACAGAACGCTTTAATTTAATTGTTGGCCCGCTGGCATTGCCAGAATCAACACAAGAAGATGCGCTAGGCTTATTGGTGGACTATCTTCATGGCTTTGCCATGGCGATGAAGTGTAGCGATGGCGCATTAACAATTGATATGTGCCAAGGGGCGGTGGCCTTGTATTGTCGTGGAATTACGAGTGAAAGGGCGGACAACATATAAGCCCGCGGCAATAACAAAGCGTTACGCATTGTTAGAGCATAGTCAGGAAAGAGTTTCATATTCTTAATATAAAGAAGTGCTTGTATATATGGTTAATAGATATTTTCTTATCTATTAACCTCGTTATATTAAGGTTATACATGCTCATATTCATGCTGTTAATATAATACTGTTGTTTTTATTTTATATATTATTCTTATTTCTTGAATTCTATTTTTTATATTTTATTGACAATGTAATACGCATGGTCTTAACTTTTGATGAGATTTTCACCCTTTATATTTCAACTTTATGATGGTAAAGGTGAAAATATTCTATATAGAAGGGACTAAACATGAAGACTGTTATTCTCGCACCACTATTTATCTTAATGATATCAAAAGCTTTAGCTGCAGAAGAAAAACCTGTTGCACAAATACTATTCAAGAATGTCGATATATTTAATGGCATTGAAAATAAGTTGTTTGAAAATCATTATGTATTGGTTGAAGGGAATATCATCAAAACTATTTCTGACAAAAACATTAAAGTTCGAGATGACGCGACGACTATTGATGGTACGGGAAAAACCCTCACGCCAGGCTTTATTGAAAACCATGCGCACTTGATGCTCATGGGGCCAAATTTGCCAGCGATGGAAGCAAATATGACTTGGGAAGATTTTGCTATTCATGGTGCTCGAATGGCAGAGATGTATTTGATGCAAGGCTTTACGACGGTACGTGATGCTGGTGGGGCAAACGGCGGTTTAAGGAGAGCCATAGACGCAGGGGAAATTGTTGGTCCACGTTATTATCCATCGGGTGCCTTTCTTGGTACTAGAGGGGGACACGCTGATTTTGCAAACTTCACGGCTCCTGTGGGTAGCGAAACAAATTTTGGACGCCTGAATATGGCGCAAGAAGTTGATAGTGTTGCTGACGTTAACAAGTACGGAAGAAATAATTTCCGAATGGGGGCGACTCAATTGAAATACATGCAGTCTGGCGGAGTCGTGTCAGCATTTGACCCTTGGCAACTGTTGGCGGGTTCTCCTGAAGAAATCAAAGCTGCCGTGGCTGTTGCTGAGAGTTATGGTAGTTATGTGATGGCGCACTCTTACCGTAAAGAAGCCATTCTTAGTGCTCTTGATTCGGGAGTGCTCTCGATTGAGCATGGCTTCGCGTTTGACTGTGATATTGCGAAAGTCATGACTGAAAAAGGCGCATATATAACGACTAACTTAACGGCATTTGATCCTGGCCTTTTGGATATTCCTGCCGTTAAAAATGTAGCTTCGAGTTTAGCAAAAGCGAAATCAGCGAGTGAAACCTTTAAAAACTACATCCCTAATATGAAGAAGTGCCCAGTTAAACGGGGGTTTCAGACTGACTGTGTTGGCTCTGTAGATGCATGTAACATTCAAATAGCTTACGAAAAACATTTAAATAATGCGTTCTTCGGCCCTTATGAATCATTGAAAACCCTGACATCTGTAGGGGGCGAGATATCTAAATTAACCGGTGATTTTACTAATCCATACCCGAAAGCTAAGTTGGGCGTGATTGAAACTGGCGCGTATGCCGACATCTTGCTGCTTAATGGTAATCCCTTAGATGATTTTTCTGTCGTGGGTACGGGTGATAAATGGTTTGATGCTGAAAAGCGTCCTGCAAGCCCTGAAACTATTGAGTTAATAATGAAAGATGGCGTTATTTACAAAAATACCCTTTAGTTTTTATTGTGTTAATTACTGCCATTTGAGTTTTTGATGAAAGGGGCTGAATGTTGAAAAGACTTATTCCTTTTTTATTTCTTTTTATATCGTTAGGGTGTTTTGCTAACGATCCAATCACGCTTGATTGGCAAACATTAAGGCCTGAAGTCGATCCTAATCCGGTGATACTTCCTGAACTCAGCGATGAAAATAGGCGCCAGATTCAACAGATTTTTACTTTGATGAAGTCTGATGATCCGCAAGCTTTGGACCGAATAACACTAATTAAAAAGCAGTTAAACGCAAAAGGTGTTGATGCAGATGAACTGCTTGAATTACGAAGGCTGTACATACAAGCGCAAAAAAAAGCGGCTGAAACGATCACTACGGCCTTCGATGGTAAACATGTACGCATTCCCGGTTTTCTTGTCCCCATTGAGTTTTCGGATGCTATGGTGGTGACTGACTTTTTACTCGTTCCTGTGGCTGGAGCTTGTATTCATATGCCGCCACCGCCAGCAAATCAGATTGTCCGTATATCTTTTCCTGAAGGTTACAAGATGATAAACGTTCAATATCCAGTTTGGGTTGAAGGCGTCATTGCTTCATCTGTTGAATCGGAAGATGTCTATATCGTAGATGGAACCAGTAATATCACGATGGGATACAGTTTGAATGCATCTAAAGTAATTGATTACCAATAGCTTTAATTAGGAATGATGAGCAATCTAACCGTCGTGAATAATGCCTGAATATTAGCGCGATTTGATAGGGCTAGTTATGCAATACTCGAGTATAAATCTTAGTGGATTACTGCTTACTTCACTGTTCTCTGCCTCGGTAGCAGGGGCTAATTTTGGCGGCCCAGACTCTGTTGATAATACACTTTCAGAACAATCAACTGATAAACGTTCGTGGCGTGATGATCTCTCGCAAAGAGGTGTGAGCCTAGGGGCTGATTATAATGCTATCGGGTTTATTTCTGCCAATGGCAGCGACGGTAATCGTGTTAATACCAGTGCTGGTGTCGCTCGCTTTTATGGCCAATGGGATATTATTGAACCTAATATTAGTAATGTCGGGAGTGTGGTGTGGAAAGTCGAACATCGTCATGCCTATTCAGATCACCCTCCTAAAGATTTTAGTTTTATATCGGGTTTGAGTGGTGAAGAAGGTTTGGGCTACATTGGTCTTATTCAGCCCGCATTTAATGATCAAGGTACGCGCCTCACGAATCTTCATTGGAAGCAGCGCCTCAATGACGGTAAAACCTCATTCATTATTGGCTTCCAAGATGTGACGGATTACGTTGATACTTATGCTTTAGCTAGTCCATGGACAGCTTTTTCCAATCTTGCATTTCAAACGGGGTCTGGCGCAATGGGGCTACCAGATGATGGACTGTTGGCGCTATCTGCAGCTCATATGATCACCCCAAATTTTTATATTGTGGCAGGTTTGGCGGATGCCAATGGTCGTTCAGACATAGATGAAGTATTTAAAGGTTTTGAGACGTTGTTTAATAAACACGATCTTTTTACAACGTTAGAGGTGGGTTGGACTGCTTCGCAAGAACAAATATATACAGATAATATTCACCTGACGTATTGGCACATCGACCCGACCTTTAATGACGATGGCAGTACCAGGCACAGCGCGTTTGCAAGCCAAGGGCTGAATTATTCGTTGAGTTACTTTGTTACGCCGCAGCTGATGCCGTTTTTGCGTGGTGGATTTTCATTTGAAGGTGATGCTGCGTTATATGATGTTTCTGTCTCGGCAGGGCTTGGTTACTTTGGATTAGGCGCGCCAACGAATAACCTTGGTGTTGCAGTGAATTGGAGCCAAGCAAATAAAGAGGCGTGGGGAACGAATGATAGTCAATCGGTTATTGAGGTTTTTTATAATATGCAGTTTGGAGAGTTTATTCAGCTGACACCGGATATACAGTGGATCAATAACCCCATACTTTCGACAGAAAGTAATGTCTTTGTCTTTGGGTTAAGAGGGCGGATTTTTATTTAAACGGTTTACGATGACATTGTTCGGCCAATAAAAAACGCCACCCGATGAAGGATGGCATCATGTCTAAGCCGTAATTAGTGCTTGTTACGCTTTGGACCAGTGCGCACCATCTCTTTACCGTTTTCATAAACGTCTTGAGAAACCCAACGACCCAGTAGTAACTGATGTTTGTCATCAAGAACAGCAACGAATGGACGGCCGTCGGTATTGTTGGTAGCCATTGCAATACCTGCAACATTTGTTAGGCCAAGACCGCCATTTTCTATTGAAATAAGAAAGCTTTCTAGTTGGTCTAGGGTTTCGATTACATCATTTTCGATATTCATGGTTACACTCTGTATTGTTACTTATATTGCTAGTTCAAGCCTAGCAAGAATGCTCGATGCCGCGTACTTTACAGGTGAAAAGCGAAGATTGAAACTATCAGCTGGCTATTCTGGTTAGTCAATAACTATTGGGATGTTTTCTACCCATAAATTAGCGTAGAGCTAGAACGACTATAGGTTGTAATGATCGCCTGATGTTATGATATCGAATAAGGCAGGGCTAAGTCTTACTTGGTAAGCACGGTATGTCATACTGTTAATGTTAGCAGTTATTTCGATAATAATTGATTTTCATATTTATTTTATAAATTGAAGTAAACCTAAACTGTTATTAGTCACGGTTAGTGTATATTTAACTTCTTTCTATTGTATATGCCTATTATTCAGTATACTTTATATTAAAATGATATTTTATATTCAAGGTAATGTTAAATATTATATATAATCCTTTTGTTCAATAAGGTGGTAATGATTTGTCATTTTGGATGTTGAGTTTCAATTGAAATTCAACGTATTAATAATGGCTGTTAAATATTATTCAACTACATTGTCGAACTGCCATTTAGGCTGATCGTGATAATGTATCCAAGATGTAAGGAGGGCATTATTATAAATACATTACATAAAAAGTATATTGTTAATGTGATATTCAGTTCAACTGTTATCATGTGTGCGTCTTTAGTTGTATTACTATTCTATGAGCATAAAAAAATTCACGATAAAGTACACTTCGAAATAAACAGAGCAAAAGAGTATTCTGAATTAAACAAACAAATAATTATTCACTCTGAACTAAAAGGGAGCGGTGATTTAGTAAAAACATTGTATATGATAAAGGAGTTTAGAGAGTTAAATGTTGCATATGAAAATGGTACTAATATCTCTAATTCTGAACTTGTAACATCCAATTTTGATAGTAAGAGTCGACCCTGGTACCAATGTGCAAGAAAAAAAAAGGAGAGTGAGTACTGTATTAGTGATATATATGAAAATGCTTTTCCACCTTATGATTTAGTTTTTACGTTATCGTACCCTATTTTTGTAAATGATTTACTCTTAGGGGTGGGGTTAACGGATATACGCAAAGAAAAAATTGATAGAGGTAATTACCTTCTCAAATTTAAGAGTTATGACCCAAAGATGAACGCAATTCTCTTAGATTTTGAATTAAATAGAGTGATTGATTTGCTTATCTTACTCGCGCCTGCATCTATATTTATAATCCTTATTAAGTCATTGATAGTAAGTTACTTATATGGGCTTAAGATAGATGCTCTATCTGGATTAAGAAGGAGGGATACTTTTAAGGAGCATAAGGTAGACAATAGAACAAAGGCATTTTGCTTTTTTGATCTTGATAACTTTAAAAAGATAAACGATAACTACGGGCATGATATCGGAGATAAAGCCATTAGAGCCTTTTCTGATTGTATTAAGAGCGGTATCAGGGAGTCTGATGTAGCATTTAGATGGGGAGGCGAAGAGTTCTTGGTTATTCTTCGGGGTAAAAGAACATCCTCATCAGACATACATTCTATTCTAGACCGTTTACGCTATAAGGTTGAGAGTATTGACTTAGAGGGGATTCCAAAATTCACAGTTTCTATTGGCTTTGCCGAATATAGGCATGGCCTTGATATTGCTCAGTGTCTTAAAAATGCGGATGTTGCATTGTATCGAGCAAAGCAAGCGGGCAGAAATTGTGTTATAGGTTATCAGGCTAGTTAATCTTCGATGTTTTATTATTCTGCTATCGTTACATTAGGCAACAAATAGATTTTCTACTGATATTAGCGCCGT
Organism: Photobacterium kagoshimensis; assembly: GCF_050337045.1. NCBI lineage: Bacteria > Pseudomonadati > Pseudomonadota > Gammaproteobacteria > Vibrionales > Vibrionaceae > Photobacterium > Photobacterium kagoshimensis. The sequence goes on along the minus strand of NZ_JAKJSO010000010.1, from coordinate 167,172 downwards.
GATATTTTGAATGAATATGGGTAAGTGACCCCTAAATGACGCGGCGCAGTCTAAGCGGCAAACCGATGGCGATTGATGTTAATTATACTGCCATCACTGGCGATCGGCTAATAATCACCACATTGCTTGCTTACACAAATATACGGTTATAGTTTCGCGGCGAGTTGAGTGATCCTTTCCATGAGTACCAAGTGAGATTCTGATGTCTCTCTTCGGTGATGGTAAATACCCACAGTGCCTGAATTAGGATTTTTTTCCATGGTTAGGCATTGTAGCCCGAAAGATTCAAGGTACGTTTGTAGCGCCTTGGTATAAGGCATGATCGCCACACTATTTTTAAGAACATCAATGCTCGCAAGTAAAGAATCAAGCTCATAAGTGGCGCGTTCATCAAGTTGCTGACGATCACGCTCGTATTGTTTTGGGGTGGGGTTGTCGACGATATGACTGAATTTTTTTGCATCATAAGTGACCGAGAGGGCTGGGTATTCGTGCAGCATCTCTTCTGTTACCGTTTTGCCTAAAAGCGGGTGATCAGGTGAGACAAAATAAGTATCGGTCGTTTGAAAAAGAGGGATAAAAGTCACATCACATTTTTCAGATAACCCCACGATTTCATGGCCAATGAAAAATTCGATATCTTCGTTGATCAGCGAGTCCATTAAACACAGGTGATTACCAAATTCAACATGGGTCGACGCTAAAGGTGATTGCGAGAGATGTTCATCCAGCGCCTGTTTTACAAACAGTGGCCACCATGCATCGCCAGTGCCGATTTTAATTTTGCCAACTTGATACTTCTTCCTTTCACCTATGCTTTGTACCATAAGGTTATATTCATGTTGCATCGCGTTGCTGTGACGATAAAGAATACGCCCATATTTGGTCAGTATCATGCCTTTAGATGTTCGTTCAAACAGAACGACATCAAGGCTTTCTTCAAGCTTCTTTAGATTGCTGGTGACTGTTGGTTGGCTCAGTCCTGCCATTCTTGCTGCGGCGCTAATACTTTTACAACGTGCGACAAGTAAAAACTGTTGCAGAGATTTATCCATGTCATATTCCTTAAAAATGCGAGCCATTTTGCACAAATATACTTGTAAATCACAAATTTGAAATCATGCTCAAGTCAGAATAAACATATTTCATGGATCTAGATCACGGCTGTTCGTCGAGATATAGCTTTTATCTATGACCTGGCGCATCCCACCTATTTTTCCTGTGAGAGTGAGTTTTTTACACTGACGCACAAATAACGAATGGAAGGGATGAAGATGAAACCGAGTATTATCGCGCTTGCTGTCGCATCATGTATTGGGCTTGCCGGGTGTAATTTTAACTCTGACTCACAAGAGAGTGTAAATATGCCGACTGTTGCGCCGAAACCTGAAGATAAACCCATCATCAGCGAAGACTTGTATCTGCGTGGTTTAAATGGTGATTGGGGTACGGCAGCGCATGCCAAGCTGAATTATTTAGGTGATAACGAGTACGAAACGGTACTGAGAGTGGCGCGCGGTAGTAACCAGTTTAAGATTGCCGACCCTGGTTGGCAGCTAGAATACACCCATTTTACTGAACCCACTGAGTTTGACGTAGCGCAGGACTACGATCCGAAACCAGACACAAATGAAAACTGCATGAACGATGACTGTAACTCAGTCATTACTTTTAAAGAAAAGGGCTATTACAAGTTTTCTGTCAGTTTTGCCAATGAAAGCCGTGCAACAATGACGGTAACCAAGGCGACTCAAGCTGAAGCCGAGAAATATTACTCAGAGGCCATTATAGATCCTGCTATGGTTCACAACGGCCATCAAAATAAAGAAGCAAAGCAATTTTCCAACTTTGATGGCACCCAAGATACCGTGGTGTTTTCTGTTAAAGATCCACAAGCCAAACAGCGTGAATTTGGTATTTCAACAACGACAGAGTTACGTGATGCCTTGGATCAAGGCTTAATTGTGAATGAACAGGCTGGCCCGCGAGTAGTATCGGGTGATCTTGCCTTTGATGCACTGTTTGCGATGAGCTTGAAAGAGCTGAGTCAGTTGTCTGTGTCTGAAATTAAAGACGGCAACTATAACTACAATAAGCCAATTAAAGCGGAAGTGTTTGAAACCGGTGCCAAGTGGCACTATGTGTGGACCCGTGATTTAGCCTATGCCGCTGATCTCTCGTTAGCATTGATGAACCCGACACGGGTTGAGAATGGGCTTAATTTCAAATTGTCTGGCTTTCGTGCCAATACTGGAAAGCAATACGACGGCGAGCAAATTGTGCAAGATACAGGTACGGGGGGGAGTTGGCCGATCAGTACCGACCGTACGACGTGGGCACTGGGTGCTGAGCGATTACTGTCAGCGTTAGACGGTGCAGCGTACGACCAATTTGCAGAGCGTGCTTATAATGCGATCAGTAATACACTGGAAGCTGATCGCCTAGCCGCCTTTGATCTGCAATCTGGCTTGTACACTGGTGAGCAATCCTTCCTTGATTGGCGCGATCAAACATACTCAACGTGGACACCGCAAGATGTGAATGCGATTGGTAGCAGTAAAGCGCTGTCGACTAACGTTACTCACTACCGCGCGATGTGCTTAGCGGCGAAACTGGCTGAGCAGTTTGATTCAAAAAATGCGGTTAAATATGGCGAATGGGCTAAGCAGTTAAAATTAGCGATCAATGATAAGTTCTGGAATGCGCAGCGTGGCATGTACGTTAGCTACCTGTTTGATAACGGCCAAGATATCGCAGTAGATAAATATGACATGCTGGGTGAATCATTAGCGATCATCAGTGGCATTGCGAGTGATGAGCAAGCCAAGAAGATCATGGCCAATTACCCACACAGTGAATTTGGGGTGCCCGTGTACTTCCCTCAGCAGCCCGATGTACCTGTTTATCATAATCGGGCGATTTGGCCGTTTGTGACGGCTTATAGCTTGCGCGCCGCGAAGCAAACATTGAACGTGGCCGCAGCGAATAATGCGGTGCAATCTTTGGTGCGCGGAACAGCCACGAACCTGTCTAACATGGAAAACCTCGAATGGCTATCAGGTAAGTCCTTTATTATTCATAGCGACCATGGTGCAGACGCCAGCCTTGATGGCCCTGTGATTAATTCACAGCGCCAACTTTGGTCGGTTGGTGGCTACCTCAACATGGTGGTGGAAACGATCTTCGGTATTCATACCGAAACAGGGCAACTAGAGGTTAACCCGTTTATTACCGGATGGATCCGCAATAGTTTATTTGCGCATTCTCAGCAAATCACACTCGAAAATTTTAGCTTCAAAGGAAAAACAGTCTCAGTCACTATCGACTTACCACCAGCAAGTGATGACATGTCTGGTTATTACCCAGTTGATCATGTACAAACCGATAAAAACGGTAACTACCATGTCACTCTAGGTGCGTTGGTTGGAAATGATGACACGATCAAGGTCATTGCGGGCGTGGAGCCTTACGCGAGTGATGATAGCAAAGTGTACTCACCGAAAGAGCCAACATTAACGGCGAAAGCGCTTGATAATGGTGGTGCTAAAGGCGTTGCGGTTGATATTCAGAGTAAATACAAGGTTAACTTGTACCGCAACGGGCAGCTTATTCAAAAAGGTGTCACAGCACAGCAATATACTGATACCCCACAAGGGTTTGCCTGCTACATCGCCGAAAGTGTTAATGACCAAGGTTTCCGTTCAAACCCAAGCCAGCCTGTGTGCGTGGGTGATGAAATTCGCGTCAAACTTGAAGGTGATTACCACACACTTAAGCAAGGTGTCTCCGTGGTAACGGTTGATCAAAATAGTGGACCTGTAAACAGCCTGACTAGCTTTGCTGTTCCTAAGACAGGGACTTATCAAATCGCCGCTTGGTATAACAATAACCTTGGTCAGCTAAATACTGGTATCACAAACACGGTGAAGAAGATTGAAGTGTTTGATGATTCGACGAAGGTGATTGGTCAGGGTTATATACAGATGGGGCACATTGGTGAGAACAAAGGGATGCGTTATTCAACCCCAGTTGAAGTCAATTTAGAGCAGGGCAAGGTATACCAGTTCACGATTAAGGATCATTTTAATATGAGTTACCTCAAATCGAATGAAACATATATATACGCTGGTGGCGTTGATGGTGTGAAAAATGAAGCGAAAATTGCAGACATTCGTATCACACCGCTACAGTAAAGTAGCTCAACACAGTTAAAGCACCTTGTGTACAAAGCCGTTGAAGAGATTCAGCGGCTTTTTCGTTTCTGCTGTTTATAAAGCTATAAGCCCTTCTTTTAGTTCTCTTGATATTCATTGTTCGCCTATGGTGAATAATGAATTTAAATTTTACTCAATTATCAAATTTAATTTGATGAATATACTGGTTACATACTTTCCAAGACTCATCAGAAAAAGAATTGAGATGATTATGAAAAAAGAAAAAATGCCATTACAGGTATGGATTTTAACACTGGCTGCATTCGCGATTGGTACTGCGGAGTTTGTGATTGCAGGCCTGCTTCCGCAAATTGCATCATCACTATCAATTACAGAGGGGCAAGCTGGTTACCTCATCAGTGCGTACGCATTAGCCATTGTTTTTGGTGGACCGATTCTAACGATATATCTCGCGCGATTTAATAAAAAAGCGGTGCTTGCCAGCTTGATGGTGCTGTTTATTCTTGGTAACGCGATGTCAGCCTTTGCACCCAACTACACAATTTTAATGATAAGCCGAGTGATAACCGGCTTAGTTCAAGGTCCTTTCTACGGTATTGGTGCTGTTGTTGCGACAAACTTAGTGTCTGAGAAAATGGCAGGCCGAGCGGTTGGTCAGATGTTTGCAGGTTTAACATTGGCGAATGTACTGGGTGTTCCTGGTGGTACTTGGATTGGCTTACAATTTGGTTGGCACAACACTTTTATTACTGTTGCCGCTTTAGGCTTGGTCGCGATGGTATTCATTCTGGGCGTGGTTAAATCAACGGGGCATGGTGAAGCAAAAGATGTAAAAGCGCAGCTAATGGCATTTAAAAACCCAATGTTGTTGATGAGCTTGGCGATCACGGTGTTTGCATGGTCTGGCTTCATGACGCTTTACGGTTATATTGCACCCATTGCCACCCACATTACAGGCTACGGTGAAGAGGCTGTAACATGGATTTTGGTTATTGTTGGTCTAGGCCTAATTGTAGGTAACACTGTAGGTGGACATTCTTCTGATAAAAACCTTCATAAAGCATCTATGTTCTGGGCATTTGCAATGATTGTCTCTTTGGTGCTTGTCGGTTTAACTGCAGGTAATCAGTTGTTATTCGTTGCAGCAGCATTTGTTTTTGGTATCGCTTCTTTTGCAAACGTACCCGCCATGCAATTACGAGTAATGAACCACGGTGGTGAAGGTCAAGAGCTGGCAGCGACTGCAAATATTTCAGCATTTAACTTAGCGAATGCGTTCGGTGGCTTCCTTGGTGGTATGGTGCTAGATAGCAACTTGGGCGCAGGCATGATCCCTTACGCGGCAATTATTGTTCCTGTATTTGGCTTGATGTTGATTTCGGTTGCCAATAAACGTGAAACATTCGCACTGGCTACAGCAAACTAATACTAAGTAACATCATCGAATCAAGTTGTTCGAGAGAAAATAAACAATCCTACGCACGATAAGAAAAGCACCTAGCCTAGCTGGGTGCTTCTGTATTTCATATCGCGTAATGTTAAGGCGTGAAAGCTAACAAAATCTGTATTAGTTTTGCTTTGCCATTACTTTATCAATATCTTCTGCGCTATGACGCTCAGGCACTTGTTCCCATTCCTCTCCCCAAGTCCGATTAACTAACCGACCGCGCTGTACTGCTTTTCTTCCTGCAATCTGATGCGCCCATCGCACAACATTCTTATAGCTGGCAACATCAAGAAACTCTGCGGCATCATACAGTTTGCCTAGCACCAAATTGCCATACCATGGCCAAGTGGCAATATCCGCAATCGAATATTCATCGCCTGCCAAGTAAGTATTGTTGGCTAATTGTTTATCCAGCACATCTAACTGGCGTTTTGCTTCCATGGTGAAGCGGTTGATTGGGTATTCAAATTTTTCTGGGGCATAGGCATAGAAATGACCAAAGCCTCCGCCTAAGTAAGGGGCTGAGCCTTGCAACCAAAATAGCCAATTCATGGCGGTAGTACGTGTTGCGAGATCCTTAGGTAAGAAGTGACCAAACTTGTCAGCGAGATAAAGCAATATCGCGCCAGATTCAAACACGTTAACGGACACTTCCTCGGAGTAATCGACTAATGCGGGGATTTTTGAATTTGGGTTTACACCCACAAAACCAGATGAAAACTGATCGCCGTCACCAATACGAATAAGGTGGGCGTCATATTCTGCTTCTTTAATACCAAGTGCTAATAACTCCTCAAGCATGATAGTCACTTTTTGTCCGTTTGGTGTGCCCATCGAGTAGATCTGTAATGGGTGCGAACCAACAGGTAACGCTTGTTCGTGTCTTGCGCCAGAATCAGGGCGGTTGATGCTTGCCCATGCGCCACCATTGTTATCATCCATTTCCCAAACGTTGGGTGGTGTATATACCTTTGCCATAGTGTGTCCTTTTGATCGTACAAGAAAAGAGATGCGGTGCATCTTAGCGGCAGATTCTGCTAAACTACGCGGCTATGCTTTCAGCCATGTTTTTATCATAGCTGTTAATTACTATTTTCTACCGAGATCCTACATGTCATTCTCTAAGCTTGGATTACACGAATCAATCCTAAAAGCCGTCACTGAATTGGGCTATACCAGTCCAACACCTATTCAAGAGAAGGCCATTCCCGCTATTCTGAAAGGGCGCAACTTAATTGCTGGCGCACAAACAGGTACGGGTAAAACGGCCAGCTTTGCACTGCCATTGCTAACAATGCTTGATGATGAAGTGATGGTACGTGCAAAACGTATTCGTGCGCTTATCTTAACGCCTACGCGAGAGCTTGCGATTCAGGTAGAGAAGAATATTGCACAATATAGTAAGTACTCTCAGCACACATCACTGGCTATGTACGGTGGTGTTGATTACGCAGATCAGAAGCAACGCTTAATTGACGGCGTTGATATTTTAGTAGCGACCCCAGGTCGTTTGCTGGATATGTACACCCAACGTGCGCTGCATTTTGATGCGCTTGAAGTTTTGGTGCTTGATGAAGCCGACCGCATGTTGGACATGGGCTTTATTGAAGACATCAATAAAATCATGGAACGCTTACCAGAAGACCGTCAGAACTTATTGTTCTCTGCGACTTTATCTAAGCAAGTACGCGCGTTAGCTAAAACCGCAATCGAAAATCCAATCGAAATTTCTGTACAGGCTGATGCGGATACTGCACCTAAGATTGATCAATGGTTAATTCCTGTTGATAAAGACATGAAGTCATCATTGCTGAGCCATTTGATTAAAGAGAATCAGTGGGAACAAGCGCTGATCTTTATCGAAACTAAGCACGGTGCGGCGAAATTGGTTTCTCAGCTTGAAAAGCGTGGCATTGTAGCAGAAGCGATTCACAGTGGTCGTAGCCAAGCTGCACGTGAGCAAGTACTTGAAAAATTCAAGTCAGGCGAACTGAAGCTACTTGTTTCAACGGGTGTTGCTGCGCGTGGTATCGATATTGACGATCTTGATCGTGTTATTAACTATGATTTACCGTTCCCAGCGGATGAGTATGTTCACCGTATTGGTCGTACAGGTCGTGCGGGCGCATCGGGGGAAGCGATTTCACTTGTGTCTAGAGACGATTTTAAAAACCTATGTATGATTGAAAGCCGCTTAGGTCACCTATTAACACGTAAGGTGGAAGAAGGGTTTGAGCCGCGTAAAGAGCTACCAATCTCGATTCTAAACTACGTGCCAAAGAACAAGCGAAAGCCTACACGTGACAATGATAAGCGTCGTTAATAGATAGAATTTGTTTGAGCACTTCTATTGAATTTTCGTGCTTATAGCTAAAAATGGCGGGCTCAACGAATGAGCCCGCCATTTTTGTTTTCGGCTTAGCTAGCTAGAGACTAGATACGGTCGAGTAAATCTTGGTAAGTTTTCGACTCTTTATCTGCCTCTGCACACACACTTAGTAAGTCGTCAATAAAGTGGTGGAGCGCACGTTGTTCTATGGTACGTATTTGTTGTTGCTGTTGTGGCGTTAGCATGTGATACATAGACGCCGCACCAAAATCACCAAAAATGATGTTCGCATCAGCATCAAACAAGGTGTTGTGTGCATACAAATCACCGTGACACACTTGGTTATCATGCAAGTGGGCAAACACATCTTCCATTTGCTTAACAATCTTCGCTATATCCGCGATAGGCAGAGCAAAATCTGTCGGGAATGTATCGCGCGTACAAGTCTCTAAGCTAGGGGGCAAACCTAGGTTACTGTAGTGCGATGGGATCAAATTCATGATCAGGGCCAGATAGCCTTCTTCACTCACTTGGGCAAGTGACTGTACCAAGTTAGGATGGTTGCCGACTTTTAAGCATGCTTGTAGCTCGTCTTCAGGGTAGCCATCACTGGTGACTTCACCTTTAAATACTTTTACTGCAATATCCGCAGGAAAGCCTGCATGGTTACCGTTCCAGCTTGCTTTCGAAATAACGCCTGAGGCGCCTTGCCCAAGTATTTCTGCCAGTTCAAATTGCTTAGATGATACTGATGGAACCGTTTTTACTTTCAATGTAGACAGGCAAAAAGGGTTACCAGCAAACGCAAACCACGCCAGCTTTGGCAGCTGGAAAAGCTGCTCTGGACATTGCTGAAGGTTATTAGCCGAAATACGTAACAACTCAAGGTTCTCTAACTTCGCCATGCTTTGTGGCAAAGCCGTCAAACAGTTACCTGCCAATGCCAACTTTTGTAAGCGAGGGCGGTCACCTAATGAATCTGGCATCACTTCGATACGGTTATCCGTTAGGATCAACCAGCGTAGCTTAGGTGGTAAAGACGCTTCTGGTACTTGATTTATGTGGTTAGATTTAAAGCCAATCATTTCAAGCTCAGGGCATTGTCCCAGTACCGCGGGTAGCGTATCGAACTGGTTATTCGACGCAAAAATGATCTTGAGTTTGGTCAGTTTTGAAAGTTCGTCTGGCAATGAACTTAGCGCATTATCTGATAAATCTAGCACTTCTAATGTATCAGCTAAGGTAAGAATTTCGAGAGGAAAAGTGGTTAGGCCTTCGGCAAGTTTGAGGCGTTTCGTACCAATTAATTCGCCAGATTTTAGCTGAGAAAGAGTATGCAAAATGATGAATCCGTATAGAGTAAAAATAAGCGGGGGTATTCTACTCGAAAATGGAGGTAAAAAGGCTCAAAAGCGAAATCTATTATCAATAGCATAAAATCCTCAAATGATTATTGTGTAATTTTGAGTACTAATCCATTGATTCGAATAGTGGAATAATGCGCTTTATCATCACGATAAGGAAATTGAATTGTTGCGACAGGGTGATGGTTATATAACGCGCATCCCTGAATAATTCGCAATGAAATGTTGATGAACAAGTTAATTGAAGCGCTAGATACAAACGGTTACTACATTTGGGATGACTTTCTTTCAACTGAACAAGTCGAAGAATTAAAAGCATGCATGCCTGATGAGTGGAAGAAAGCGTGTATTGGTCGAAACGATGAAGTGATGCGTGAGGCTTCTATTCGCAGTGATAAGATCCACTGGTTAGCGGAAAGCCAAGGCGCGGCTGTGGATGATTTCCTATCTCGTATGGAATCTATCCGCCGTGCAGCGAATCAACATTTCTATCTTGGTTTATTTGAATACGAAGCGCACTTTGCTAAGTACGAAAAAGGCGATTTCTATAAAAAGCACCTTGACTGTTTTCATGGTAACGAGAACCGTCGTTTAACGACTGTTTTTTACATGAACGACACCTGGAGCGAAGAAGATGCAGGCGAGTTAGTGGTTTATGATTTAGATGGCAACATTATTACGACTTTGCCGCCAAAATCAGGCCGTCTGTTTGTGTTTCTATCTGAGCAGTTTCCGCATGAAGTGCTGCCAACCAATAAGCCGCGTTTTAGTATTGCGGGTTGGTTCCGTACTAATGGCGTGACCGCTAATCAATTGGATATTGCGCAGTAACCTTCACTGAACCCGATTATCACCCTTACTTCCCTTATTGTGGGAAGTAAGGCTATTGTTTGCTTAACGCATTCATTACGACCAATAAATTCGTCAGAATTTTTTACACCTCTGCAAAACGTCTTTTGATAAAAATCCATTTATTCCTTTTAAATTAATGCGTTAAACCAGTCTTAAAAATGGGCCTGCTATTTGCATTATCTAATGTGTTCGACAATAACTTGGTTGATTAGAACCGAACGAGATTCTCCAAGCACAATATAGAGAGGTTGATATGGACTTTAACAAGACATTACTCGGCGCAGCAATTGTTGCGGGAAGTATGGCAGCAACAGGCGCACAAGCAGCAATTATTGATATCTTTGATGGTGTCGGTGCTGGAGATTTACGAGCAGACTGGGAAGCAGCTGTTGGTTCTTTCTCTGAAGAAGATTTTACTGGTTTTGCTAATGACGGCAGTGAAGACTTTATTATTACTACTCAAGGCGGTGGACATACTGGTTTTGGTTTTGCGAGTAGTCGTTTAAATGATCGACTAACTTCAAGCAATAGCACGACAATCACTTTTGATTCTGACATTTTTGCTTTTGGTGCCAATTGGGATTTAAGGCCTGGCGGAGAGGGTTTAGGCATTAGTATTAATGCAGGTGGCACTGTATTGGCTGCTGAAATACCTGACTCATTTAATGGGCAATTTTTTGGTTTCACATCTGATATGGCAATTACCTCTATTGTGCTTACATCGGGTTCTCAAGGTGGCGTCGCTGAAACATATAATGCAGATAACTTTGTATACAAAGTGCCAGAGCCTGCAAGTATTGCGCTATTAGGGCTAGGCTTAGCTGGCATCGGCTTTAGTCGCAGAAAGCAAGCCGTCAAACTTAGTCAGTAATAGAGCAAATAATGGTCAACGCGCTTTATTATTTTGATTATAAGTGTGATATAGCCAGTAAGGATAATCCCTTACTGGCTTCTTGTTAGCATAATATTTTGCCTTTCAAAGCGACATTATGATTTAAATATTATGCTCAAAGGCACGGTGAGCTTGCTCTAATGCATCGATATTATCGCTACAGATGATGTCTTTTAATGCCTCGAACTTGGCTTCAGGCCAATCATAAATCTTTAAAGCCAATAATCGTGCGATAACATCTTCTGAAAAGCGTGTACGAATTAGTTTTGCTGGGCTACCGCCTACAATGGAATAAGGCGGGATATCCTTAGTGACTACGCTGTTTGCTGCAACAATGGCCCCTTCACCGACAGTAACACCTGGCATTATCATGGCGCGCATACCAATCCAGCAGCCATCTTCTAATATAGTGTCCCCTTTAGACTGATAGGCATCTTCAATTTTATCCATAAAAGGATACAGCGAGAACCAATCTGCACGGTGGGTATGGTTACCACCCATAAGAATGACGGCTTCAGCGCCAATACACACGTAGTCACCAATAAAGAGTTTATCTATCTCCCAGCGTGGCTCCCAGTGTTTACTGACTTCATCACCATGGAGGTAGCGTACGACGGATTGTTCAAAGCCGTTATCGTATGCACCGCTATAGTAACTGTGCGTGCCTTTTAAAGTGATATTTTTGTTTTGTACTGTCTCATGGAGCATTTCCATTTTTGACCAATGCTTAACTGTCATTGTATTGCCTTGTATTTGCTTGCTTTGAAGAATAGGCCGCAAATGGACTGCACACAATCAGGTGCCGTGACACATTAAGTGATTACGGATGAGTTCATAGTCGGCTGATTGTGTGTGTCTTTGGCGGCAGTAAATAGTGAATATTTACTGCCTTAGCTAAGCGATCAGCGGGCGCTGAAGGTAGGCGATAGGTGTAAAGAAGGTACGTAGCGGAATACGTGTATTTATCAACATAGTATGTACCTCCTTTATTGGAAATGAATTGAGTAGCAAATGATAGCCCTTTCTTCGTGTGAGTCAATACATCAAGTTGTGCATACTGTATGACTTTCATAAAAGAATTATCCACTGCAATCGCTATTCTTTAAGCAACAAAAAGGTCTCTGAAGTCTAGGATCCCGTTAAAGCTTAAAATTCAATTAGACTTTTACTCTGATTTGACGGTTAATTTTGCGTGAAATCACTATTGCGCAACAAAGCCTATCTAATAATCGAGGCCACGCTGTACGCAATCTATCGCTCCACTCAACCACAAATACAGCACGATAATTTAGTGTGGTTTAAAGCCGATATTTCATCTAATTCTGATGTAAGAATTAGATGAAAGTATCACAAACCTAGATATTTTAATTAACACTGCAGGAGGTCTATTTTAAGCTGGTAAAACTCCAGAGAAGTCAGTTAAAGAGTTTGATACTGAGTTCTTCCAACATAATCTGAATGCCAATACGCTCCCGCCACATACTTAGCACAATGCCTACTTGAACTCTTAGAGAAACTCACCCCGAACGATACAGGTAAGTTCTACAGTTTTGATGGAAAGGAGAGTCCTTAGTGATAACTTTTGCCTAGCGTATTTAATATTACTTATTTTTTGATATTGGTATATATTCAATCAAGTTTTTGCGGGTTATTATTGTGAGGAATTAAAAAACCATGAATCATTAGTATAATAAGTGCTCCAACTCTCTCATACTCGTTAAAAATCATATTAATTCCAAAATAATCAAATAAAAGAGTACCTTCCTGAAAAACCTGCCATAAATTCGCCCCCCAACAAACACCAAACAAAAACAAATAAATGATCAAATGAAATGTTGGTAGACCTATACTTTCAATATAACGAGAGTAAATGTATGATAATAACAATACGAAGCCCACGAATAAATAAGACATTATTTCTTCTCATAAAGATTTTTAACTGTAACAGTGTCTGCAGATATTTCTGTCATTAGCGCAGGTTTGCTCATTGTTCTATACCCTTTGATATAATCGTACGAAGAGTACCTAAAAAGTTTAAACTTTTTAACATTAGAAACAGATGCATTTGGTACGACTTTCAAAGTATTTATTAGACCATAACCAGATAAACCCAGATCTACCACTCCATAAGTAATATCTGCTTCTCGGTTACCGTAACCTAGCAGCTTTGAAGCCCTTCGATATCCTTTTCTGACAATCCCTTCTTCATCCCCACCTACACTATTCTCATATACATTATTAACACCATGAGCTAAAAGAGGAGCTCCAACAGAGGCACACAATACTCCCGCAGACTTATAACAAACACCAGCTCCAATCTGCATAGCCCCTGCAATAACACCAACACCTCTTATAGCAATTTGTACCCCTTGTTCAAATAGATTGTTTTTTTCTTCATCAATTTCTTTAATTGCTTGTAACTCGGTTTTCCTTCCTTGCTCAAAATCACTTTTCACATATGCTAGCAAGGCTAGAAATTTCGTTAATAAACTGACTTCTATATGTTCCATATTTAATATGCCTCAAGCCTAAAATATTCGCTTGTTCAATTAGAAGTTTAATCCTGCTATCTGATTTTCTATTATTCATAAACTAAGAACCTAACTAAATTTATTAATCTATAATTTATTGTAAATAAAACTCATGCCAACTTGTTCAAATAAAAATAGACTTGCGACCCATATCATATTTTGTTTCAAGTAACTCCAACCATAAAACGCTCTCTACATTTTGCAATAGTTTTTAAATTCCATCTTTAATAGGCTTTGTTACGTAAATTAGTTGAACTCTTTCCGAAAGCGATGCTCTGATCGCTCACGTAGCATCATTCGCTATATGGCCGATGAGTAAGTAATTTCGTCATGGGAATGCTTATCTCACCACGGTGGGCGTGGTAATCAATATTCCGACCTATCCATCACGACAGCATTGATAATCAATCGATTATTCAGCCTATCACGGCGTGCAACGGAAGGCTTCATTAACTCAATATTATCGTTAATGAAAATTTCACTGCGTTGCCCTAATTACACACGTCTCAGTCGAAGAGCCCAGGATGTTGATGTTTCAATTAAAAACTTGCCAGAGGTGAAATTCGTCATCTAGCCATTGATGCAATAGGGCTAAAAGTCTTTGGTGATGGCGAATGGAATGCTAAGAAACATGGCGCTGAAAAGCGACGTTTATGGCGTAAGCTCCACCTTGCCGTTGACGCTGATACGCACCAAATTGTTAGTGCCGAGCTATCCCTTTCAACGATTACAGTGCGTGATGTATGACATGCATAAAGACAAAATTGAAGGTTTCTTAAAAACGCTATAAAAAGTAAATATCTCTAAATAGACATCCCTGCTTATAGAGGCTCGTTAGTGCAACGAGCCTCTTTTTATTTGGGCGTAAGTACTGCCGATTCAAAAAATGCGATGCTATGTGGCAATATCATCAAGAATAGAAAGCGTTATCTTGCTTACTGTGCTAAAAAAACAGTGAATTATAAGGGATTTATTTGCTAGGCTTATGTCGTACTAGCCTAGATAGTCATAATAAGGGACGAGCATGACCGCAACAGCCTACCTCAATACATTAAACCAAGCATATCTAACCGTTCACCGTGAGAAAGAAGATTTTTTTTGGGAAACCTACATGGGAACCAGTGATGATCATGATGGATCGGCAAAAGCCCAAACGGCATGGACAAACTTTATCAGTGACGCAGGAAAAATTGCTGAAGTAAAAGCACAATTAGCTGCTGCAGATGCGATTACTGATAGCAAAGAACGTGAACAAACAATCACGGGGTTGAAAGGGTGGTTGGCAACCTTTGAATCGCATGCGCTTGAGTCACAGCAAGCGCAAGTCTTAAAAGCTGACATCATTAAGTTTGAAGCTGATTTGTTTGAGAAAAAACAAAATCATGCTATGAGTTATGTCGATGAAAATGGTCAGCAAGCAGAAGGGTCATTACCTGTGTTAGGGGCGAATATTCGCAACAGTGGTGATGAAGGTGTCCGTCAATCATCGCATCAGGCCTTACTGGATTTGGAACAATGGCTACTAACCAATGGCTTCTTAGATTTGGTGAAGCTGCGTAACAAATTTGCACGCTCACTGGGTTATGACAACTTCTTTGATTTCTCGGTAGTAAAAACGGAACAAATGACGGCTAAAGAGCTGTTTGTGATCCTTGACGATTTTGAAACTCGAACACGTGCAAGTAACCAATCGAGCTTAGATGAATTAGCGAAAAACCTAGGTGAATACGCGTTACAGGGTCACAACTTCGTGTATTCCTTCTCGGGTGATGCAATGCGAGACTTGGATGCTTATGTTCCTTTTTCACAATCACTGCGTCGCTGGGTGGAATCTTTTGGGCGCTTGAATATTGATTACTCAGGCGCTGAGCTTACGTTAGATTTACTGGATCGTAAGGGTAAGTATCAAAATGGTTTCTGCCATGGTCCTGTACCTTCATTTTATGACCAGGAAAGCTGGATCCCAGCCAAAGTAAACTTCACCAGTAACGCTAAGCCTGATCAAGTGGGTAGCGGTTACGATGGCATCAATACCTTATTCCATGAAGGGGGGCATGCTGCGCACTTTGCCAACGTTAAAATGAACTCACCGTGTTTTTCACAAGAGTTTGCCCCTACATCTATGGCGTATGCAGAAACACAATCTATGTTCTGTGACAGCTTGCTTGAAGATGCCGATTGGCTTAAACAATATGCATTGGATGCAGAAGGCCAGCCAGTACCTGATGAGGTTATTAAAGCCTTGGTGGATAGCCGCCAGCCGTTCCGATCTTATATTGAGCGCAGCATTTTGGTTGTGCCGTATTTTGAGCGTGCGCTGTATCAATTGTCTGAAGAGCAATTAACACCGAAAAATGTTACACAGCTTGCCCGTGACATGGAGCGTAAGATTTTAGGACTTGCGTGCAGTCCACGTCCGTTATTGGCTATCCCGCACCTATTGTCAGATGAAGCAGCATGTTCATACCAAGGCTACTTGTTAGCGCATATGGCAGTATTTCAAACTCGTGCTTACTTCACCGAGAAATTCGGTTACCTAACGGATAACCCAGAAATCGGCCCATTACTGGCTGAACACTACTGGCATGCTGGTAACAGTGTTAATCATAATGGCACCATTATGCGCTTAACGGGTGAAGGGTTTAATGCCAAGTACCTGGCTGATGAGTGTAACTTATCGAAAGAACAAGCATGGGCGCTTGAAAAACAAAAAATTGCTGCGTTAGCTGATCGTCGCCGCGTTGATATTTCGCCATTAAATGCCACGATTTCTATCGTGGATGGTGCGACGAAGCTAGCGGATAACAGTCAGTCTGATGGTGTGATGTGCCATGACTTTGAGCAGTACATAGTGTCGACTTACGGTCGTTAATATTGATACGGCAGTTTATAACATTATCTGTTTCATATTATGAGTTAGGTAAAGTTATGGCTTAGGCAAAAATAAAGCGAAGCCTGTAAGAACAGTGCTTCGCTTTATTTGTATCTCACATACAGAGTTCGTTGGTGAAGTGACCAGCTAACTCTGTCGTTTGATCTTTGCCAGCAATTAGCTCAATTGTGCAAAAGCTGTTGTGAATGCAGCTTCTTGGAATTGACGTAGGCCAGTGCTACGGAAATCAATCGCAAGT
This sequence comes from Photobacterium kagoshimensis, assembly GCF_050337045.1. Classification (NCBI taxonomy): domain Bacteria; kingdom Pseudomonadati; phylum Pseudomonadota; class Gammaproteobacteria; order Vibrionales; family Vibrionaceae; genus Photobacterium; species Photobacterium kagoshimensis. The sequence continues at coordinate 150,451 of NZ_JAKJSO010000010.1, read as the reverse complement.
GGGTTACGCTTTAGCGATTGTTTGATCTCTGCAGTGCTAATGAACTGAACATCAAGGCCATCGATAAGTTGGATTGCTGATTCAAGCTTAAAGCCAATCGCGCTACCTGCAAACTTACCGCGTGTTTCACGGGTACGGATAACAACTTGGTCAACTTGGTAGTCGTCTAGTAGTTTTTTAAATGCGAATTGGAAGTCACGCATTTCTTGGTTATCCAATGAATCCTTGATGATGAACTTTTGAGTTCGGCAATCAGGGATATCAATCATGCCACTATTTTTGTTTAACATGCAGATAATAGCTTCATTGCTACGTAACTCAACAGCACAAATTTTCATGTATTCACCTATCATTTGATTAGTGGGCAATTTTAAGCATTTTTGTGAAGTTTGTCAGTTGTGTTTTTCAGTTAAATCCGATTTGGGTAGAAAAAGAGTATGTATTTAAAGTTACCGCCACCGTTATTAATGATGATGACCTTTGGTTGCATGTATTTATTGGCGCAACATTGGCCAATATGGACATTCTCTTTTTGGGGGCAGCAAGCGGTAGTGCTTGTATTGTGCTTGCTTGGTGCATTATTGGGATTATCTGGCGTGCTTTCATTTTCTCGTGTGCGTACAACCGTCAACCCACACAAACCCAACAACGCATCAAGTTTAGTGACTGGTGGCATTTACCAGTATTCACGTAATCCTATGTATTTAGGGCTGGTGTTTTTTTTGACTGCCGCATGGTTTTATTTAGGTGCGCTATCGTCAGTCGTGATGATCATCATTTTTATTAGCTACATGAATCATTTTCAAATTGAGCCTGAAGAAGAGGCGCTTAAGTTGAAATTTGGGGATGCTTTTTCTGACTACTGCCAGCAAGTAAGGCGTTGGTGTTAATACTAACATTTCAACTAACTTATTATGCTAAGTTTGCAACTAACATGTAGCTTTTTGACTTAACTTAGTAGGCTGTTGTTTTGTGATGCCTGTCATATTTAGAATTTATTTCTCTTTAATCCATTTTTTGAAGAAATATTTACCATAAAGAGGTTGTTTTATATCTCATAAAGAAAACCTTTTTTATGAAGTTAGCGTTATATTTATCCACATAATAACTAAGGGCATGAATGCCTTTTCAAATAAGCACTTAGGCAGTGAGTACTGCCTTTCGCATACTCTAGTGGTGAATAACGTGAACAAGCATTTGTGGAATGGTTTTACTAATATCGTTAAGAAAGAAGTGGTCCCTGCTCTCGGTTGTACTGAACCTGTTTCTGTTGCGTTAGGGGCAGCCATTGCGATGCGTCGCCTTGCCGATTTAGACCCGCTTCAAAATGAAGCACGTAATGCGCAATTACGGATTGAAGTTTTGGTTTCACCTAACCTAATGAAAAATGGTATGGGTGTCGGTGTTCCAGGTACGGGCATGGTAGGGCTACCGATTGCTGCAGCTGTTGGCGCACTAGCGGGTGATCCTGATGCAGGTCTTGAAGTGCTGAAATCAATCACTCTGGATGATGTTGCTAAAGCAAAAGTACTACTTGATGATCAGCGTGTTTCTGTGGGTGTTGCGGCGGTAGCTCATATTCTTTATGCGCAAGTTACGTTATTTGTTAATGAACAATCGGTTTCTGTCACGATTGCAGATGCACATACCCAAGTTATTGAGATTCAACAAAACAATACCATTATTTACACCGCTGAACCCGCTCAATCGAGTGACAAAACACAGCAAGATACTTCACCATTTACCGATGCCACAGCACTTGATGTTTATGAGTTTGCAACGACTGCACCGCTAGAGGACATTGCATTCATCGAGCAAGCTTATCAACTTAATGACGCTTTATCGCTAGAAGGGCTGACGGGTAAATACGGCCTGCAAATTGGTGCAACTTTTCAGCGTAACATCGATCGTGGTTTGCTAAGTAAAGATTTGCTGACTGACATTATGCGCCGTACGGCTGCAGCTTCCGATGCGCGCATGGATGGTGCGATGAAGCCTGCGATGAGCAACTCTGGTTCGGGTAACCAAGGTATTGCGGCGACTATGCCTGTTGTTGTTGTCGCAGAGCACTTAAAGGCTGATCGCGAAACCATGATCCGCGCATTGATGCTGTCACACTTAATGGCGATTTATATTAAGAGCCATCAAAACAAATTGTCGGCACTGTGTGGGGCGACAACGGCATCCATGGGCGCAGTGGCGGGTATGACATGGTTGCTTGGTGGTCAGTTTGCACATATTAGTGCAGCTATCTGTAATATGATTGGTGATATTACCGGTATTATCTGCGATGGTGCGAAAACCAGTTGTGCAATGAAAGTATCGTCTTCAGCCAGTGCTGCTATTAAAGCGGCAATGATGGCCCTTGATGGTATTCGTGTCACAGGCGAGGAAGGCATCGTTGATAATGATGTGGATGCGACGATTCGTAATTTATCCGCATTAGCCAATGGCGCAATGACACAAACCGATGTTCAGATTTTAGAAATCATGGTTCAAAAGTAAGGGCTTAAATTAAGCCGCACACTAGATTTATATGCTACTTATAAAGTCTTTCTACCTTTACGCTCGGTAGGAAGGCTTTTTTGATTTTACTGCTGTGATGTTAACTTCAGCTGCATGTGATCACTGATTGACTCAAATTAGTAGTTAAGGTCTTTTGTCTACGTCCCTCTTATTAATCGTAATGATTTCAGCGACAAAGTTTCGTAAGATGCTGTTCTGATAATAAAAATGAAAGTAATAAAGACGCTTAAAAATGACTTTTACTATAAGAAACGTATGTTTAGATGATGCTGAAGGTATCACCCAGGTGCTCAACCCGATTGTTGAGGAGGGCTTATATACTGTATTAGACACCACCTTTACTGCCGAAGAAGAAAAAGCGTTTATCCATAGCTTTCCAGAACGCGGTATTTTTACGGTTGCAGAGCATGTTGAAAGTGGTGTGATTGCAGGGTTTCAACCTGTAGAGCCGTTTGCAGATTATACACGTGCCTTTGATCATGTTGGTATTATTGGTACGTTTGTGAGCAGTGATTTTCATCGCCAAGGTATTGCTAAGTCGATGTTCCAAGCGACATTTGAAGTGGCAAAAGAGAAGGGATACAGAAAGCTTTTTGCTTACGTTCGTCGTGATAATGAGCGTGCTTTGGCTGCCTACCTTAGTCAAGGCTTTGAAGTGATAGGGACGGCAAAGCAGCATGCCAAAGTTCGCGGTGAGTATGTTGACGAAGTGCTTATCGAGAAGTTCTTATAATACTTTTTCGATGCGCTATCCAGCCTTGCTGGATCAAGCTAACAGAGCGGATGCCAAATTTATATAAACAAGCGAGAGACAAAAGGAGAGGTAAACGCCTCTCCTTGTTTTTTGTCTTTGATGCTTTCTTTGTGCTAAAGCACGCTGATGCTAGTGGAAGTAGTCAACTTGTTGTTGAAGTTCCTTCGACAACCCTTGCAGGTTATTAGCACTTTGCGATGTTTGAGCGGCAATATCGCGCCCTTGACGGTTCAGGTTACTGATCTCCGTTGCATTGGTGGCAATTTCTTGTGAGACCTGCGCTTGCTCTTCTGAAGTAGCAGCTATGACTTCTGATTGGGCTGCAATAGACGTCACCTGAGTCGTAATCCCTTCTAACGCTAAACCGGCTTGGGTTGCTTGCTCTGTGACTAGCTTCCCTTTCTTCTGGCTCTCCGACATCATGGTGACGGCACTGCTCGTACAGCCGCGTAGTTGTTCAATAATACCCACCACTTCTTTCACTGATTCTTGTGTGCGATGCGCCAGTGTCCGAACCTCATCGGCGACCACGGCAAAACCTCGACCTTGCTCGCCTGCTCGTGCTGCTTCAATTGCTGCATTCAATGCTAATAAGTTTGTTTGTTCAGCAATTTCATCGATCATGCGAGTCACTGACTGAATGTTATCGCTCTCATGACTAACTCTATCAATAGCGTCTGCCGACTGTCTTAACTGATCATTTAACTCTGCGACTTCAACGCTAACTTGTGAAACTAACTCTGAACCCGAAGCGCTATCCTCATTAGCAGAACGGACGCTTTCAGCAATGGATTCAACTTGTTCAGCCACTGATTTCGCAGATGACGCCATCTCTTCGATAGCGGTAACAACTTGCTCTACTTGTTCTTGCTGAATATCGGATTGACTTAGACTGCGTTGCGCATCGTCAGAAACACTGGTTGCTTGGCCTTGAACTGATTCGCTGGTATTGCGAATTGAGCCAACCAGTTCATTTAATTTGGCGGCCATATTATGGACGCCACCTGTAAGGCGTTCGATTTCATTGCCAGAGTGGATATTACCTTGCTCCATAGACAGGGTGATTTCACCTTGGCCTAAGCGATCCATATAGCCTGCGAGCGTGGTTAGAGGTGTAGTCATTCTGTTTAGATAAAGCCCCAAAATAACAAAGGTAATGATGCCAGCAACAAGTGCGACAATAACAATAATAGTCAGTAATTGCTGACTACCTTTGGTTACTTCTTGAATGAATGTGCCACCGAGTAGCTTCCAATTCCAGCCTGGAACTTCGGTATAAACAAGGTATTTTTCACCGACAACGCCATTATATTCAAATGGATACTTGATTAAGCCACTTGTGGATTCGAAGAGTTGAGCAAAAGGTTTGTTACCGTTGTAGTCGGCAACATTAAGAATCGATTCACCTTTCTGCTTTTTCTCTGGGTGGTACAGATATACACCTAGGTTACTTTTGTCATTATCAATCACTATGGTGTAGCCAGTATCACCCCAACGAACATTACTCACGCTCGAAAATACGGCTTTGGAAGCTTCTTCAATAGAAAGTCCAATAAAGGAAATAGCAACAACCTGTCCATTTGTATCTTTAATTGGAGAGTAATAGGTAAGGTAATCGTGGCCAAATAACACAACCTTGGCATAGTAAGGTTGGCCGTTCATCAGCTTGTTATAGCCAGGGTGGTTTAGCCCTAACTTACTGCCAAGAGCGCGTTGTCCGCTATTGTTTTTTAGTGATGTCGCTACGCGTACAAAATCGTTACCTGATGCTACAAAGAGGGTTGCGATAGCGGTTGTATTTTGAGTAAAACGGTCAACGACTTCAGTATCGTTGATCATTGATTTACCATTCAGAGTGACATTTTGTACGGACTGTCCAGCAAAGTTGACGGTATTGTTTTCAATTTTAAGACCGTGCATATAACCGAGACGAAATGCACTTTCCAGTTCTTTGGCACTTTCTAAATAAATATTAAATTGTCCCGCAATACTTTCAGCCATGGCTTCCAGTTTAGATTGTTGCTCTTGTAGTGTTTCTTCTAGCAAGATATCTGCAGAATTACGATAAACAATCGCAGCTACGGAAGAAAAAGCGATTATAAGTAATACGCTAATCACCAGCTTTAATTGGAAGCCGATGCTTTTATTATTAATTGTTTTCCACATTATGTTCTATCAAGGACTGAGATCCTATTACCCTCTGTAGAGATAAAGGCGCAATAATGTATTCGGCAAGGGTATGTGTAAATGATTGATTATTAATAAAAGTGACAATTGCGCCTTTTATTGATCTGTATTATTTAAACTTATTAAAAAATGAAAAGTGAAATTACGCATTTAATGTGCAGCTAAGTTTATATTCTTTGGCGAAAAACTGATGCCGCATCATGGGTGTGAGTGATTATTGAACAGTGGTGAGATGCCCGTTTTTATTATTTATAAGCTTATCGTCTTTTATCTGATTTTAATTTGATGAGTATCACTTATTTTTATACCCCAAGGTGAATAAAATAGTCAGCACTTACTTCGTTCATGCTATTAATGAGTAAATTAAACCATGATCTTAATTATTCCCTCACGTTTTGCTGTGTATAAGCAATACGTGAGGAAGTTTGATTCTGTTTTTTATATTAGAATGGATGAGAGATTACATACCGTTAATTACAGTATTTCGAAACGCTGTATTATCATCAATACTATCGTAAGTAACGCTATAAGGTTGCATGACATAATCAAATGCCGCTTGGAATTTAGAGATACCGGGCTCTGTGTTTGGTGCAATATGATCGTCTATAGAGCCTGAAATAATGTGTCCGCGCCATTTTGTTGCACCTGATTGGTAAGTATCGCTTTTGCCACTGCATGAGGTCGATTGTGGATCGATAGGGTTCACCATTTCACCATTGTCAATTGCTTTTTGGTGAGCAGTTTTACAGCTTTGTTCAATTTGATTTATGACCTTAAAAACCTGCCAAAAATCTTGTGTGCGAGCCCCTTGCGTATTGAGGTAACGCAGTACCATATTGTATGCGCCATATTCACTGCTTGCGTCAGTGAGTTTTAAATTGACGGCCTGTTGCAACCCATCATGAGTGACTTGAGTTGGTGTCATACCTGTTTGTGTAATAAACGCATTGAGTTGGCTATCGCTAGCGGTCTCATTAGTCGAAAGTGCGGTTGCGACAGCTTCAGCGAACCAAGTGTGAGAATCATTTAGACCAGTGGGGCCGATCAAGCGTGCTTGATAAGTGTGTTTGAGTTCGTGCTTGATCAGGTTATCTAAGTTTTCACCTGAACGATTAGGGCCAATAACAAAACCTAACTCGTTACCTGCACCATTTGAGCCTTCAGTGGCAATGACACAAACTTCTAATGGATGGGTGTAATCAACGTTAATATCTGCCCATGTATTCCAGCTGTAATTCGCTAAGTCTACATTGAACGTATTTTGTGCAACTCGAGCGATTTCTTGTAACTTATCATCACTGATATTACCTTTTTTACCAATAATGAAATGGTCGGTACGAAATTTTGCGTTCTCATTAAAACAATGGCTGGTTGCATTCATCGCAGAGCGATCAGTTTGAACCTTAATGTGCGGGTAAAGATTACTGGGTTCAGATTGATTGCTACTCTCAGAGTTATCGCTATCACTTCCGCAGCCATTTAACCCGATTGATGAAATTAAGCATAAGCCGATCAATTTTCTATTAGAACGCATAAATTCCCTTAATGTTTGAACTGTAAATAACGAAAAGGGATTGTAAATGCCTGATGCGATAGGGTTATGACTAGGGTCAAAAATATGCTTTGTTGTTATGATGGCAAGGGGCGTTTTGATTATATTCCCCCCGGTAAGTGTGAATGGCAGATATGAAAAGGCGCTGATTACTCAGCGCCTTTTTTGAGAGAATATGGGGGAATCTTATTCTCCACACTTAGTTTTATACACTCAGGGTATCGTTTGAACAAGTTTTGCGAGTAAATGACTTTGTAAGTAATTACTAGCGTAAAGCCGTATTATCCTTGGATCAGTGTTGCTGCTTGTTTCATTGCTTCTTTGGTTGAACATTCGAAGACGTTAGCGTTTGCAAAGCGGTGTGCGTCTTTAACTTGGATGTCGTGCGCTAAGATAACAAGCCTTGCGTTAGCAACATCTAAGTCAGTAATGCGGTTTTGAATACCATTCTGACCTTGAGTTTCAACCTTGATCTTGATGCCAGCTGCTGCGCCTGCTTTTTCCAGTGCTTTTGCCGCCATGAAGGTGTGTGCTACGCCAGAAGGACAACAGGTGACTGCAACAACATTGTATTCGCCTTCACCTGCAACTGGTGCTACTTGTACTGGTGCTGTGTTTTGAGCCAGTTCATCTTCCGCTTCTTCTTGCGCAACGGGCTTCCAGAAGCCAACGATAAGTGCAGTTGTTAATGAACCGAGTGCGATACCGACAACATACATTGGAATGTTGCTAGAAACAGGCGCTGTGATTAAGCCGCCCCAAGGCGCGTGTAGTAGTACATCGGTTAGGAAGCCAAACACACAACCTACGATACCACCCGCGACAATAGATGGCAGCACACGCATTGGGTCGTTCGCTGCGAATGGGATTGCACCTTCAGAGATACCGATAGAGCCCATGATTGCTGCGGCTTTACCAGCTTCTTGCTCTTGTTTGGTAAATTTCTTTTTGAACATGAAGGTAGCAAGCGCCATACCCAGTGGTGGAGTACAGATTGCAATGCCCACACCACCCATTAGCCAAGGTTGAGTATCGACTTGCGTTTGAGCAAATAGGGTTGCGACTTTGTTAATTGGACCACCCATATCAAAGGCCGTCATGCCACCTAAAATAGTACCTAGAACGATTTTTGATGCGCCAGCCATAGATGCTAGGAATTCGTTCATCGATGCCATAAAGAGTTTGATTGGCTCACCGATGCCCCAAAGAACAACACCAGCAGAAATCAGCGTGCCAAGCAGAGGGTAAATAAAGTACGCACCTAGCGCGGTCATATTGGCTGACAGTGGGATTTTCTTCAGTTGGAATACAACACCACCAGCGATAAAACCTGCCACGATACAACCAAGGAAGCCACCGCCCATATCAGCCATAATACCTGAAGAAATCATGGCAGGCGCAAGCGCAGGTTTATCGGCAATTGAGTAGCCAATGAAGCCACCCAAAATAATTGGGAATAAAACTAAACCTTTAATGCCAATATTAGAAATGTCGGCCAATAAACCATCAGCTGGAACCGCACCTTTACCTGAGGCCATTACTGCGAGTGCAAGTAAAACACCACCCGCTACAATAAAAGGTAGCATGTGAGATGTGCCAAATAAAAGGTGACCTTTTAGGATACTTAATGTCTTTTTAAAATCACTATTATTACTAGGAGCTTGAGCTGTTATTGTACTCATGATTATTGCGCCTTATGAATTAATTAAAATAGTTAGAATTTGCTGTTCATCTTTTGCGTTATGGATATCTTCAATAAACTCTTCACTGAATTTTCCGAATAATTCTTGAAGAACGTAAATATGGTGGTCAGCACCGTTATCAGGTGATGCAATCATAAAGAACACGCTCGCTTTGATACCGTCTTCATCGCCGTAATCAATGCCGCCAGCCTTTACACCGACTGCGATTGCAGGCTCGATTACTGCTTTGCTTTTTGAGTGTGGGTAAGCAATGCCATCGGTTGATGTGACGCTGACGGCTTCGCGAGTTTCAACGTCATCTAAAAAGCTTTCTTTGCTACTGATCCGGTTATCATCAAGCAGCATTTGAGCAAGCTCGGCAAATACTTCTTTTTTAGTGTTTGCTGATAATTCTTTTTTAATAAGATTAACGTTAGTTAGTTTGGTGATCATTTTTGAACTCGAGAGGTGTTGAAGTAATACAGTTAAATTAATGGAATATAAGAAAATCAGAAATAGTAAAAAAAGACCATCAACTATACTTTTGTATCACCCTATTTTAAGTGTGACTAACGTCATTAATATTACTTCGACTAGATCACATTAATTCGGCTTACTCATTTAATTAAGTAATGACTTGAATTAAACGCTTCAATAAAAAAGCCTCGCACAAGCGAGGCGTTGTTAGGGAGTGGCTATTTTTAGTCGTAATTAGACCTATAAACCATGTTTAGCTATAAGCGCGGGCGATACGACCTGCACATTCAATTTGGTAGCTTTGTGCATAAGCAGGAATAAACACGGATTGGCCTTTTTCAATCACACAAGATTCACCGTCTTGGTGGGTGAGCGTCATACTTTGGTCGAGTGGCAGTAAAATCTCAGCACTATGTGTGTACATTATCCTTTGGTGCGAATGTTGAATAATGGAAAACTTGAAATCATCAACAGGGATAGGGTAGTCCCAAATATCATCCGATTTATTGGGTTGCAGCAATAAGCTATCAAAGGGTTTTTCATCAAAGCGGGTACAGGCGACCAGCTCGTCGATATCCATGAATTTAGGCGTCAGACCTGCTCGTAATACGTTATCTGAGTTCGCCATAATCTCGAGCCCTGTCCCTTTAATATAAGCGTGAGGGGTTTCGGCATCTAAGAACATGGCTTGCCCAGGTTGCAGCGTAATCACATTAAGTAGTAATGGTGCAAATAAGCCGACATCGCCAGGATACTGATGTTCAAGATCTGTAATCAAAGTAAACAGTGGGTCATCTGATTGATTGGCATATTTCTTGGCATATTCATTGGCATAGTGACTCAGTTTGGCAAGCGCCTGATTTTTTTGTTGGCCTGTCATCGACAGCAAAGCAGCAAAGAAAGTCGCGAGCCCTTGAGGGGTTAGATTGGCTTTGAATTCATCTAACCATGCTTTGATCTCGGGGATCGCAAGCTGATTAAAGTTGGCAATTATCTGATCGATTGATCTAAAGCCATTCATTGCTTGATATGGGGTTAAGGCGTAAACCAATTCGGGTTTATGATTCGGATCTTTATAATTGCGATTAGCCGCATCCAGTGGAATACCTTGTTGTTGCTCTACAGCAAAGCCTCGTTCAGCTTGTGCTTTGTTAGGGTGTACTTGGATAGATAAGGCTTTTTCTGCGGCTAGAATTTTAAACAGATAGGGCAGTTCACCAAAACGGTTAGCGACCTGCTCACTTAAAAACAACGTGTGGTTACAATCGATCAGCGTTGAAAGCTTGGTCGCGTGCTCACCATAGCCGACTGTCGAGCAACCATTAGGGTGTGCCCCCATCCATACTTCGGCTTGGGGTTCTGCGCTTGGGTTTTTTATATCAAAAAGCTGATTAATGGATGATGTACTGCCCCATGCGTAGTGTTGAATCACATTCGTCATTGGGTAGAATTTACGCATTAGTGTAGGAATGAGCGCGAGTTGCATCATCATTTGCTGTTGTTGGGCAAGTTGCGCTGTTGCAGGTGTCATTGTTGCTGGGTTTATAGCTTGTGTGGAAGCAGCCGCAGTGGCGAGAAGATCAGACATCAGAATCACCATGAAAATTCAGAGAAATATGAAATTGGCTTGAGCACATCAGCTCAAGCCATTGATGAGTTACTTGGAGTAAGGTTCTAGGCGGTAACTGCGATGAGCTTTGCTTTGCGCATTTTTTTCAATGCGACACAAGTCAGTGCTGTTACGATTGCGCCAGCAGCCATACAAATCAGGGCCAGCAGTGGATGGTTCATCGCACCAAGCAAGGCAACGACAGGTCCACCGTGTGCCACGCTATTAGTGATGCCGAATGAGAACGCCATTACAGCAGCAGTCATAGAACCAAGGACGTTCGCGGGAATAACTGAAAGAGGGTCTTGTGCTGCGAATGGAATCGCACCTTCAGAAATACCCACTAAGCCCATGGCGCCCGCCGCTTTACCTGCTTCAATTTCTGATGATTCAAACAGTTCGAACTTACGGCCTAGCGCTGTAGCTAGCGCCATACCAAGCGGTGCAACAGGAATGGCACATGCCATTGCGCCCATGAATTGGGTTTGGCCGCTGGCAATCATGCCCACAGAGAACAAGAAGGCGACTTTGTTGAATGGACCACCCATATCAAAGCCAGCCATACCACCAAGTACAATGCCAAGTAACACTACGTTGCCTGTACTCATGCTTGTGAGTAGCGCAGTAAGACCTGTCATTAAATCCGCGATAGGGGCGCCAATAACAAAGATGAACAAACCTGCAATGAAGAGTGAGCCTGTAATCGGCGCAATCATGATAGGAACAAGGGGTTGGATAAACTTGTGGTAGTTAATGGAAACAATAAACTTCACGAAGTAGCCGACTAACAGACCCGCGACGATAGCGCCGATAAAGCCTGTGCCCGCCTCAGCACCGTAGAAAGAACCATTGTTAGCAATCCAGCCACCAATCAAACCTGGAGCAAGCGCAGGGCGATCCGCAATCGCATAGGCGATGTAACCTGCAAGGATTGGGATCATTAGAGTGAATGCCACGACACCGACATCTAAGATCTGATTCCACATACTGCCAGCTGGAATCGCCATGCCAGCTTCTGATGGCTCGCCGCCAATGGCTAACGCCAGTGCGATCAACAAACCACCCGTTACAACAAATGGGATCATGTGCGAGACACCGTTCATTAAGTAGCGGTAAAGATCGGAACGTGCTTCAGAGGCTTTACTGGAGATTGAGGTTTTATCGGAAGCAGATGTTGTCGATTCGGCTTCATAAGCAGGTGCGGTAAGTGCTTGGGTAATTAAACCTTGAGCATCACGTATCGGGGCTTTTACATTGGTTTGGATTAAGCGTTTGCCTGCAAATCGGGTTAAATCGACTTGTTTGTCACAAGCTACAATAATGGCATCGGCACGTTCAATCTCTTCTGATGTTGGGCTGTTCTTAACCCCGATTGAGCCGTTGGTTTCAACTTTGATGTCGTAACCTAAAACCTTGGCCCCTTTTTCTAAGGCTTCTGCTGCTAGGTAGGTATGAGCAACACCAGCAGGGCAACCTGTTACCCCAATCACAAAGCCTTGTTTTTGAATTGAGGTTGGGGTTTCGACAGGCTGTGGTTTTTCTAGTAGTAGTTGTAAAGCCTCTTTGTTAGAAGTGGCATTGATGAAGCGGTCGATAAAACCGTCTTCAATCAGTTTTGACGACAATTCAGCCAGCACTTCAATGTGATGATTATCACCGCCATCAGGTGAAGCAATCATAAAAAACAGTTTTGATGGCAGCCCATCTTCTGCGCCGTATTCAATCCCTGTTTTGCTCACCCCAATAACCACGGCAGGTGCAATAACGGCGGAACTCTTGGCATGGGGAAGGGCGACACCTTCTTCAAAACCGGTATTACCTTGTGCTTCACGCGCTTTAATATCAGCTAAAAATTGCGCTTTGTCGGAAATGCGACCTTGTGAAAAAAGAACGTCAATGAGCTCTTTAAATACCGCTTCTTTTGAAGTGGCTTGAAGATCCAGCGTAATCAATTCTTGGTTGATTAAATTGGTGATCATGTTTAACCCCTAATACTTTTATTGTTGTGCTAGGGGTATTTTGAAAGTTAGTGGTAGGAGTCTGTAGTGCAGAAAAAACACATTTACTAGAGGATTGTAGCCACCAAATAAGAGTGTGATTTTGATCGTTAACCGTGCGGTTTTTTCAAGAAAACTAAGAGGGCTTGAACTGCTCTATACCAGTGGTAGCAAGGTTTTGTGACATGTTGAGCCAGTTTTTTCAGCGACGTACTTACTAGATATTTACGTCTTTAGCTGGATTTTTGTAACCTTGAATAAAAATTGTGATTTTGCTCAATAGCTAATAATAAAGACAAGAGGTATATCTATACCGCATAGCATTACAAATGCGTTTTGAGAGTTTGAAAATGGTATTTCATGATTTGATTTCTTCGGTGCTTAACGAACGAGAGCCGTTTCACAATATCTGGTTTGCAGGTGATTTCCACACGCCGCCACAGTTTAGTTATCAGGTTAACTTTCCACGGTTAGAGCTAGTGTTGGACGGTGAGTATATTAATGAATTGGAAAGCCATGAGCGCACGATCACTACAATCACGGCCAAAACGGGTGATGCGATTTTTGTGCCGCCCAACTGTTGGAATAAACCTGACTGGGATACCAATTGCTCAGTGCTGAGTATGTTGTTTGGTCGTCGCCAGTTAGGATTGAGTTTGGTGAGTAAACGAAAAGGTGAAGCCAGCTTTTATGATATTCAAAAGCACAGTATCCAAACACGCTCGGGCTTTGCTATTGACAATATTCTTGAAGCACTGAGTTCATTGGCGCGCGAAAGTAATAAAAAGCCAATGGATGAGCTCTTATTACAAGCCTTACTGCAATACAGTAAAACCATGCTTGATGCCCCTGTCGAGAAATCGCACAGTCGGGTACAAGACCTGTATCAGGGCATTTGTATCTATATTCAGGAAAATTTCCACCGGCCTATTACTCGCGACAGTATCGCCACGCGCTTTAGTATTTCGGCTAATCACTTATCTCGTTTGTTTCGTCAGCAAGGACATATGACCTTGGCGGACTATATTACTTGGGTACGGATTGATCGCGCTAAGTTCATGCTTAAAAAGTACAATTTCAAGCTCAATGAAGTGTCACTACGCTGCGGTTTTAAAGATGTAAACTACTTTTGTCGAGTATTTAAAAATAAGACGGGACGTACGCCAACAGACTACCGTGGTTCGATTTAAGGTAGTAGGCGCGACATGGAGTACATTAGCAAGGCTTGCAGATCTATACAGCTTTTTGTCTGTAGCAAACGCTCAGGCAGCTGATCACACAACAAGTTACGCGTCAGGTTGGTCGCAGAGACAATCTGTTCACGTGTTGGCTTTTGTGGCATCACCAGTGCTATAGCAAGTTGCACGTCACCCATTTTTGATTCCCAGTTAATCGGGGTGTCGCTGGATATCACTGCAACAGAAATATGATCAATATCGGCAAACATGACGTGGGGCAGCCCAATTCCTGGTGCTACACATGTCGATGAGCGTTCTTCTCGTTTGATAAAAGCCAGAATCAGTTCGTCGGGATCTTTAGGATAAATGAGGTGTGCTAACCCCTTTAAGCATTCAAATTTAGTTAACTTGGTGTGCGCTTTGGCATAGTGCCATTGAATTTCGCTGGGAGGGCAAATTTGTGGTAATCGAGCAGTTAATTGGCTCGAAAATTCATAGTTAATGTGCGCGCCTATTAGCGTAAAGTGCTCTGTAATAATGTCTTTAATCACAAAGCAGGCGAGTTCTGCATCGATACCAACAGCGGTGATCTGGCAGAGATCACCACTGACTAAGCCTGCTTGTAGCATCGCCACAGATTGAGATAACGTAGCTGTGCGGTTACGAGTAATGTTGATAATGCGAAGGGTACTTTTAAACTTTTTCGACAGGTGACGCAGCGGCTTAGCAACATGAGCACTGGCGTTGGCATCATCGACAAAAAAAGTAATTTGGTATTCGTTCATTAGCTATATCGAGTGGTTAGTCACGGCAGTGAACGAGGAAGACTTTATCTACGTTGAGCAGGACATCTTCAATAGGAATACGAACGGTATTCATCGCCTCGAAACGCGCCGCATGTTCGACTTCGATGTCAGACACAATCAATACCTTATCTGCTTGAGCGATATCATGTGGAGTTAGCTGATTTTCAATCCCCATTGCGCCTTGCGTCTCAACTTTGATGTGAACATTGTATTTAGGTGCAGCCTTCATGAGTGCATCTGCTGCCATATAAGTATGCGCAATACCTGTTGGGCAGGCTGTGACAGCAACAATTTTCATAAGTGTTCTCACGTCCATTTTTGCGGATATTAGCATAGCAAATGCGGAATACATTATTTTGAAACGATTAAATGAAAGACGTGCATCACAATTTGAATACCATGTTACATTTATCCAGTTAATGCTTCTTTAGTCCTATATAACCCACAGGGGCGGATCGCTAACCTAAGCCGAGCAGAACTCAGCTTGGACGTGCAACAAAGCGTGAAGACAGGCTAAGGTAACCATTATTTTGACTGAGCATATAAGGGTAGTTTAGGGATAACAATGGACATTACAGACCTGATTGAACCAGAGATTATTTGCTTAGAACTTAAGGCGCAAACCAAAGAGGGTGTGCTGCAAGAGCTGGTTAATCTACTTGATTCAGCAGGTAAGCTTGCCGATAAAGATCAATTTTTGGCTGACGTATGGAAGCGGGAAGAGATAGGCAATACCGGTTTTGATGAAGGTATCGCTATTCCTCACGCAAAGAGTGATGCGGTGGCAAAGCCAGCGGTTGCCGTTGGTATTAGCCGTAGTGGTATTGATTACGGTGCAGAAGACGGTGAATTGTCAGATGTCTTTTTCATGCTAGCTTCCCCCGAAGGTAATGACCATCACCATATTGAAGTATTAGCGCAACTTTCTAGTAAGTTGATTGAAGATAGCTTCATTGCCAAGCTCAAAGCCGTTGAGTCAATTGACGCTGCTCGCGAACTCTTAACGGATGTCGAACCCATCCCGCTGCTCCAACCTCCGCGAGTTACTTCTGAACCATTAAGTCCTTTCAAACAGCGTCTCGCACATATAAAAGAACACTTGTTGTTTGGCACCTCTCATATGATTCCTTTTATTGTCGCTGGCGGGGTATTGCTATCACTGTCAGTGATGATATCGGGACATGGTGGTGTGCCTGAAAGTGGGATCTTAGCCGACATTGCGCAGATGGGTATTGCGGGCCTGACGTTATTTACTGCCGTGCTTGGTGGTTACATTGCGTACTCTATTGCGGATAAACCCGGTTTAGCGCCAGGCATGATTGGTTCTTGGGTGGCCGTGAATCAGTACGATACAGGTTTTTTAGGCGCAATCGTTGTTGGTTTCTTTGCTGGCTTTGTCGTACGTCAGCTCAAGAAGATAACTTTGCCAGATAGTATGAGCTCACTGGGCAGTATATTCATTTATCCTTTGGTAGGTACTTTCGCCACTTGCGGTGCTGTGATGTGGATGATCGGGGCACCAATAGCAGGTGCGATGATTACGCTAAATACATGGCTTACTGGCATGGCGGGGTCGGGTAAGATCTTACTTGGTACTATTTTAGGCGGTATGACAGCCTTTGATATGGGGGGGCCTATCAACAAAGTCGCGACCTTATTTGCGCAAACTCAGGTAAACACACAACCTTGGCTCATGGGCGGTGTCGGTATCGCCATTTGTACACCACCTTTGGGGTTAGCACTTGCGACCTTTTTGTCGCCGAAAAAATTTAAGCGTGACGAACGTGAAGCGGGTAAAGCGGCAGGCATCATGGGAATGATAGGGATCAGCGAAGGGGCAATCCCTTTTGCCGCCGCCGATCCTGCGCGTGTTCTACCTGCGATTGTCGCGGGTGGCATTGTGGGTAATATCACGGGTTTTATGTTTCATGTTCTTAATCATGCCCCGTGGGGTGGTTGGATTGTATTGCCTGTTGTCGATGGTAAGTTTGGTTATATTGTAGGTACGTTAGTGGGGGCATTAACCACAGCATTTATTGTTATTGCGTTGAAAAAAAATGTGGTCGAAGACGACAATCATGATTCTCTAGTTAATAACTATACCTCTGTTGAAGGTGAAGGCGAGGCGGATATTCTCGCGGTGACAGCTTGTCCATCGGGTGTTGCACATACTTTTTTAGCGGCCAAATCATTAGAAAAAGCGGCTTACTCCATGGGGGTTAAAATCAAAGTTGAAACGCAAGGCGCAAATGGGGTTAACAATCGGATCACTGACAAAGACATCTCACGCGCGAAGCTGGTGATCTTTGCCCATGATGTGGCGATAAAAGAGCCTGAACGATTTAAGAATATCGCCATTATTGATGTGAGTACTAAAGATGCCATGCTTAACGCCAGTGCTTTGATCCAATCGAAGCGTTAACCCAAATCACAGCCACAGAAGTAAAAAATCAAAACGTAAATGTTGAAATTTCTGTTTGACCTGTCTACAAGTTTACACTTTACAGTACACGCCTTCTTGAGTGTTGGTGACGTCATAAATCATCAACAGTATATTTAATACTTAGGCCATAAAGCGGGCTATATTAGTGATTAGACGAAAGGTTTGTAATGAAAATTAGAGCGCAAGAAACGTCAGACAATAATGCAATAGAAACCCTTACTTATCGCGCATTTGAAGGTCATCCCCACCATGCTCCAGGTGCGAAGCCGACAGAGCATTTAATCATTACCGGACTCCGTAATGACGGGGCTTTAACTCTCTCATTAGTTGCGGAAGATGCATCAGGCATTATTGGGCATATCGCTTTTTCTCCCGTTACAGTGGCTGGTATCACTTCTGCGTGGTTTGGGTTAGGCCCAGTGTCTGTGTGCCCCAATCGACAAGGTGAAGGCATTGGCAGCCAGCTGATAAATATTGGCGTTGAGATGATGAAAACGCGTGGAGCTGAAGGCATTGTTTTGCTTGGTGAACCAGAGTATTACGGTCGTTTTGGTTTTAAAGCTCATTCTAACCTGACACTTGCTGGTGTACCTGCTGAGTATTTTTTGATGAGAACGTTAAGCACCACGGATGTTGAATTACCAACGGGAAATGTGGCTTTTCATTCCGCCTTTGATGGTTAAATTGAATGCAAAGTGCCAGCTTAATACGCTGGTGATAAGGGAGGGTGACGATAGTAAGGTGATAGCCTTAAACTTAGTTAGTTTGCGTGGTAAACCTCATTTCTTTCAATAAATTACTTCTATACTGATGAGTAATCTGACAGAAGAGGGAACGCGAATGCTAAATGAAAACCATGCTTTTATCTTAGATTTTCCTGAACTCAAATTAGATATTGTTCAACTTAATCATGATGACCCAAGCTTTAAGGCAGACCTTCAGCAGTATCATGAATTAGATTACGATATTCGTCAGCTGGAAGTGTCAGGTAGCCCGATTGATGATAACGACATGCACAACTTGAAACTTCAGCGTTTAAAACTGAAAGATCAGTTACATAAGCAGCTTATTCAACATCACGACAACGCAAATTGCTAGCTAAACCTACCGACTCATTAATTCACGGTTATACCTCGTAGCCAATTGGCGTCTATTTCATATAGAACTAGGCGCCAATATCCTCACTGTTTGTCTCTCATACTGTATAGCGTGATCTTCACTCTTGCCGGTTCTGATTATCTTACTCGTTTTGCTTGTTTTTATAAATCTGTGATCTAATTAATAAAATTGATTTTATTGTTTTTAATTTGAACCGTGAAATAAGTATATTGCAGACTGATGGATATTGATTGTTTGATCAGTAAATTCCACGCCATTACACATAATATAAGAAGTGAATTATGTCTCTCTCGATAGTACAAAGGACTATTGCTGGTTTCGCATTGATGTTTATTTTGATCGCCATTGTTGGCGGCATTAGTTATAGCAACACCAATCGTATTCATAGCCGTCTACTTGATGTAACAGAAAACTCGACTCCTATGGTTATTTCGTCTAGTCAGCTTTTGGCTGATCTTCTGGAAAGTCAGCTCATGCTGGTGGAATACAGAACAACGGATGATGTAACAACATTACCAGCAAAAAAGCAGGCGTTTGAGCTTGCCAAAGAGAAATTTGAACAAGCAAAAAAGCATGTAATTTCACAAGCGAATAGCGAGCAAGCACGCGATGCTTTACGTCCCGTATTAATCGCCTCTGATAGTTTTTTCTTATCAGCAGAAACTGTTTTGTCGCAGCACCATCAATTGATTGCTGTAAATGCACAGCGCGCTGAGCTCAATGAAAAATTCTTGCGGTTAGAAGATACTTACCAATGGGCGGCCAATTTATTACTTCAACGTGCAAGCGTAAAACGCTCTATGCATAACCGTGCTGAGTTGATCACCAGTGGCATTGGTCGCGACTTGAAAAATTTACGTCGCGCAAACGCAGATACGGATTTAGTCGCGTTAGGAAAAGTATTTGCAAAAGATATCGAAATTGCGAATCAGCGATTAGCCCGTATTAATGTTGAGTCAGATGTAAAAGCACGATACAGCCGTAACTTGAAAAAAGTTCACGACCTGACATTAGGCAGTAATGGTTTACTGGCAATAATGGCGGAGCAGCAAAGGCTACAGCAGGGTATTTTGGTTCAAAATCAGCAAGCGCTCGCACATGTTGTGACGACCCAAAATGCACTCGAAGATTATGTGGATTACGCGCGTCAATTCGCCATCCTCAGTCGTCAAGCTGCCGATGAGGCAGTTTCAAATGCTGTATTGATGGTTGTGTTAGCTGGCTGTATTTCAGCTGCAGTTGCTTTGATCGTGGCAATATCAACTGCGAAAAGTATCCATACGCCGTTAAAATCGATTAATGCAGTGTTAAGGAAAATGACTGCTGGCGATATGACCCAACGAACGAACTATCAATCTTCTTGCGAATTTGGCGCATTATCGCAATCTATCGACCAACTTTCTCAAAGCATGGCGGATATTTTAAAGCAGATTAACCAAGGTTCAGCCCGTTTGGTGGACGAAGCCAACAAAACCGCCACTATTAGCGAGCAGGCGATGGGGCGTGTTGAAGATCAAAAAGCACGAACCGATCAAGTTGCCGCCGCGATTTCAGAATTAGAGGTCAGTGCAAAAGAAATTTCACGTTCTTCAGATCTAACCGTTGTTGAAGTTAACGAAGCCAATTCAGCAACACTGGCGGGGCGTAATCAAGTGGCTCAAAACCGTTTGATCACTGAGCGCCTTGCCAACGACATCACTGAAGCAGCGGGTATCACACGTAATTTAGAGGGGTTCAGCAATAATATTGGTAGCATTTTAGATGTGATCCGAGGTATTGCAGAACAAACTAATTTACTGGCGCTCAACGCTGCCATTGAAGCGGCACGCGCGGGTGAACAAGGACGTGGCTTTGCAGTTGTTGCCGATGAAGTTCGTGCATTAGCGAATCGTACTCAGCAATCGACTGAGGAAATTCAACATATGATCCAAAACTTACAACAAAGTGCGGCTGAAGTTGTTTCTGTTATGGCACGTAGTCAGCAGCAGACCGATGAGTGCGTTGAACAAAGTCGATTAACGGATCAGACATTGCAAAGTATTGCTGAACGTATGATGCAAATTAATGAGATGGCAGAGCAGGTAGCACTTGCGACAGAAGAGCAGATCTCGGTAAGCCAACAAGTTGCTGAACACATCAATGGCATTGCGCATGTTGCTTACAACGCTGAAGCTGAGGCGCGAGAATCTGCCGATAGTAGTGAAGCGCTGTCAATGCTGGCATCGCAACAGCAAACTTTGATTGAACGCTTTAAGGTATAGAAGAAGATGAATATTCGTAATAAGCAAACTGTTCGTCGTTCACCGCGTACCATGACTGCTTGGTGCCTTACCTTAGGTATGGTGACATTCGCGGCATGTAATACATCTGTTGCTGTGGCCGCCAATACTTCTATTCAAGGCAGTGTTGTGATTGACTCTTGGCGTAATGATGATGCAGTGTGGGCAAACACCATTATCCCGGCATTTAACAAGCATTACCCAAATATTAAGGTAAAGTACCGCGCGCCAACGGATCCTTCTACTTTCAATGGCCAACTTGCCAAGGATTTGGCAGAGGGTACGGCAGGGGACTTAATCGCATGCCGCCCATTTGACGCCTCTTTGTCGTTATTCAAACAAGGGTATTTTAGCGATATTACTGAAATTGCAGGGATGGAGAATTTCCCAAGTTTTGCATTAGGCCCATGGCAGACAGATTCAGGTGCACAAACCTTTTGCTTGCCTATGGCATCGGTGATTCATGGCTTTTTCTATAACAAAACCGTATTTAAAGAACTAGGTATTAATGCGCCAACAACAACTGCACAGTTTGCTCGAGTGCTTGAGCGCGTAAAACAAAATGGTAACTACGTCCCTTTAGCTATCGGCACTAAAGACAAATGGGAAGCAGCCACCATGGGCTTCCAAAACGTGGGTCCAAACTATTGGAAAGGGGAAGATGGACGTTTAGCACTCATTAGTGGCACGGAGCGTTTCTCGGATAAAGCTTATCAACAAACGTTCGAGCAATTAGCATCGTGGCAACCTTATTTAGGTCAAGGTTATCAACAACGTGGCTATAACGACTCAATTGCACTATTCAAATCGGGCAAAGCCGCTATTTTCCCTGCCGGGTCCTGGGATATTTCAACCTTTGATAGCAGTATCGAGCTGGGTGTTTTCCGTCCGCCAGTAGAGCAAGCGAAAGGGGAATGCTATTTCAGTGATCATACCGATTTGGGGATGGGACTTAATAGTAAAGCGAAGAATGATCCTGCAGCAAATGCTTTCTTACATTGGATGACGACTGCAGAATTCGCTGAGTTAATAACCAATTCGCTGCCCGGTTTTTTCTCATTATCTAATCATTTTATCGATGTGAAAAACCCTATCGCTGCAGAGATGATGGCGTGGCGTGATGAGTGTGATTCCACAATTCGAAATTCAGCACAAATTTTATCGCGTGGCAAACCAGAACTTGAAGGTCAATTGTGGCAAACCAGCGTTGGGGTGCTCAATGGTACTCTGACCCCAAAACAAGCAGCGCAGACAATTCAGCAAGGTTTAGTCTCGTGGTATGAACCACAGAAAAATGCAAAGTCAGCCCTTGTGTGTCAGTAAGTATTTTCTGTATTTAAAGTAACCAAGAGGCATTTTTGTTGCTAAGCAAAAGTGCCTCTTTTGTTATATATATGCCGAAATCGTATCGAAATGGAAAAATTGACACTAATCATTGCAGCACGTCGAAAGGTTAATTAAAATACGAATAGTTTTTATTAAGGTGTAATTAACGTGTCTCGTGTTTTAGTCATTGATGATGATGTGCAGCTATGCGAATTGTTAGCGGATGTGTTGGTGGGTGAAGGCTATGATGTTGAATGTCGGCATTGTGGTGAAACTGCGCTGACATATATGCAAGACTATCCCGTTGATCTTGTATTACTCGACGTCATGTTACCTAACATTGATGGTATGCAAGTTGCGCGACGTATTTGTCAACGCTTTGCAACACCGATTCTAATGTTAACGGCACTCGCAGATGAGACATCCATGATGGATGGATTGCAAGCTGGGGCAGATCACTACATGCCTAAACCATTTCGTGTTCCTGAGTTACTTGCACGAATGACGGCGATCCTACGACGTGTTGGATTAGAACGACAACGCCAGTCTCAGCATTGCAGCGAACAAAACTTATCGCAGCAAATTGCGCGTTTACCCCTAACAGGCACAGAGTCTGAATTACTGGAATATTTGATTAAGCACCATGAAGTGGTGGTATCAAAAGCTGAGCTTCAAAAGGAAGTCTTAAAGAAAGACCTGAGTCCATTTGACCGTAACCTTGATATGCACATCAGCAATATTCGCCGTAAAATGGTGCAATCTGGCTTATCCAAGCAACATATTAAAACCATACGTGGTAAGGGTTACAGCTTTTTAGCCATGGCGTCGTAAATTGTGGTAATACATCTATAACCTTGTGTTTATTTATATTAGATTTACTAGGCTGCGCAGCGCGTAGCCTTTTTGCGTTGAGGAACCATGCAAAGTATTCAACTCGCTCGACTCTCCCCAAGAACCTTGTTCAGACTTAACAGCCAAGGCTCGCTAGCTTATAAACTATTTTCATATTTTGCAGTTATTTTGCTTTTAATCTTAGGTCTGCAAAACATCGCAGAACATGCTTTGATCAAAACGATCCTGCATGTGCCAAGTCGTGTTCAAAGCGAAATGCTAGCACTTTCACTTCAGGCTGAAGTGATGATTGCGGAAGGCGATATGGATGAGTTAGCTGATTGGGAGAGAGGGCAGGACTATTATTTGTTTGTTCTCGATAGACAGCAAAACGTGCTCAGTGGCCGTGAAATGCATCCACACTTTAAGTTTAAACTGAACTTTATTCGTAGCCTAGATAGCATTTTAGATGACAGGGTCAATCAGCCTATTATTGCAGTTCCTTTAAGCAAGGGAAATCAGCTTGTTATTCAATTTCCACATGAAAAACATCCAGCACATACATTTCGATACTATTTCGCACTCAGTCAAATCGTTATAGCGGTTCTCATTTTAACTGTCTTTTCTGGGCTGTTGGCTCGTTATTTACAGCGACCTCTTACTCAGCTACAAGAAGCGAGTCGTCGCTTATCAGAGGGTGATTTTTCTGTTCGGGTTGCAAATGAAGTTGGTGAAAGTGTGAAGGAGTTTAGTGAACTGGCGAAAGACTTTGATCATATGACGCATCGTATCCATGAGCTAGCGGAAAAGCAAAAACGCTTGATCCGTGATGTGTCCCACGAGCTCAAGACACCGTTAGCGCGCCATGGTCTGGCTTTGCATCTACTTCGTCGTCATTTATCCGACGACCAACAAGTGATGGCCGACCGACTAGAGAGAGAGTCTGATGAAATGAATGATCTTGTAAGTGAAATTCTAGAATTCAGTCGGTTAGAGAATGCGAGTTACGATCCTCAACTTGTCCCTGTTCAGCTAGAAGCATTATGTTCGTTACATGTAATGGAAGCGCAGTTCAGCAAATTGGCGGGGCAAACGATTAGTAGTCAGGTCAGTAAAACGTTGCCACTTGTAATGGCAGATAATCGCCTGGCTTCACGGGCTATAAAAAATCTAGTGGGTAACGCCATCAAATATGCAGGGCAAGATGCCATCATTCATGTTTCTGCTCACGAAGTGGGTAATGTTGTAAAGCTTGAGGTAACGGATAATGGCCGAGGGATCCCTCCACTGCATCTAAAACGCATTTTTGATCCGTTCGCGCGGATAGAAGATGCTCGAGATAAGCTGTCGGGTGGGACGGGTTTAGGGCTCGCGATAGTTAAAGAGTCTATGGCTGTAATGGGAGGGGGGGTAACCGCAGAAAATGGCCAAAACGGTGGGTTACGCATAACGCTACAATTCCCAGTATCACAACCAGATAACCATAGATAAGCCGTATTTATATTCTTATATTGAATCGAATGCCGTGATGAAAATTAGCGAAATGCACCAATATGCAGAGTTGTATAATTGCCGTGAATCTATGGTTTTCGAGGTATTGATAAATGAAATCCACAGCGTAAAATAGCTATCACTGAGCTTACCGCTACTCATCGTTGCTGGTAGATAAATAATTGTTTCTTAATAGAAGGGCGTTAATTCGCCCTTTGTGCTGTTAGGAATATAGAAATAGAAAGAAATTATTATATGCATAGATATGTTTATATTTTGTTGCTGACTGTATTTATTACGGCATGTGGCAGTGGTGATGGTAATTCAGAGCAGCAAAAAGTATCTAAGCCTCCGAAAGCGACCAATGTTGCACTGAGTGGTATTGAGCAAGGCGATCAGATTCAATCGGGTCAAGAAGCGATTGGTCAGTACAAGTTTAACTCTACGAGTGTTCCACCAGGGCTTGATGCCTCGATTGGCTACTGGGAAACTGAAGCCGGAATGAGTATCCACCGTGGATTTAAATACCGAATTCCTAAAGACAATAGCCTTGCTGGTACTCGAATTCGCTTTTGTGTTATTCCCTTCAACCGAACGGATAGAAAAGCAGGGGAAAAGGTATGCTCAAAGTATGTATTAATATCACCTGTATATTTTGATGAGACAAACCATGTAGTAAGGATTTTATCAAATGCTTATTCCCCTGAAATTGTTGGCTCTGAATTATTAACTTTTGTTGTTGATAAAGATGGTGAAGCGCCAAATGAAGAGTTTACCTATCGTTGGTTGCGTGACGGCCAAATTATCCCTAATGAAAATCAAGCTTCTTATTGGCTGACAGTGGATGATGAAGGTAAGCATATTTCTGTTTGTATTATAGATTCAATAACGAATATATTAATATCATGTTCAGAAGAGACAAATATGATACAAGGCGCAGCAGGGTCTGAGCCGGTTGCGATAATCGATCCGTTACTAGAGCAGATTGAATTAGGGAAAAATGTATTTTTAAATTATGAGTTTCTCGACTTTGATAATGATAAAGAAGATCTCGATAGTACGTCATTTTCATGGTTTTTAGATGGTCAGCCTGTAGCGAAAACACAGTCCTTATATATTGAGACCGCAATGGCCAATAAACAGTTGAAAGGTTGTGTTACCCCTTATTCATTAACGGGGTGGCCTAAAGCAGGAAACGTGACGTGTACAGAAGAAGTGATGGTTAAACCGTTACCGAATGATACCCCTCACGCGCTTAATGTTGTTATATCGGGTCACCGTTTTGAAGGCAATACTCTAATGGGTGCTTACCGATACTTTGAAAGTAACAATAATCCAGAAACTCAAAGTGAATATTCATGGACCATTGTTAATAATGATCAAGAAAAACAGGTAAGTAACGAGCAGAGCTACAGATTACAGGATAGTGATCTAGGAAAGGGTAATAAAGTTCGTTTTTGTGTGACACCAATAAACAGCCATACTCGAGGGCATGCTAGTTGTAGGACTGAGCATATAGCGTGGTTAGATGCTGAAGGGGAGTTCAAAGAAGGTGGTGAAATAACGGCAACTCTTACCGGTTACCCTGAATTTCGTCAGTCATATTGGCTATCAACCAATAAAAGTGCCGTATTTCCGCTTGCTATAAGTACAGAGCCGAATACTATTTCTCGATTTGTAATCGCCCCAACGCTGCCTAGCTTTATTAACTTAAGAGCGATACGTTTATGTGTCTCTTTTGATGATGAAATATTGAACAGTGATGACGTATGTCGTGAGTTACCAGTAAACAATAAACTAACCCGATCTATAACAGTGAAAGGCGAAAGTGGTTATCACGCTACAATGAATATCAATAAATCAGTTAACATAGATCGTGTATATCATCTTCATCGTCCTGAAACTTGGGCGGAATTTAGAACCTTGCCTGTAGAAATGAAAGAGAAATTTCGCAGTGCAGAAGCGTCACCTTTAGCGAATAGTGACTTAATTGGCTTGAAAATGACCCCTCAAGATGCGGATAAATATTGTCGATTGAAATTTGGTGAACCCGGTATTGCTAGCGCGTATATCTACGAGCGTTATGGAAAGGATGATAGCTATAACTGGCCCGAAGAGCTTGTCGCACAAGAATTTGTAACTAAAGAGTTGAATGATTTCTTTGTAGTCAGAGACGG
This sequence comes from Photobacterium kagoshimensis, assembly GCF_050337045.1. Taxonomy (NCBI): domain Bacteria; kingdom Pseudomonadati; phylum Pseudomonadota; class Gammaproteobacteria; order Vibrionales; family Vibrionaceae; genus Photobacterium; species Photobacterium kagoshimensis. The sequence continues at coordinate 124,017 of NZ_JAKJSO010000010.1, read as the reverse complement.
AAATTTAGTGGCGGCAGACAGCAATAAGAAATACGCGTTTACTTGTTTATCTATGTATTAATAATGATTTTCAACTGAGTTAGCTAGGTATAAATAAAGCAAGCAAGTGTATTTGTTACTTAAATAAAAACGGCCCATTAGGGCCGTTTCTAATTTATTTCAATTTGCTTGCGACGATTTAATTATTTATCTGCAATAATCACATTTTTGTAATGCTTTGCGCGTGCACGAAGGTAATCGACATCAGGCGGGAAATCTTTATTGGATTTAGCATGGCGCATAACATCAAATACTTTAAATTCAGTCAGAATGGCATAGCGGTAAGGTTTAAAGTCGCCTTTGATTTGTAGTGTAGGATCAAAGTACTCATCACCTCGCTTAATAATCGCGTGATCAACAACCTCACCTTCATTTTCGCAGCGGTAACCTAATACGTAACGATCGCCTTTCGTGAAGATTACATTCATATAGCTGTTATAAAAACTTTCGTCTTCTGTAGTCGTACAGCTTTCTAGTAGTTCTTCATCCATCGCGTTTACAGTTACAAAACGCATATTTTCAGGCTTTAGGTTTAAAGCTGCTAGCTCTTTATGAGCAGCTTCGAGAGTCAGTTGGGTCACTTTTTATACCGAATTATCAATAGAATCCCCTACATTATACATCTAAATACAGCAAGTTCACCTCAAAGAATACGCATGCGTTACAAGTATAAAAATGCCAGTAAGACGTATTGTCAGTTTACAAAACCTTACGAATGCAAAGAATGTAAATTTAACTGCAAATAATAATGGTTATCACTAATATTTCGCTAAATTTTGCAGTGGCCGCAAGGCAACAATGAGTTCTAGACCCTATAAAACAAAAATAACTCATTTACACATTTATTGGAGATAACGGATTATGTTTTCGAAAAGTCAGCTGGCTTTACTTATTGGTGCTGTTCTAACAGTGCCTACCGCTTATGCAGAAACAACACAAGTCGATGAGCACATGGTTGTTACTGGTCGTGACCACGGCTACAAAGCAGATACCAATACGACCGCAATGAAAATTGAGGCAACTCAGCTTGAAACCGCAGGGCAAGTTACCATTATTGATGAGCAAATCATTGATGAACAGCGTGCCAGTACGCTAGGTGAAGTCCTTAAAAACGATGCGAGTGTTAGTGCAGGTGGCGATAGTCGTAACCGTGAGCGTTTTTCTCTGCGTGGCTTTGAAGTTGGTAGCTCATCGGGCTTCTTACGTGATGGCAAGCAGCATTGGTCTCATTACCGCCAACCTGTAGAATTACTTGAGCGCGTAGAAGTATTAAAAGGCCCTGCAGGTTTGCTTTACGGTAAATCAGCACCAGGTGGCCTGATTAACATGGTTTCGAAGAAGCCGACATATGAAACGCAAGTAAACTTGAGTCAAGATATTGGCTCGAATAATGACTCTCGCACCGTACTTGATGTGAGTGGGGCGTTAAACGAAGACGAAACGCTACGTGCACGTACTGTTCTTTCTAAGCAGACGAAAGAATCTTGGCGTTCATACAGTGATGGCTCTACACATTCGACCGAGCGTGTCGTTGGTGGTGTGTTTGTTGACTATGACGTTAACAACGATATTACTGTTTCTGTGCATGCTGATAAGACAAAAGATCACGGTAACGTTGATTCAGGTGCTTATGTTGTTGACGGTAAAGTTATTGGCGGCGATGAGCGTATTTGGGATGCGCAATGGTCGAAAATTGAAAATGACGTAGAAAACTATGGCTTTGATGTAAATGCACAGCTTTCTACAAACTGGGCGTTAAAAACGGGCTATAACTACCAAGATTTTAAACGTAACGATGTAGAAAGTTTCCCCGATTTCTCCAAGTACGCGACTAACGGCACTATTGGCCATGGTGGTAGCGATCGTAAAGATCACTGGGTATTCCAAACAGCTTACGTAGACTTCACTGGTGAAGCGAATGTACTGGGTATGGATCACCAGCTACTTCTTGGTGCTAACTGGCTAGGTTACGACTATAAGCGTAATCAAGCTAGTTTCACGAAAGTATATGTTGAGCCGGGTAATCCAGTACCAACGCCAGAAATCAATACGAGTAAGAAAGTTAAGAAATCACATTCACATACTGATTCTTACGGTATCTACGTTCAAGATATGGTAACTATTACCGATCAGTGGAAAGCATTAGCTGGTGTTCGTTTTGACGAACAACGTGGTAACGGCATTAAAGAAACAGCGGTTTCTCCTAAAGCGGCAATTATTTATCAGCCAGTTGAGAATGGTTCAATTTATGTGAACTACTCTGAAAGCTTTGAGCCAAAAGGTCAGGTTTCTAATTCAAGCAAGCGTCAATATGTTAACGATGGTGAGCAACTCAAGCCTGTTAAAGGTAAGCAGTACGAGCTAGGTACTAAGTGGGAACTACTTGATAATAGCTTGTTCGTGAGCGGTGCTGTATTTGATATCACGGAAGTAAACTCACCGTTAGATGTGCAATTAAGCAGTGATAAATGGAAAAAAACACAAGACGGCGAACGAGTTCACCGTGGTGCAGAGTTAGCAGCGCAAGGTTATGTAACTGAAGACTTCTCTGTAAGCGCAAGTGCTATGTACTTAGATGCTGAGTATACGAAACATGAAACTTACCAAGGTAACCGTCCTGTAGATGTTCCTGAGTTTTCTGCAAGTGTTTGGTCACGTTATAGCTTCGTAACAGGCACTGATATGAACTTAGGTGTGATTTACGTTGGTGAGCGTTTTGGTGATGCGGCAAATACTTTCCAAAAAGACAGCTACACACGCGTAGATCTAGGTGTGGCACACACTTACAAATATGATGAGAAGTTAGACATTGTTGCTCGTCTAAATGTTGAAAACTTATTTGATACTGATTACCTAGCGGGTGGCGGTTCAACAAGTAATAGTTACGCTGGTGCGACAAATGTGGTTATCGGTGAAGGCCGTAACTTCATGGCTTCAATTCAATTCCGTTACTAATTGAATATGAGGGGGGAGAGCAAATGCTTTCCCCTTTACTTGTTTAAATGAGATTTGTTTTCAATTAGAATCGATGTGATTTATAAGCCCGACTTGGTTCGGGATTCTTTATTTTTAGTTTTTATTATTTTTTCTATTACGTCATTTTATGTTTAAGAGTAAGAAAATGAAGGGATTTAAGCCTTCGCTAGTATGTCTAGCGCTGAGTATTGCCATGGGTGCACAAGCCAATAGCTTGGATAGCGCTCGTGCTGTCGAAAATCAGATCAATAAAGCTTCTGCTGTAAGTCAGACCAAAATTGATAAAAGTGCAGAAGCAGCTTTGACGATGCAGGCTGAAATTGAACAGCTTCAGGAAGAAGTGAAAAACCTGACGGTTTACCGTGATCATATGGCACGCTTAGTGGCGAACCAAGAGCAAGAAAGTGCCAGTTTAACCGACCAAATTCAGGGTATTAAAGAAACGCGTCAAGGTGTGGTTCCTTTAATGTACAAAATGATCGATGGGCTAAAAGTTATTATAGCTCAAGACAAACCGATCAAGCGTGATCAGCGCATAGCACGTATTGCCAAGCTTGAGTTGATGATGTCACAAGCCGATATTAGCGATGCTGAAAAGTATCGTCGCATTTTGGAAAGCTACCAAATTGAAATGGATTACGGCACTAAGCTGGGTGTGTACCAAGGTGAACTTGCACTTACCTCAAACGACACGATTGAAGCTGAACTGCTTTATCTGGGGCGTATCTCGCTAGTGGCTCGTAGTTTAGACGGTAAACGCTACTGGACGTGGAACGATCAAGATGCAGGGTGGCAAGCCCTTGATTCACAGTTTGCGTCGGGTGTAGATAAAGCCTTTGCGATTGCCAATAAACAAGTCGCCCCAAGCCTGATTAACCTGCCAGTGTCTTTGAGTGCAGCATCACACAACGTGGAGACAAAGTAACATGAAAATCAAAGCGTTAGTTGCAGCACTTTGCCTATTTAGCTTACCGCTTACGGCAACAGCGAATACCGAGTTATTACAAAGCACGCAACAAGAACAAAAAGTACAACGTTCACATGACCAAGCGCGAGAGTCTGGATTTAAGCGCACAGAACAAAGCATCAAGGCACAGCGAAACGCCCTGATTGCACAGCGTGATCAGCTGCAAAAGGAAACTGAACAGCTGAGCGATACCTTTAGTGATAATGAAAATAAACTTGCCATTCTTGAAGAACAATTACGTTTAGAAACAGGCAGTTTAGGTGAGTTATTTGGTGTGGTTCGTCAAACCGCAAAAGACTTGAAAGGTGAGTTAGAGGCTTCTGTTACCGCCGCTGATCGTCACCAATATAATCAAGTGATCAGCGACATTGTTGATGCGAAAGCTTTGCCATCATTACCTCAGTTAACAGGTTTGTGGCTAAGTATAGAAGAGCAGATTAAAGCAAGTGGTGAACTTGCTGATGTCAACGTGCCATACATTAACGGGGAAGGGCACAAATCAAGTGTTCATGCGTACCGTTTGGGTAGCCTAGGGATGATTGCCGATCACGGTTACATCGATTGGGATGGCGCTAAAAACACCGCAAAACCCTACCTAAAGCAGCCAGATAATGGGCCTGTATTGGCTGATTTTACTCAAGCAAATCAAGTGCAGTCGGTTGTGGTTGATCCATCACGCGGCATGATGCTGGCGCAGCTTGCCAATGAACCTGATTTGAAAGATCGTCTCGCACACGGTGGTGTCGTCGGTAAGATTATTTTGGGCTTATTAGCGATTGGTGCTGTGATTGCTCTGTTCCGTGGCGGTAAATTGATGATGACTCGTCAACAGATCCGGGCGCAGTTGAAAAATCCAGAACAACCGGGCAATAACCCACTTGGTCGTGTCTTGTCTGTTTACGATAAAGAGCAAAATCGAAGTGTTGAAGCGCTTGAATTACGCTTACTTGAGACCATCGTTGATGAGCAGCAAAGCCTAGAGAAAGGCTTATCCATGCTGAAACTATTAGCGGCATTAGCACCTATGCTTGGCTTGTTGGGGACAGTAACCGGCATGATCGAAACCTTCCAAGTGATTACTCAGTTTGGCAACGGTGACCCGAAAGTGATGGCTGGTGGTATTTCAACGGCCTTGGTAACAACGGTTCTGGGTTTGATCTCTGCAATGCCACTATTGTTAGCGCATAACGTGTTAAGCACACAAGCTGAGAACATCCGTAATATCTTGGAAAAACAAGGCATCAGCCTCGTTGCTGAACAAGCCGAGAAAGTAGGAAAAGCAGCCTAATGGGATTCAGTCTTTCAGAAGCCTTGCATTCAACGGTTTTCGAAGCCTGGTGGTTGTCACTATCACATTTCATGGACCAAGGCGGCCTTATTTTATGGTGGTTGGCCGCCGTGGTTGTTCTGTGCTGGTTGTTGGTGATTGAACGCGTCTTGTATTTATTTGTGACGTATCCTGCTCAGAAAAAGCAGTGGTTAGCGCAATGGCATCAACGCGACGATCAAACATCTTGGTATGCGCATGCTATCCGTGATGGTTGGCTAAGCGAAGCGCGTATTGCCCTTAACCAGAATCTAAATTTGATAAAAGTGTTAGTGGCTATCTGCCCTATGTTGGGCTTACTTGGCACCGTAACAGGTATGATCTCGGTATTTGATGTGATGGCAACGCAAGGCAGTAGCCAGCCACGGTTAATGGCATCAGGTATTTCTTTAGCGACCTTACCGACGATGGCGGGCATGGTCGCTGCGTTAGCGGGCATGTTTGTTCACGCACGTTTAGCCAAAGCGTGCTTATGGCGTGAGCAAAAATTAGAAAAATTATTAAGGAGCCGATGATGAGACTTAGTCGTCCATCTTCCGCACGTGAAGAAGCGCAAATCGATATGACTTCGATGCTGGATATTGTATTCATCATGTTGATTTTCTTTATTGTGACGAGTTCTTTTGTGCGCGAATCAGGTGTTGAAGTGAATCGCCCACAAGCGAGTAATGTTGTGAGCAAAAAAGATGCAGGTATCTTCGTTGCGATTACTTCAGCCAACGATATTTATATTGATAAGCGTGTTATTGATGTAGAGCGTGTGCAAGCAACGTTAGAACATTTGTTGCTTGAACAACCGGAAGCCTCATTAGTGATTCAAGCTGATGAACACGCTTATAACGGCACCGTCGTTAAAGTGATGGATGCGGCAAAAGGTGCGGGCGTTAAGAGCATTGCATTGGCTGCGGAGAAGAGCTAATGCGTCGATTATTGATCGCTTTGCCTCTAGCGATTGTGGTGACTTTTGGTTTATTTACTTTTATGGCATGGATGGTCGATAACGGCCACCGTGGTAAACCAGAGTCAGATGAAGTATTGGCGTTTGATATGGTGATGGTAGAGCAAGAACGTGATGCGCAGCGTCGTCAACGTGCCGTACCAGAAAAGCCTGATACTCCCGAACCACCGCCAGAAGCAAAACCTATGGCGAAAGCACAAGCTGTTGCGACCTCTATGCCGAATACACCGACCTTAGCGTTAGATGTAGCCGCGACAGGTGTAGCGATTAGTATGCCTGAATTTTCGGATTTTGGTGCTAATCAACAAGCGATGCCGCTCTATCGGGTTGAGCCTCGTTATCCTGCTCGCGCCTTGAAGCAAGGTGCAGAGGGGTTTGTGGTGATGTCGTTCACCATAGATCCACAGGGTAGGCCAACGGATGTCGCTATATTAGATGCAAAACCACGTCGCTTATTTGAAAAAGAAGCGATTCGAGCACTGCGTAAATGGAAGTACCAGCCTAAAGTTGTTGATGGTAAGGCGATTGCGCAAGTTGGACAAACGGTAAGACTGGAGTTCAAATTAAGCAAATGATCAAGACATTCACCAAAACCCTAGTGCTACCTTTAGGGGTCGCACTTGGCCTTGCTTTAAGTAGCAATATCGCCGTCGCAGGTGAACAACTGTCGCAATACACAGCGGGCAAAGTTCAGCGTGCGCATCAATTGCAGCAGGACGAAAAAACGGCAGAAGCGATTGAGTTATTAGCGGCTTTAACACCGTCAAAAGCTTACGATAAAGCTTTTGTTCAGCGCATGCTTGGGGTGTTTTATTGGCAGCAGGGGAATACTAAGCTCGCCATTAGTAATTTAAAAAAGGCTGTCGCCAGTGGTTTATTACAAGATGAACAAGCATGGATCACCCAACGTATGCTGGCGGATATCTTGTTATCGAATGAAGAGTTTAAACAGGCGCTACCGCATTACTACGCGTTAACCAAGTCTATCCCTGAGAATCAAAAAGCCGATGAACTGTGGCTACGTATCGCGCAGTCTCACTATCAGCTTGAAGATTGGAAGCCGGTATTATCTGCGATTAAGCGCTATGAAAGCCTACATCGTAAAGATGAAGTTCAGCCGTTAACAATCAAGTTGGGGGCACAGCTCCAGTTGCAACAATGGAAGCCATCATTACCAACTTTACAGCGCTTGATTATCTTAGAGCCGAATAAGTTGGTTTGGTGGCAACAAACGGCAGGGATTCAATTACGTCTGAGCCGTTCGAAAGATGCATTAGCTACTTTAGCGTTGGCTAAACGTCAAGGTGTCGAGCTGAGTCAGCAAGATCTTCGTACTTTAGCGCAGCTTTATGCTCAGCAAGGTATTCCTGAACGAGCAGCTAAGTTATTAGCTGAACTCGATAATGCAACGACAGATGCTCAGCTGTTAGCCGATCAAGCCTCTTATTGGCAAATGGCCAAAGAGTGGGATCAATCTATTCGCTATTGGCGTTTAGCGGCGGCCAAAAACAATAAGCACCGTTGGGCGCTGGCACAGCTGCTATTGCAAGAAGGTAAGCATAAAACGGCATTGAAAGAGCTTGATAAAGTGTCAGGACGAAAATCAGATGTCGAGTTAGCACGGGTACGTGCTTACTACAAACTGGAGTCGTTTGAACAAGCGCTTATTCATGCTAAACGTGCCAACAATATTAAAGCGAGCCCTGCGTCAAAAAGCTGGATTAAGTATTTAACGCAGATGCGTAAAATGCAGCAATCACAAGTGAATGAGCCGCAACTAACAGCAATTTAATCGCAAGCGTCTTTTCTGTCCTGTACCTATGTAATAAAAGTACAGTTAATATTATTTCTGTTTGCACAAGTTATGAAGCTCCCTCGGTACTTATCGGGGGAGCTTCACGTTTATTTGAGATAAAATGTAACGCAGGTGGAGAAATCAGACCTAAATCATAATTGAGAACTTTATTATTAATGCTAAAGCAGAGAGTAAGCTTCTTAGGTGTTTTTACTTAATATTAAGTCGATAATTGTTATTATTATGTGTTTTAAATGATCTGTCTTTGTTTTGTTTTTCTGTTTTTGGTTTGTTTAAATTACGTCAGACTTTCACTTTAACACTGTGTTAACGCTACGGTAGCTGCGCCATTACCTTAATGTGCCCCCGTCACACATTGTAAGTCTCTTCCAGTTTGTCCTTGCCTAATCCCCTATATTCCTCTCATCGAATCTCCAATGCTCTACACACATAATAAAAGAAAGGATTGATAACGATGAAAAAGGTTTTGTTCAATGTTGCAGCCCTTACACTTGCTTTAGCTACGGCAGGCGTTCAGGCAAAAGACTATGAAATTGTGAACGTCGTGAAGGTGTCTGGTATCCCATGGTTCAACCAAATGAACAAAGGTATCGATCAAGCAGCTGTTGATTTTGGCGTGAATGCGCGTCAACTTGGCCCATCAACCCCAGATCCTGCTCAGCAGGTTAAGATCATTGAAGATCTGATTGCTAAAGGGGTAGATGCAATCACAGTTGTACCTAACGATGTGACAGTTTTAGAGCCTGTATTTAAGAAAGCGCGTGAAAAAGGGATCATCGTACTGACTCACGAATCACCAGATGGCCACAGTGCAGACTGGGACATTGAAACCATAGATAATCAAGCCTATGCCAAAGCAACCATGGATGAGCTTGCTAAAAATATGGGCAAGAAAGGCGGATACGCCGTGTACGTGGGCTCGTTAACTGTACCGCTACATAACAACTGGGCGAACTTAGCGATTGATTACCAAAAAATGGCTTACCCAGAGATGTATGAAGTCACTAGCCGCATGCCTGTTGCAGAAAGCATTGATGCGTCATACGCGGCGACTAATGACTTAATGAAAGCACACCCAGATATGGCGGGTATCGTTTCTTACGGTTCACTAGGCGCCATTGGTGCGGGCGAAGCGATTAAGAAGAAACGTGCTAAGAATAAAATGACCACTGTCGGTATCATGATGCCAAGTCAGGCTGCACCGTATTTGATGCGCGGTGAAATTGATAAAGGCTTCTTATGGAACCCAGCTGATGCGGGCTATGCCATGGTTGCTGTTGCTAAGCAGATGCTGGACGGTAAGAAAGTGGCTGACGGTGTGACTGTCGACAATCTTGGTGTGGCAGAAATCGATAAAGAAAAACGCGTGATCAAGTTTAACAAAATCTTGGAAGTAGATAAGTCAAACGCACGTGAGCTAGGCTTCTAACCGATCTTTCTGTAAACCTTATACAAGGGCAGTGCAATGCTGCCCTTTAGCTGGAAATCCATCATGTCAAACGAAGCATTCATTACCTTAAAGCGTGTATCCAAACACTTTGGTTCCGTTAAGGCCCTTGATGGCATCAACTTAACCTTTAATAAAGGTGAAGTGCATTGTCTTGCAGGCAAAAACGGTTGCGGAAAAAGCACGTTATTTAAAGTTATCTCAGGGGTTCATGCACCTGAAAAAGGGGCAGAGATTATCCTTGATGGTAAAAGCTATTCTCAGCTAAATCCGCAACAATCCATTGAACACGGCATCCAAGTTATTTACCAAGACTTATCTTTATTTCCCAACCTGACTGTCGCTGAAAATATTGCAGTACAAGACCATATGGCTTGGACCAAAGGTTTGGTTAAGCAATCTCGTCTAAACACAATTGCCCAAACCGCGATGGATAAAGTGGGTGTCTCGTTACCGTTAACCAAGCGTGTAGAGCAACTGTCGATTGCAGAATGTCAGTTGGTTGCTATTTGTCGCGCCATGGCTTCAGACGCCAAGCTGGTGATCATGGATGAGCCAACGGCATCGTTAACCCGTACTGAAGTGAATAACTTAATTAGCGTTGTTGCTGATCTTAAGTCAAAAGGCATCACTGTAGTGTTTGTTAGCCACAAGCTCGATGAGGTGATGGAAATTTCTGATCGTATAACGGTTATTCGTGACGGTAAAACCATAGGCACTTATCCAGCAGAAGAGATGAACAGTGACGAACTGGCTTTTCTGATGACAGGACAGCGTTTCGAATTTTCGCCGTTGGGGGAGTACACCCAGCAAGGTGACGTGAAGCTAGAGGTGAATAATCTGACTAAAAAAGGTCAGTTTGATGACATTAACCTGCAAGTGCGTGCTGGTGAGATAGTGTCGATAACGGGTTTACTTGGCTCTGGTCGTACAGAATTATGTTTAGCGTTATTTGGCATGACCAAACCCGATAGCGGCCAAATAAAAGTAAATGGTAAACAGGTCACGTTTAGTTCGAATAGAGATGCGATTGATCACGGTATTGGCTACGTGTCTGAAGACCGAATGAGCACGGGGTTAGTCATGGAACAATCGATCCAAGACAACACAACGGCGACAGTGTTACCTCGATTAAGAAAGCAAAATGGTTTCCTCGACCATGTTAAGGCGACTCATTTAGTTAAAAAACTCATTTCTTCATTATCGATCAAAGTGGCCGATCCTATGTTACCCGTGACTAGCTTGTCGGGTGGTAATGCGCAGCGTATTTCTATTGCGAAGTGGATTGCTGCAGAGCCTGAGGTGTTAATTCTCGATTCACCCACTGTCGGCGTTGATATTGCCAATAAAGAAAGTATTTACCAAATAGCCAAAGATCTCGCACTAAAAGGCATGGCCATCATTATGGTGAGTGATGAAATCCCCGAGGTGTTTTACAACAGTCATCGTGTCATTGTGATGAAAGATGGGCGCTTCTCCCATGATTTCCACCCAACGACATCGTCAGAAAAAGAGATCATGGAGGCCGTCAATGCGTGATCGTATCCACTTAAATTGGGCTGCTTTAATCAAGCGCCACGAGTTTTATCTAGCCGCGCTGATTGCGTTAATGGTTGTTGGATTAGCCGTTAGCTCAGAAGATTTTCTTACTCTAGGCAATATCTTTGATATGTCGGTAAGTTCAGCCATTTTAGGCATCATGGCATGTGGGCTGTTTGTGGTGCTTATTGCGGGTGGGATTGATATTTCATTCCCTGCGACTGCCGCGATTGCGCAGTACGTGATGGCGACCTATGTGTTATCTGTGGGGGGCAATTTCTTTATTGCTTTTCTGATAGCAGCAGCTGTCGGTATGTTGCTAGGTCTGATTAATGCTGTGCTGGTGTATAAGCTCAAAGTACCAGCGATTATCATCACGATTTCAACGCTGAACTTATTCTTTGGTTTGTTGATTTACTTTAGCAATGGCGCTTGGTTATACGGCTTCCCTGATTGGTTTATGGATGGGGTAGAGTGGTTCACCTTTGTGGGTAGTGATGGTTACGACTATGGGCTCTCGTTGCCGATCATCACCCTGGTTGCCGTGGTTTTATTTACGTCATTCTTAATGTCTAAAACACGCCTTGGCCGTCAAATCTATGCGATGGGTGGTAATGCGGATGCAGCAAGTCGTATTGGTGTGAACTTATTCGGTATTAACTTGTTTGTGTATGGCTACATGGGCGCACTTGCGGGTATTGCTTCTGTGGTTCAAACCCAAATCACGCAATCCGTGGCGCCAAACTCATTAATGGGTTTTGAGCTTACCGTACTTGCAGCCGTGGTATTAGGCGGAACAAGCATGACAGGCGGTAAAGGAACACTGATGGGCGTGGTGCTGGGGGTGGCGTTACTGGCAATTATGAAGAATGGCCTCACTTTACTCGGCGTGCCTTCTTATTGGCATGCGGTTGTTACCGGTCTCATCATTGTATTCAGCATCAGTATGACTGCGCTGAATGAAAAGAAACAAGCATTGCAGGGGGCATAATGGATCAGGTATTGAACGCATTAAAGCTACCGACGGACAGAAACATCCGTTATTTGTTAGTTATCCTCGTGAGTATTATTGCCATTATGGCAGTGGCAAGTGGTGATACTTTCTTCTCGATTGCCAATCTACAATCGATGTCATCGCAAATGCCATTGCTAGGGATGTTAGCGCTTGCTATGGCCGTGTGTATGTTAACGGGGGGGATTAATCTTTCTATCATTGCCACGACCAATGCCTGCAGCTTAGTAATGGCAAGCATTATCACCATGGCACCCGATAATGGCATGGTACTGCTATTGGCTTTGGTCGCTGGTTTGGTGACTGCGATTGTTGTTGGCTTACTCAATGGTGCTTTGATTGCTTATGTCGGGGTTTCACCCATACTAGCAACCCTTGGCATGATGACACTGATCAATGGCCTGAATGTATTGATTTCTGGTGGTAGTGTAATGTCAGGCTTCCCTGATGCATTATTGGTGATCGGCAATGGCTCGATACTGGGCATTCCGATGCCATTGTTCCTCTTTGTCTTTTTCGCAATTGGCTTGTGGGGTTTACTTGAGCATACCAGCCTAGGCCGCACTATTTACTTGATGGGATCAAACGAGAAAGCAACGCGTTTCTCTGGCATTAACACCCAAAAGGCAGTGCTCTATGTCTATGCCATTTCATCGATTCTTTGCTGGGTTGCAGCCCTTATTATGATGGCGAAATTCAACTCTGCCAAAGCAGGCTATGGTGAGTCTTATCTGTTAATCGCCATTTTAGCCTCGGTACTTGGCGGGATTAATCCAGATGGTGGTTTTGGTCGAATCATAGGTATCGGCTTGGCATTGATTGTATTACAAACGTTAGAAAGCGGGTTGAACTTACTTGGTGTGAGCAGCTATCTAACGATGGCTCTTTGGGGTGGCATTTTAATTCTATTCATTACCCTACAGAAACGTAAAGCTTAGTGGAGAGAGCAAGATGAGTATTTATTTTATTGGCGTTGATGTTGGTAGTGGTAGCGCTAGAGCGGGTGTTTTCGATGCCTCTGGTCGAAAAGTCGGTGAAGCTAAGCGTGATACCCAAATGTTTAAACCACGGGCGGATTTTGTCGAACAATCGTCAGAGAACATCTGGCAAAGTGTGTGTATGGCAGTAAAAGATGCTGTCTCTAAAGCGAATATCGACCCAGTTCAAGTTAAAGGTATTGGCTTTGATGCAACCTGTTCACTGGTCGTGTTAGACAAAAAAGGCTTGCCATTGACGGTAAGCCCGACAGGCCGCAGTGAACAAAATATCATTATGTGGATGGATCACCGCGCGATTGCACAGGCTGAACGGATTAACGCCACTGAGCACCCAGTATTGGCTTATGTTGGCAATCGAATTTCGCCTGAAATGCAAACGCCTAAGTTGCTGTGGTTAAAGCAAAACATGCCAAATACTTGGTCTCAAGCGAAGTACTTTTTCGACTTGCCTGATTTCCTAACTTGGAAAGCAACGTTTGATGATAGTCGCTCGCTGTGCTCCACCGTATGTAAATGGACATACCTGGGTCACGAGAATAAGTGGGATGCACACTTTTTCGAGCGTATTGGGTTAGAAGATTTATTGGCGGATGATGCAAAAGCCATTGGTAATGTGATTAAGCCAATGGGCGCACCTGTTGGGGAAGGCCTGACGGCGCATGCTGCTAATGATTTAGGCTTAATGCGCGGTACGCCTGTTGGTACCTCGATTATCGATGCCCATGCTGGTGGTATTGGCGTGTTAGGTGCGGCAGGTATGGCGGGCGAAACGGCTGACTTTAATAAGCGCTTAGCATTGATTGGTGGCACATCATCGTGTCATATGGCTGCATCCAAAACAGCACGTTTTATTGATGGTGTTTGGGGGGCTTATTACGGCGCTATGATCCCTGAACATTGGCTAAACGAAGGTGGACAGTCAGCCACAGGGGCCTTAATTGATCATGTGATCACTTCCCATCCTCTTTATGAGCCTATGAAAGCACAAGCGGTAGAAGAGGGAACAACGGTTTACCAGTTATTGAATGATCACTTACTGAAATTAGCTGGCACCAAGGAAGACATTGCGTTTCTGACCAAAGATATTCATGTGTTGCCGTATTTTCATGGTAACCGCTCACCACGCGCCAATCCAAATCTGACAGGTACTATGACAGGGTTAAAAATGTCGAAAACCGTCGATGATATGGCACTGGCATACTTAGCGACGATTCAAGCGATAGCCTTGGGTACGCGACATATCATTGAGGTGATGAACCAAGCAGGGTATGAGATTGATACCATCATGGGTTGCGGCGGTGGTACGAAAAACACGATTTTCATTCAAGAGCATGCGAATGCGACTGGTTGTGTGATGGTACTGCCTGAAGAAAGTGAAGCCGTGTTATTAGGATCTGCCATGTTAGGCTCAGTAGCGTCTGGTTTTTATTCCGATATTCCTAATGCGATGAATGCAATGAGCCGCATCGGGCGCGCAGTGACACCTCAAACAGATAGAATTAAGCGTTTTTACGACACGAAATATCAAATATTTCACCAAATGTATGAAGATGATATGAAGTATAAACAACTGATGTCTGAATTCTAACATTAAGCTATCTTCTTCGCCTCATTTCCCATAAGCCGCTGCCTAGCGGCTTTTTTACGCCTAATGTAAACTTTGTAAATTGAATCACAATGAAAATTATTATCACTTAAAATACGCTTCATTCTGATTCACCACTGAAACGTAATACATGCTTAAGAATAAAACAGTGCAGCTATGGTCACGTCGACTGCATATCTACATTTCCATGGCCTTACTACTTGTCGTGCTGTTTTTTGCCATTACAGGCATCACGCTTAATCGCCCGCATTTATTCGTGAAAAGTCAGCCAAATATTACTGAGATTACGTTAGCCATCCCTGACGCGTTATTGCACTCAGATAAAGGGCAGTACAGCCCCGATGAAGCGCGTTTACTGGCTTACTTAACTAAAGAAGCACAGGTTTCAGGTCAGCCTTCAGGCTTTAACGTTTACCGTGATATCGAAGATGGTGAATTGATTGAAGGCGAAATCGCAGTGGATTTTAAAGGCCCAGGCTTTAACTCAGCGGTTTTCATCGACATGACAACCCAAGAAGCGGTCATTGAGAAGACTCATTATGGCCTAGTTGCTGTACTGAACGATTTACACAAAGGTCGTAACAGTGGGGAAGTGTGGCGCTGGTTCATTGATATTACCGCGTTATTGATGGTGTTTTTTGTTTTAACGGGCGTGTGTTTACTCATTCCTAAAAAGAAAACACTTAAAACATCCATGCAATGGATGACGTTAGGTACCGCCGTTACCCTAATTATCTTTTTTGTTGCAGTGCCTTAATGGGCGTTTTGTTGGCCTATTCCACTCTGCAATCGTAATACTCCACGTTATCTCTACTGAGTTAATTGCTTCATATATCAAGGATTATCTGATGAATTTGGCATTAAAAACCGTGTTGAAGTCTAGCGCATTTGTCGCTGCATTATCAGCGCCCTTAATGGCACACGCAGCGCCACTACCTACAAATGCCCAAATGGATGTGGAATTTGAAATACCTTACATCAAGGCGTCGCCATATGCGCGCCCTTACGTCGCTATTTGGATTGAAGATGCTAACCGTAAACCGGTACGCACCATTGAACTATGGGTTGGTAAGGATGAGTGGTTAAAAGATTTGCGCACTTGGTGGCGCAAAGTGGGCCGTTACGATCGCGAATTGGTTGATGCAGTAACGTCTGCGACTCGTACAGTTGGTGAATACCGATTTACGTGGGATGGACTCGATGATTCAGGTCAGCGTGTTGAGCAAGGTGAGTACACCTTCTATGCCGAATCTGTTCGTGAGCACGGTGGTCGTAGTGTTATTCGCCAGAAACTGAATTTAGCGGATAAACCTTTCAAAATTGATATTAAGCCAGCAGTGGAAATTGGCAACGTCGCGCTGACCTACAAAATTAAATAGGACTTAAGAGAACAATCATGATCAAAAATAACAAAATGAAAGCAGCCGCGCTTGCGTGCACACTATTGACTGGCTTAGCGGTTTCAGCGTCTGCAAATGCACACCCTCGCTGGATTTTGCCTTCTCACTTCACCGTATCAAAAGAAGGCGGTGACTGGTTAACATTTGATGTAACCGCTTCACACGGCACCTTTGTGTTTGATAAGCCTGCGGGCAGTGAGTCAGCGCAAGTATTAATGCCTGACGGCCGCTTTGAGCGTCCAAACTTTGTGATTCGTGGCAAGCGCCGTTCTATTTTTGATTTCCACTTTTCAGAAGAAGGCACGCACAAAGTCGCGGTTAATAACCAGCCATCATACTGGACTGAATACAAAGCGGGTCGTCGTGACACAGTGAAATGGGTAAAAGCATCGAAAGCTGAACGCGATATGTTACTCCCTGAGAAATCACGTGATGTTATTACTAAGATCAGCTTTACCCGTGCAGAGTCTTACATCACAGTGGGTAAGCCAACACAAAAAGCATTGGAAATCGAAGGCAAACTGCTTGAGCTAAAACCAATTACACACCCAGCAGATATTGTTGAGGGCGAAGAAGTGACATTCCAAATGTTCTTCAATGGTGAGCCTCAAAAAGGTGTCACAGCCGACATCACACGTGAAGGTAGCCTTTACCGTAACCACCAAGAACAAATCGAAGTGGAAAGTGACAAAGACGGTTACATCCGTTTTGTTCCTGAACATGCTGGCCGTTACCTAATGCGTGCACATTACAGTGGTGACCTTAAAAACCACCCGTTAGCAGACAAAGCTGGCGTGAATGTTCACCTAACGTTTGAAGCTGTTCTTCAGTAATTATTCTTAGTTTTCATAATAAGCCTGCCTCGGTAGGCTTTTTACTCTTTTTCGAGGTTGTTATGCAAAAGCAAATCGCGCTTTTCTTATTCTCATCAGCAGCGCTTTTCTCTACGTCTGCGCAGGCGCATTTTCCACTAATGAGCTGCTGGTTCGCATCTGATCAAGTTGTCTGTGAGGCGGGTTACAGTGATGGCAGTACAGCCATTGATTACGATATCAATCTTTACGATTACGATGACAATTTGATTGCAAAAGAAACAACAGATAAAGCATCTAAAGTGAGTTTTGCTAAGCCAGATACGGATTTTTACATTGTGTTTGATGCTGGCCACGAAAATCCAGTTGAAGTTGACGTTGTCGAGATCAAAGAGAAATGATCACCCAAACTGTGCGCTCCGATAACGGTGGCCGAGAAGGGAAGTGGGTTGCCTTATCCATTTTGCTGATCTTGATGATCTCGGCGGTATTACTTCCTTATCACCAGCAACAAGCAGGTACTGCCACGTTACCGTCTCACCAAATTGCGCTCACCGATATAGAGCAAGCGTCATTAGGACTCATCGCTGATTTACGTTTAGCGCATGAAGAAGTCAGAAACTTGTACTTTGATGCACGCGAGTTAAACGCATCTGAACAGCAGGCGAATGTACTAGAAACGGAACTGACCAAGAGTTCATTAAGCCAATGGGCTGATATTGATGAACTGCGGGAAATGTGGCTGCCTCCTTTTATCGAAGACAAAAGCTGGGATTTCCAAGGCAAGCATCAGTGGACATTGATTGCACCAGCGACATACCAAGGTATGGCACAAGCATCTGGTGGCGCCAAGTCCTTGGTTCTGGTTGCAGCACATGAAACACCTGAAATTTGGTTAGATCTCAATAACAACGCAACAGAGCTTCTAGCCTCAGAAACTGTGATGTCTGATAACGCCTTGATTGATGCAGGCTGGATTCAAATTGCTTTTGAGCAAGCGAATGCTACCTCTCACGGACATTAAACTGTCTTTTTGCTTAATACATCGATACCCATACTGTCAGTGGTAACACAATGATAAAAATACTATCACCCGTAATTTCAGCTCAATCTGTTTTCTCCAAAGCACTTTTATGTAAAGTGGCTTCGCTATTTCTTCTTTTTGCTTTTAGCTCTTTTTCTCATGCTGCCGACAAACTCAATATCGGTATTACGCTGCAACCGTACTACAGCTATGTAAAAGCGGTTGTAGGTGATAAAGCTGAAATTTTGCCTTTGGTTGATGCCGGGTTTAACCCACATAACTATCAGCCACAACCGAATGACCTACGCCGTTTACGCGAAATGGACGTGATCGTTGTCAATGGCATTGGTCACGATGATTTTGCAATGAAAGTGATCCAGGCGGCTAACCGCAGCGATCTTATTGTGATTGAAGCGAACAAAGACGTGCCTTTACTGCCAGCTATGGGCCAGTCTGTTGGTGATGGGGCGGTGAATCCACATACCTTTGTTGGGCTTTCAACCACGATTCAAAAGGTTTACACCATCGCCAATGAGATGGCGAAAATCGACCCAGAAAATGCACGTTATTACCGTGCTAATGCGCGTAAATACGCAACAACATTCCGTAAAATGAAACATAACGCCATGATGACGCTGGGCGATCTTGATACGGCCGGTATGACGGTAGCCACTACACACAACGCGTACGGCTATTTGCTACAAGAGTTTGGTGTCGATGTCGCAACTGTGATTGAACCTGCACACGGCGTAGAACCTAGTGCGAGTCAGCTGCAAGAAACGATCGAGAAAATCCGTAAATCAGGGATTGATGTGCTGTTTTACGAGCTAAATATGCCGAACCGTTATGTAGACACAATTGAGAAAGCAACGGGTGTTCAGCTATACCGTTTCTCTCATATGACGCACGGCCCGTATGAAGCGGAAAAAGTGGAAGTTGAAACGCGAGAGAACTTAAATACCTTGGTTGAAGCGATGAAATTCGCAGCTGAAAAGAAAGGTAGCTAACTGTGGGACCTTCAATTGAATTAAGAAATGTTGGGCTGACGTACGGTGAAAACGTCATCTTGCAAGACATTAACCACCGTTTTTCTGCTGGTCAGTGCCACATTGTTATGGGGCCTAATGGTGGTGGTAAAACATCGCTGTTGCGCTCAATTTTGGGGTTAACACCTTTTTCGGGTGAAATTGACATTCAATGGGAGCAAAGCAAGGGCAAATTAGGTTACGTACCCCAAAAAGCCATGTTTGAAGGCAGTCTGCCACTGACAGTAATGGATTTCATTCTGTTAAATCAAAGCAGCAGCCCACTGTTTTGGCGTCAAAATGCCAAGAACAAAGCGCGTGCGCTGACTCAACTTGAACGTGTTGGTATGGCAAACCGTGCTGATCGTCGTATGGGCCAGTTATCGGGTGGTGAGCAGCAACGTGTATTGTTTGCTCAGGCGCTGCTCGATGATCCTCAGCTATTAGTGTTAGATGAGCCGACCACAGGTATGGATGAGCAGGGGGTTCGTTATTTAGAGTCTTTGATCCATGAATTAGTGGCCGATAACCGAACTATCTTGGCGGTTCACCATGATGTAACTGCTGTACGCCGTTTAGATGGCCATGTGCATGTGGTTAACCGCAGTGTTATCGATAACGGCAGTGTTGCTGAAGTGTTGGTGCCTGAAAAAATTGAACGCTTGTTTAATCATTACACCGCAGCACCAGCGGTATCTTCAGTCGACGCCGAAAACAAGAAGGAGGTCGCATGATGGATTTTGTTCGTCAGTGGGCACTCTTGGGTGTGGATGCAGGGTGGCTTAGCGAGAGCTTTTCCTACGCCTTTGTTGTAAATGCCGTTGTGGCCGCCTTGATGGTTGGTCCTTTACTCGGTGGCTTAGGTACTTTGGTTATTGCTAAGCGCTTGGCTTTCTTTTCTGAAGCTGTAGGTCATGCTGCATTAACCGGCATTGCTCTTGGGGTTTTACTTGGCGAGCCGCCAGATAACCCAATTATTGGTCTGTTTAGTTTTTGTATGATTTTTGCGCTCCTGCTGCATTTTGTACGTAATCGAACCAATGTGCCTTATGACACTTTAGTGGGTGTGTTTCTGGCCTTAGCATTGGCGGTAGGTGCGGCTTTACTGATGTATGTTGCGCGTAAGATTAACGTTCACTTACTCGAAAATGTGCTATTTGGCTCGATCCTAACAGTAACTGACAGTGATCTACTGTTATTGGCAGGTAGCTGCTTGCTGATTGTGCTGGTGTTGATCCCTACGTTTAATCGGATTTTACTCACCTGTATTAGCCCCGATATTGCCCGCGTACGCGGTTATGCGACTAACTTTTATGATTACCTGTTTGTCATGATGATCACCTTAGTGACTATTGCTTCAGTAAAAATCATTGGTGCTGTACTTGTGGGGGCATTATTGCTTATTCCTGGTGCAACCGCGCGATTACTCACTAAAAATATGGGTAGCTTTGTGGTGTTATCAGCAGTGTTAGCAACCATTAGCTGCTTAGTCGGAACCATTCTTCCGATGGAGCTTAAACTGCCAGTTCCATCGGGTGCGGCGATTATTATTGTTTCTGCTATTTTCTTTTTGACTGCGACTTTTTATCGCATCGTACGTAAAGGGTAATTCTGTGCTTCGATCATTATCTACTAAAAGTGTTCTATCTATCACTGCGTTAGCGATGGCGTTATCAAGTACAACGGCACTCGCAAAAGATATTCTCACAGCTACGCCTGTAACCTATATGCTGGCAACAGAGCTAACCAAAGGTACTGCGCTAACGACCGAGTATTTGCCACCTAAACGTTATGGTGTTTCACGCTTACCGAATTGGTTTAATAGCCAAGGGGAAGAGGCGACTGAGAAAGCGGCAAAAGATGCGACGGTAGCATTAACCTTAGGCGCGGTGTGGGCAGCGGATCCTCTGTATGTTCATGCTCGCCAAGGTAACATTAATATTATTGAAGTGGATGCATCTCAAGCGATATCACCGCGTGCGACAGGGGTTGCGGCTTTGCGTTTAGATGATGGTTCACTATCACCGTTTGTATGGCTTAACCCTTCGAACTTGAGCCGTATGGCTGCGATTGTGAGCGATGATTTACAACGTGTGTGGCCAGAGCAAGCCGCAGTAATTAATAAAAACCAGCAGTCGCTAATGGTGAATGTGCGCCAGTTGATAAACCAGCAGCAACAGCAGCTTATTGAAGCTGATATTGATTCAGTTATTTTATTATCCACCGAGCTTGAAGATTTTGCATCGGGTAACCAGCTGTTTGTCGTGGATCGTTTAACGACACCTGAACTGGAGTGGACAGATACTGATAAAGCGAACCTGAAATCAGCGTTGGAAGAAGATGAAACATTATGGGTACTGACAACCCGTAAAATGAGTGCGCAGCTAAAATCGCTAGTACCTAATGTGGAACGTGTTCTAGTGATTGACAGTGTTGATCGTTGGGGTAGAGCGGGCATTGACAGCAAAGCGCCACTGAAGCGTTGGCAGTTAGCGTTATAAAAACAGATAAACTGAATGTTACAAATAAACCTGAGAAGCGAAAGTTTCTCGGGTTTTTCTTTGCCCAATAAAAAAGCTTCCTATTGAAGGAAGCCTTTACAAGTATGGTTCAAGAGTTTGTAGAAACATCAGCGGGTTAGGCTTAGTCTAGCCACTCTTCTTCGCTCCAAATAGGATTCAGGCGCTTGATACAGGTAATGAAAGCTTTTTTCATTTCTGCTTGTTGCTCAAGAGGAATATCCTGAACGCTTTCTTCTAACATTTCAGTTAAAACGACAGAAAGCTCATCATGAATAACCTTACCTTTTTGAGTAATGAAAATACGTTTTGCATTTTTATTAAGCTCATCAGGTGTTGTTGCAACCAAACCATGTTTTGTAGAGTGACGAAGGATACTACTGATAGTACCTTTAGAACGACCCATGCGACGCGCAAGGACACTAGGGCGAAGTCCGTCTTCGTAATCGAGTTCAATCAGTAACGCAAGACGTTCTACATTCAGTTCAGGGTGGCGACGTACCACTTCTGCTTGAACTTTGTTTTGTAGAAAGTGAGAAAAAGTTACAGATAACCCAGCTAGAGTTTCAAATGGTTTCATAATGCTCTCCTATATGTTTAACATCTTATATTGTTTATCGATAAATACAATCTAAGAGCGTCGTTTTTTTTGTATATTATGAGATGTATTTAACTAAATCTATTTTTTTTACCGAGAAAGGTACCAAACTGTCGCTCTTTCGCATGGTATTAAAGGTATGATTTATAGTGATATTGTTCATTGTAATGAAAGAGGTTTATTGAAAGGTAAATATTTTTATGAATGAAAGTAGTGCTAACTATAGCAACAAGATTTAAATTGAAACAATGAATGTTTTTGTTCTGTTTGGACGGTTATTCTATGTTGATCGACATAATAATATGCTGTCAGATGCGTACTAAGGTTTGGTGTGCCTCTGGCATCGACGTGAAAAATCATTACAATGTCGCCTTCGTTTTTTATTGAGTGCCATCACTATGCGATTATTAAAATCCTCTACACATCCTGATTTAACTGAATTAGCAGGATCGGTGTTTCATCGCCGTGCTGCGAGAGGGATCATTCTTGATGGTGACAATATTCTGATGCTTTACACCGAGCGTTACCATGACTACACCTTACCGGGGGGCGGGGTCGATGAGGGCGAAGATCTGGTTGAAGGCCTGATCCGTGAACTTGAAGAAGAAACAGGCGCGCAAAATATTCGGGATATTCGTGAATTCGGTATGTATGAAGAATACCGTCCTTGGTATAAGCCAGAGCATGACATTGTTCACATGGAATCTTACTGCTACGTGTGTACGATTGATGCAGAGTTGGGTGAAACTAAGTTTGAAGATTACGAAATCAAAAATGGCATGAAGCCTGTTTGGATGAATATTTTCGAAGCGATTGCGCATAACGAAGACACCATGGCCAATAGTGATAAGAAAGGCATGTCGATAGAGCGTGAAACTTTCTTATTAAAGAAAATTGTCGAAGAGCTGATTGAACAGCCCCTGCAAAAAGCATCGTAAGCATTACCGTTAACGCTACGCTAAATGAAACCACCTACGGGTGGTTTTTGTTAGCTATCGAATCAGTCAAATTAAGCTGATTCGATAGAGATTAATGAAATTAGCTTGTTAGGCGACACAAATACCATACTTAGGAAGCACATCTCTTATAATGTCTAGCCTATATGTTTTGAGTGCATCGTGAAAATATTTCCAGTCAGATGTTATAAAGCTTTCGTCGTAGTGATAAGTAATTAGATCACTAGACATTGGTGAAGCAACAGCTTTTCCTCGTGCAATTTCTTTCCAACTACCTTTTCCGTGAGCTAAAAATTTCAGCTCAACAGGATCAAAATTAAACTTTCCTTGCGATATCCACTTTAACCATTGTTTGTGTCGCTCTTCTCCATTCTCATCTTTGAACTGTTTCAATGCGTTTTCAATAAGTTTTAATTTTTCTGGAGGCATGTCATCTTGACTATCAATATTCATTGATTCATCTTCTTCAAGGTAACATTTAATGACTTTGTACATTTGGTTGGCTGCTTTTAAGAAGTCTTGAGTGTTATCTCTCTTGATAGTGTTACCTTCTCCATCTTCGTAAGTCCAAGTAATGTATGGACGGTCTGGAAAAGAAAGTGCAGGCCCATGGCCGAGTGGTGATACTGATGACACGCTCCAGTTCAGAATGTTATCCCTAACTCTATCTAGTAAGCTTTCATCTTCGTCAGATTCAATATTTTTCACATCATTAATTTTATGGCTAACACCAGCGAACCCTTGGTGAGAAAATGTATCGGCATACACATGTAGAGCAATTCCCATAATATATAGACTAAGTGGGGTTTGACGATATTTACTGACTGAACGGAGCATATCTCGAGCAACAGGGCTATCTGGTTTACAGACTAAACGCTCAATAAAACCACCATTCGGTATCGAGCCGCTCTTCAGACCATCGTTTCCAGGCAAAAAATGAAATGGGATCCATGCTAAGTGGTTAGCGAGTTCATTTCCATTTCTATAGTCCAGCATTTTATGAGCGGATGATATTCGATTGAACATTGCACCATTTTGGAATCTTATAGGCTCCGAGTTTGTTGCTTCATCTACATATTGTGCGCAGTATGCTAGTTTTTCTGCATTGGTATGTTCCATACCAGCCATTCTAGCAACAACATAAGTTAAAGTGTGATGTCCATCAATTTGCATTTTAAATACTCCAGTGTGATTGTTTTTTATACAGTACTGGATGTTTGGCTAGTATTCTTTTGTTGTAGTCACAAATAGCAATATGCAGCTGGATGCTTACGGTGGGGAGTGCTCTGCGGTGTTACGCTGCTCACCCAATAAATCATCTATAGTTTTAATCATCACAACTCATTGTAAGGGAAAATGAATGTTTAAAGCTAAAGCGCTATTGGTTGCACTCGCGATGGTTAATGCACCTGCGGCACTCGCGGATTGGATGTTAGAGAATGACAGTTCATCGATAAATTTTTTATCGGTTAAAAACGCAAGTGTTATCGAAAACCATTCTTTTTCTGCACTCCAAGGCACACTGTCAGATTCGGGAAAAGCGCATGTTGTGATTAGTTTAGCGAGTGTCGATACTAATATTGATATTCGTGATGAGCGTATGCGCACCATGTTGTTTAATACCGATTTGTTTCCTAGCGCAATTTTGGATGCTCAGCTTGATAGTAAACAGCTAGAAGCGATGCAGGTTGGTCAAACTCTTATGCTCCCAGTGTTGTTTACCCTAGAGCTTCACGGTCAGCAGCAAACGCTAGAAACAAACTTGCAGATCACCAAGCTTGAAAATGGCGATCTTCTTGCTAATTCACTTCAGCCTGTGGTGGTTGATGCAGCCAAATTTAAGCTTGATGAAGGGGTAGAGGCATTACGTGAAATCGCCAAACTTAATACCATAGTACCGAGTGTACCTGTTTATGTTTCGCTGCATTTTAAAAATAACCAAGAGCCATTAGATAGCGACCAATAACCTTGGTATTATCTACACCAAGTTAATACAGGTTTGAACTATGTTTCAGAAAGAACACTTGGTAAAGCTCGCGAACATGAAGATGCCGTTTGGTAAGTACAGTGGTCGCGTGCTTATTGATTTACCAGAAGAATATTTACTGTGGTTTCGCAAGCAGGGCTTCCCTGAAGGTGAGCTGGGTACACTGCTGGCGCTGGCATTAGAGTTTAAGATTGAAGGCTTAGAATCGGTTATTCGGCCTTTAAAGCGTGATTAATGCAAGACGCGATTAAGCTCCTCCTCAACTCGAGGGGGAGTGAATTATGATATTTCCTTCCTACTTATTTCTATACTGCAGCATTGCTACTGACCTCGCCTAATTTTTCAGACTGCACTTAGTCAAATCTACGCATCAGTAAGTAACCGCATTTGTCGTTTTACTTCGTATTATGGCACCTAGTAATAGCATTAACCAAACGCATGTGATTTAAGCTTATTTTGTCGGTTATTCTATTGTTATTTAAGGATTTTAAATTTCATTTTTGACTTAATGGGTATATTGGTGAAATCGTCAATTTTTAAATATAGTTAGTTTTTAAAATGTGACAGAAGATCTCAATCTTATAAAAAACAGTACATTGAAGTAGAAATTTCTATACCTAAACACAAAATTTGATGACTAAAATAAGTGTCATGGCTGTGATAACCACAGCGACTTTTGTGGAAATAGAGATGTTAAAACGTAATGCACTCCAACTCGCAATATCTTTAGGTATCGTTGCTTTTTCTGGCGCAGCATACGCTGATAGCGCAAAAATGGTTAACCCGGAAGCGGGTGTGGTCGTTGGTTACTGGCACAACTGGTGTGATGGCGCTGGTTATAAAGGCGGTAACGCACCGTGTGTAACATTGGAAGCAGTAAATCCAATGTACAACGTGGTGAATGTTTCATTTATGAAAGTGTTCGATGTTGCTGAAGGTCGTATTCCGACGTTCCGTTTAGATCCAACCATAGGTCTATCCGAGCAACAGTTTACCGAGCAGATCGGTGAATTGAACAAGCAAGGTCGTTCTGTGCTTATCGCGTTAGGCGGTGCAGATGCACACGTTGAATTAAAAGCTGGAGACGAACAAGCGTTCGCAGAAGAAATTATCCGTGTGACGGACGCTTATGGCTTTGATGGTTTAGATATCGACCTAGAGCAGGCTGCCGTTACTGCTGCAGATAACCAAACAGTTATCCCTGCCGCGTTACGCATTGTAAAAGATCACTATAAAGCGCAGGGTAAAAACTTCCTGATTACCATGGCACCTGAGTTTCCATACTTAACTTCGGGCGGTAAATACGTGCCATACATAGAGAGCCTTGAAGGTTACTACGACTGGATTAACCCGCAGTTTTATAACCAAGGTGGCGATGGGATTTGGGTTGAAGGCGTTGGCTGGATTGCTCAAAACAACGATGCGTTAAAAGAAGAATTTATTTACTATATTTCAGATTCACTCGCCAATGGGACGCGTGGCTTCCATAAAATCCCTAGTAGTAAACTGGTATTTGGTATTCCATCAAGCATTGATGCTGCCGCAACAGGCTATGTACAAGATCCACAAGATCTCTACGATGCATTTGAGCGCTTGAACAAGCAAGGACAACCATTACGCGGTGTGATGACATGGTCGGTGAACTGGGATATGGGCACCAATGCGTCAGGCCAAGCCTACAGTGAGACGTTCATTAACAACTATGGCCCATTCGTACATGGTCAAACACCACCGCCACCAGCAGAAGGCGAACCTGTTTTTAAAGGGGTAGAGAATACTCGCGTGTTGTATGGTGAGATGTTTAATGAATTAGCGAATGTTACGGCGTTTGATAAAGAAGACGGTGACCTAACAGGTTCAATCGTTGTTGAGGGCAGTGTCGATGTACGTCAGCTTGGGACATACGTCTTAACTTACCGAGTACAAGACAGCGATGACAACGAAACCGTCAAAGCGCGCAGTATTGAAGTTTATAGCCAAAAGCCGGTATTGAACGGCGTGAAAGATACCAATGTAATGATTGGTGCAACGTTTGATCCTTTAGCCAATGTCACAGCAACGGATGCGGAAGACGGTGAATTGACCAATCAGATCCGCGTAACAGGGGCTGTTGATACAAACCGTGCAGGTAGCTACACGCTTCAATATTCGGTGACTGATAGCGCCAACCAAACGGTGCGTGCTGAGCGTAAAGTTGTTGTGAGTGACGGCAGTAGCTGTGCAAATGAATGGAATGCAGCCACAACCTACGTAGAAGGTGATCAAGTTTCGCATAATGGTGCGACTTGGGAAGCGGGCTGGTGGACGCGTGGTGATGAACCAGGCACAACTGGTGAGTGGGGCGTGTGGAAAAAAGTGTCCGACAACACATGTGGTGGTGAAACGCCCGATCCCGATGCTGAACTTAATATCGCAGGTCTTGCCTCTGAGTATATGGCTGTGAATGGGGAAGTGCGTTTGTCGCTAACGCTAACTGCGAATGAAGCACTTGATGTCACCGTGATGGCATCTAACAGTGCAGGCGTTGTAATGAATCAAGCGAAAGTAAACCTTGTTGATTCCAAAGCGATCACGCTTGATATCTTTAACGCTGATGCAGGGCGCTACACATTAGACGTCGTGGGTACAACCGCAGACGGTGAAACGGTGGTGTTTACCGCGCCATTTACCGTGAAAGAAGAAGGTACAGTAACCCCACCTTCTGGTGATTACCCACCATATCAAGCGGGTGTGAGTTACCAAGCGGGTGACAAAGTGCTTGGTGCAGATAACGGTGTTTACGAATGTAAGCCGTGGCCATATACAGCATGGTGCGCCAGTGCATCGTATGCCCCAGCGGATAGCCTGTATTGGCAAGATGCTTGGACCAAGCTGTAATGAGCGGTAAATAAAGTGTCAATTGGTTTAATTGAATAGCTGCTTATTGAGTAAAGCGCCACAATGTGGTGCTTTTTTCATTTCAAAGTGTTCATTATGTAGTAAGAGTTACATCAATTTTTATCTCTGTGGTTGAGTTGACGCTTCACTTGAGATGAAGATAGAATTGATGCCATCACCTCAATAGGATTTAACGCCATAATGAAGTACTAACTTCCTGACATCCAATAAATCTCAAATCATTTGGACACTCGGGGTTAGTGGGCGTTACTTCGTCATCTCTATCTTGCAGAAAATATCACTATTGTCATTAAAGAACGGTTTACCTGTTCTTCGACGATCGTACTTAAGTAACGACCAAGCCCCTTTTACAGTTTAAAACGTAAAGGGAGGTATTTTTATGCCTGCATTATTTACACACAAATTGTCATTTCAGTTCGATACGGGCGAGTGGTTATTTCGCGATATTAACTTTAGCCTCACTGACCGCCTTACTGGGATGGTAGGGCGAAATGGCGTCGGTAAATCTGTATTTCTATCGCTATTATTGGGCGAAACAAGCCCTACTTTAGGGAAGGTGACATGTCAGGCGAAAATCGCGCATTATTCCCAGTTACCGTCAGATTTGTTAGCGAGCAAACAACAGATTGCTGATTATCTGGGAATCAAAGAAAAGCTGATAGCGTTACGAGCTATTGAGCAGGGAAGTTGTGAACAACGCGACTTTGACCTGATTGGTGACGATTGGGATATAGAAGCGCAAACGCTTAGCGTGCTAAAAGCATTGCGGATTGATGCCCGCCTTGATGACTATTGCCATGCTTTAAGTGGTGGACAATTAGCACTGTTACAGCTGTATCTCTTGTTTCAATCAGACGCAGATATTTTGTTACTCGATGAGCCCTCTAACCACCTAGATAGCCAAGGTCGGGCATGGTTGATTGAGCAACTTGACCAATTTGACGGGCAAGTGCTGCTTATCAGTCATGATCGAGACTTACTCCGGCATGTTGATGCTATTTATCAATTAACAGGCTTAGGGTTAGGTTATTTTAAAGGGAACTATGATGTTTTCTTGGCGCAATCATCGGCCAAATCTGAGGCCTTAGATAAAAAAATCTCGTACCTTAGCGCTGAACAAAAACGATTAGAGCGTCAGGCACAAGCCAGCAAAGAGAAAGCACAACAGCGTGAAGCGCATGGAAATAAGCTGAGGAAAACAGGTAGTCAGCCCAAGATTTTACTCGATGCCATGAAAGACAAAGCTGGGCAAAGCCGATCTGCTGCTGTGATCAATCAACAGAACCAGCAAGAGCGAAACCTCGATAAGCTACAAGCACTGAAAAAACAAAGGGAGCAGCTCAAACCGCAGACTTTGTACCTGCAACAATCTTCGGTGGTAAAGAAAAGGTCATTATTGAATATTGAAAAGTGCCGATTGAAGTATGGGCGTGGGAATTCATTGTCATTCACTTTGTCGCATGCTGAACGCTGTTATCTGCAAGGTGATAATGGTTGCGGTAAATCAACCTTGTTGAAAGCAATCCAAGGCGTACATTCTGACTATACAGGTTCGGTTAAATTGAATGTTGACACTGTCTATCTCGATCAACATTTTGGCTTGCTTGAGCACGAAAACACTTTACTTGAGAGCTTACTCAAACACTGTGATGGTTTAACAGAAAGTGATGCCCGAATTTTATTGGCGGGAATCGGTTTTCGACGCGATGCCGTGTATCGCAAGCTTGAATGTTTGAGTGGGGGGGAGAAAATGAAGCTGGCTATGCTTATTGTTAGCCATGCTGCGCATTCGCCATTACTGCTGTTAGATGAACCCGATAACCATTTAGATATCGAATCAAAGCAGATTTTATCCGCAGCACTGAATGAGTATAAAGGAGCCTTTATCTTAGTGAGCCATGACAGAGATTTTGTTGCGGAGGTTGGAATAAATAAAACCATCGCTATGTAATCGAGAGGGCAAAATAGAGTCAATTAAGCGCCTAGAGTTAGAGCGCTTAATTTTTAGTACACAAAGTCTTAATATATAAAAGCCTTAGTGCTTAAATGTATTGCTTTCATTGTCACTGGTTGCCGTTAAATCGCCCGCTGGATTGATCAAATGTGGCAATATTTTAGGTAGATTTAACTCGATATCTTGGTCTTGCACCGGATCGATCACTTCGTTATACCAGCCCAGTAAGCCTAATACTGAATAGCCAATCGCATCATCGCTTTCACGGTGTTCCAAAATAATCTGTAGAAAGCGTAGGATTGCTTTGTCATTGGATTTTGCTTGCTCACGCGTCTCATGGAAGATCTGTGTGGCTTCAACAACCAAACCTTCGTATTCAGTCTCAATTGCGACCTTAAATGAACCACCATCAACGGAAATTTTCATATCAATACAGCCTGTTATTCTAATTGCTATGAATTTTAACGGATAATCCAAGGCTTGTCGCTAAACGGCGAATGGATTGAGGTATCAAAATAGCAACCTGACCATTGTTGAGGTTGCTATTAGTTCTATTACTTATGATCTGATTTCTGGTCTAGCGTAATGCATATAAGAAGGCTAGATAGCCAGTCGATATTGCGCATAAGTTGGGTAATCGGTTAACCCTTTTTCGTCACCGCCAAATAAAGTACTTGGGTCGTGTTGTGCGAGTGGATGACCTTGTTCAATACGGCTTGGCAGATCTGGGTTCGCCACAAATGGACGACCAAAACCAACCATATCAGCCACACCGTCTTTAATGGCTTGCTCTGCACGTTTGCTATCGTAGCGACCGGCATAAATAATGACGCCTTGGTAAGCATCACGTACCGCTTGTTTGAAGCCTTGTGGTGTGTCTGGTGCATCGTCCCAGTCGACTTCTGCAATGTGAAGATAGACAATTTTGTATGTGTTTAGTAAAGCGGCAGCTGCGGTATAAGTGTCTACAGGGGTCGCATCAACGGTGCCATTTAATGAAGTGAATGGTGCTAAACGCACACCAACACGATCAGCGCCAATGGCATCGACCATAGCGGCAACCACTTCGCCTAAGAAACGTAAGCGATTTTCAATCGAGCCACCGTATTCGTCGGTACGGTTGTTGGCTTCAGAATCAATAAATTGGTTTATTAGGTAACCGTTCGCTGCATGAAGCTCAATGCCATCAAAGCCTGCTTCAATCGCATTGAGGGCGGCTTGACGGTATTGCTCTATCACCATGTTAATGTCAGCTTTCGTCATCTCTCGCGGTTCAACCACATCAACAAACCCTGGCTCATCCGTACCATTGTCGATAAACACTTTTACGTTTTCAGCTTTTAATGCTGAAGATGAAATTGGTTGTTCTCCACCAATGTTGTCAGGGTGGGTTACGCGACCTACGTGCCAAAGTTGGGCAAAAATAGCACCGCCTTGTTGGTGAACGGCGTCAGTTACTTTTTTCCAGCCTGCAATTTGCTCTGCTGTGTAGATCCCCGGTGTCCAAGCATAGCCTTGCCCCATGGCTGAAATTTGTGTGCCTTCAGCAACAATAAGCCCTGCTGAGGCGCGTTGGGCGTAGTAAGTCGCCATAAGTTCGTTGGCTGCGTTGCTTGGCTGGCTGGCACGAGAGCGCGTCATTGGAGGCATGACAATTCGGTTTTTAAGAGAAAGTGTGCCTAGCTGAATAGGTTGAAATAATGCATTTTTCATGTGTTCTTCCTCAGAAAATTAACCTAGTTGAATCAATTCGATTTGGTAGCCATCAGGATCGGTAATGAAAGCGATATGGGTTGTGCCACCTTTCACTGGGCCGGGCTCTCGGGTGACCTTGCCACCTAAGGATTTAATCTTGTCGCAGGCGAGATAAATATCGTCGACACCGAGCGCTAAGTGACCAAAGGCATTGCCCATTTCATATTGGTCAGTGTCCCAGTTATGGGTTAACTCTATGGTCGTGCCATTTTCTTCATACCCAACAAATACAAGCGTGTAGCGATATTCTGGATTGTCAGAACGATCAAGCTCTTTCATTCCAAGTACTTTGGTGTAAAAGGCGATTGATTTTTCTAGGTCAACAACGCGGATCATGGTGTGTAAAAATTTCATATACGACCTTTGTAAGTGTGAGTTAGCACTGAGCGGTAGGGATGTGACGAGCTACCTAAACCTCATTCGATAGAGCAATCTTAATGGTGATAAGGGATAAACTTAAATTATGGTTTTTTATTAATATGATAATGTTAAGTTATTGCATTTTGAGTGGTTCACAATCGAGCTTGCATTCAGTTGTGCTCAATAAGTCGGCTATTGATAGGGTGGTTTATTATGCTTTTGGGAATGTGCGAGCCTGTTCACCTTTATTTAAGGCCACATATTTTAAAGTTTGGCGCAAGCTAAACGGTGATGGTTAGATTGTTTGCCAAAGTGAGCTTGCGCACATCAAGAACCTTGTGGGCAAACAAGATCCAACAAAGAAAGCAGAATAAAAAACTGAATAAAAAGTAAGTGTGGAGTATGAAGATGACTGAATTTGAAAAAATGGTGCAAGGATCGAATTTTAATGGGCTCGATCCAGAAATTGCCGAGATCAGAAATCGTTCGTTTGCGCTCCAGCAAGAGATTAACAAAGTCCCCGTTGGGCATGCTGAACATCTGTGGCAACAGCTTCTCGCAAGTATTGGCGAGAAAACGCTGATTTGCCCACCGTTTCATTGTGAGTTCGGTAAAACGATTTCTATAGGCGCCGGGACTTTTTTGAATATGGGCGTCACTATGCTTGATAATGCACCGATAGAAATTGGTAATAATGTACTTATTGGTCCTAGCGCCCAGTTTTATACGGCCAGCCATAGTTTAGATTATCGTGAGCGTCGGGCATGGGAAACACACAGCAAACCGATCAAAATCGAAGATGATGTATGGATTGGTGGCAATGTTGTGATTAACCAAGGGGTGACGATAGGGGCGCGTTCAGTGATTGCTTCAGGTTCTGTGGTGAATAAAGATGTTCCGCCAGATACGCTGTATGGTGGTATTCCTGCCAAGAAAATTCGAGATTTGGATAATCAGTAACTAAATCGATTAGTGTGTATGGCGTTCCCCCCAATCAGTACGCCTTCTATTTGGTCGCTATGAAGCGAGGCAGTGAAAGTAATATGGATGACTCAGTCGCGCTAAGAGAGCGTTAGGGTGAGGGATGTACAAAATAGGCGAGTCATGCGGCTCGCCTTATTTTTTAATCTAAATCAGCTTATTTAAGCTTACTAATAATCGCGTTAATAGCACTGATCATCTCAGCATCTTTAGCGTCATCAATCGAAGTTGGCATGCTTGCTTGACGAATGACCACAACATTTTCTGTTGGGTCAACGTAGATCCACTGTCCGAAAATTCCCAATGCCGTGTATGCTTGGTTCTCGTTATTAGTGTGCCAAAATTGGTTGCGGTAGCTCCAACCTTCTAAGGTGGCGCCATCATAGCTGTAACCGCCTTTTTCAAATTTCACTGGGCTGCCACCAGCTTGAGTTGATGCAATAGCCGAAGCCGGTAGTATCTGTTCCCCATGGAGGTTCTTACCTTGATCTGCCAGTAACTGGCCAAATTTTGCTAGGTCACGTGCGGTTGCATTTAAGCCGCCAGATGCCAGTGAGATGCCTTCTTCGTCAACAATAACGAAAGCGTCACGCTCGGCACCAATTTTAGACCAAATACGTTCTGACATGATTTGATTGAATGACTTGCCTTCTACTTTTTCAAGTATCCATGCCACGACATCTGTATTTGCTGAAATGTAATGAAATTCTTCACCGTGTGGCCGATCACCTACTTTTTCAAGTGTCTTTAAGAACTCATGAATAGTCTTTGGGCCATTGTAACCGTCTTCCATTGGCGCAAAGCCAAATGTCTTCATGTGTTGAAACACTTCAGCGTTCGGATTTTCATAAGCCTCTGAATATTTCACGTTGTTTGTCATGTCCATGACTTGTCCCACTGTTGCATCGGCGTAGGCTGAACCTTTTAGTTCAGGCACAATGGTTCCCACAAGTGCGTCGCGATCTAGTTTTCCCTCTGCAATCAAAGTTGCAGCTAAAATACCAGTGAACGATTTGGTTACACTCATCATTTGGTGCTTTGTACGTTCGGTTTGGCCATCAAAGTATTGTTCATGTGCCACTTTGCCATCTTTCAGTACAATAAATGCATCAGCTCGATGCTCTTTGAGCATTGTTTGTAAGTCCATCTTTTTGCCGTTGTGCGTAAATTCAACGCTGCCTAACTGAGCCTTGGCACTTTCTAAGATGATTGGCGCCATAGCACCAGCGTCGATGTTTTTGGTTTTCATAAACTCTTGCATGTTTTTGTAGGTATAACGGTTTTGATCCGCTGCAAGTAGGTTTGATTCTGTAATACCCATATCGGCGCGAACCTTACCTTCTGATGGAACTGCGTTGGCAAGGCTTGAAACCATAAGTGTTGCTAGAGTTAGAGATAAAAAAGTCTTTTTCATGGGGCTACCTTAAATTGGTCTGGAACAGGAATGAAGCCAAGTTTAAGGGAGCAGCTAGAATAGGGGGAGTAAGCACCTTGAAGCTTGACTAATGGGTTGGTGCTTTAACTATTAAGCGTGGTAATAAATATTGGCGTACATGGATTATCAATGTTTGATTAAAACTGTTTTTGATCAGCCGCTAATTATCACGGAGGGTAATTAGCAGTATGCTGATAACTCATTGATACAGGGTTCTGTAGCATTTATTCAAGTTGGGAGTACACCATGACAAAAAAAATTCTGGTAACAGGGGCAACGGATGGCATTGGCTTAGAAACGGCTAAAAAGTTGGTTGCTCAAGGGCATCAGGTTTTATTGCATGGGCGTAACCAAGCTAAGTTAGCTACAGCGGAAACTATGTTAGCCAATCTTCGTCAAGAGGCTGGCGCTGATGCGGTAATAGAAAGCTTTGTTGCTGATTTGTCTGTAATGAGTGATGTTGTTCAACTGGCTAATGATATTGCCCAAAAACACTCAGCCATCGATGTCGTGATTAATAATGCAGGTGTATTTACCACGCCACAGCGAGAAACTGCTGATGGGTTAGACGTACGTTTTGCGGTGAATACAATCGCTCCTTATTTGTTAACTAAACATTTGATGCCTTTGTTAGGAGTAGAAAGCCGTGTTGTTAACCTGTCGTCAGCAGCGCAATCACCAGTGGATGTATCTGCATTGGCGGGTAATGGTCAACTTTCTGATGGTGCAGCGTACGCACAAAGTAAATTAGCTTTAACCATGTGGTCTCGCGTGATGGGATTAGCGCTGAAAGAGACAGGACCTATGATTGTCTCGGTTAACCCTGCGTCTATGCTTGGTAGCAAAATGGTAAAAGATGCTTACGGTGTCGCAGGTGGGGATCTAACCATAGGTGCTGATATTCTTTGTCGTGCCGCGCTATCGGGCGATTTTGCAGGTGCATTCGGCCTGTATTTTGACAACGATATTGGTCAGTTTAGCCAACCTCATCCTGATGCGCTTAATGAAGCAAAAGCACAGCAGGTTGTTGATACGATCGATGCAGTCTTGGCGTCTATTTAATATAAAGTACCCCCAATAAATGTTTGTTTATTGGGGGTTAATCAGAGTTGAAGGGAGGGTCGCTACCTTTTTCTCGTTAAAGCCCAGCATGTTAAAGATGCAATCGTTACCATGACAACCCCTTGCCAGAAGGTCGCAGTGAGTTCGAGATCAAGTAGCATCGCCGAAAAGAAAGTCGAAAAAATAGGGGTGAAATAAGACATAGTGGCTAACATCACCATATTGCCGTTAATGATGGCAATATTCCAAAGTGCATAGCCTGCGCCCATTGCTGTCGCGGCAAGCACCAAATCTATGCTTGCGTCTATCGAAAACGTTAACGCTGGTTCATTGCTAAAAGCGTATTTGATCCATAGTGCGATGGCGGTGCCAATGAAGAACCAAGTGATCGCATTTTCACCTTTTGCTAAGCGTTTAGTGAGGTTGCAATAGGTTGCCCACAAAAATGCCCCAACAAAAGCCAAACAGTAGCTAATAGGGTTTGAAGCGATATTTGTTGTTAGTTGAGTGATTGATAAACCGTCCTCACCACTTACTGTCCAAGCAACTCCAAAAAATGAAAGCGCCATCGCAGGGTAAAGAGCTGGGTTAACCGACTTTTTACTGGCTAATACGGCAAGCAGTACAGTGAGGCTTGGCCACAAGTAGTTAATGACACCCATTTCAACGGCTTGATGGCGATCATTTGCCATCCCTAGCGCTAGCGCCAAACACATTTCGTACGAGACAAATAGCGCGCCACCTAATATTAAGTATTTAATAGAAAAGCGTTTAAGGTTGGGTAAACCAATAAAAATAGCCAGTAGCGTTGCACTGACGGTATATATTATTGCTGCCCCACCTATGGGGCCTAATTGTTCGGTCACATTTCGAATGAAAGCAACATTTGTGCTCCACAATAAAATGGCCATACAGCCAGCAAGTGTGTATTTATAGGTGGTGTTCAAGATGGATACCGCTAATAGTTAAGATAAATGGTAAAAAGTGTGTCTCTGTAATGCCTAGAAGGCGTCATACCTAGTTAGGTTAAAAGGTAGAAGGAAAGTGTTCGGTTACAGAGCAAGAAACGTGATGTGTATCGAAGGGATACTTTTCACCCGCGCACAATACATTAGGAGTTGGTCTGGCGAAAAGGAAAAAGTGCTAATAGGGGCAATATATTTCACCTTGCGATGCAAGTGTGGATCGCAGGGTGAAGTTACGTATTAACGGCTAGTCAGAAAATTCTGCCAGTGCTGACATAGCGATATTCACTTTCTCTTCTTGGATAAAAATATGGTCATGATAATAGGCCGCAATCACATTGGCACTGACACCATAAGAGGCTAATTTACTCGCTACAGCAGCGGTTAAGCCAACAGCTTCTAAGCTAGAATGAACCGTTAATGTAATTAACTTAAATACGCCATCAAACGCTAAATCAGCTCTTTGTGCGACTTGCTTGTTAAGTACCAGTGTGATCCCTTCATCTTCATGAAAAAAAGCAATAGGATCGAGGGCAAGGTAATCCTTTAGCATTCCGTTGACGGTACAAAATACATAGCTGCCAGCTTGTACTTTGGGTGACATTGTTTGTAGTAATTCATCTAAATCAGTTATTGCAGCCATAGTATTTTATTTAAGCGTAAATTGTTCAAACATGTTGTTATTATGGATTAACGTGTGGTGTTGCGCTGTTAAAGATATTGAAATCTGGTATCTTTCTTAGCTGAACAAGATGTAGTTTTGAATGTTATGCCGAGGGATGAATGGCAACAATTTCTGATGTATCTCGCATTGCTGGTGTATCAAAAGCAACGGTATCACGGGTGATTAATGGGACTGGGCAAGTTAAAGAAAGTACCCGTTTATTGGTTAGACAGGTTATGTCCGAACTTAACTATAAACCCAGTTCTGTGGCGCAAGCCTTAGCAACGAAAAGTGGTAATAGTGTTGGTTTAGTGCTTTCTGATTTCACCGGTAGTTACTTTGGCATCTTATTAAAGCAAGCCTCTGTTAGTGCCGATTTAATGGGAAAGCAATTATTAATTGCAGATGGGCATAATCACGCAGAATCTGAATTAAAAGCAGTGCATTCGCTGGTGGAAAAAAAATGCGATGTCATTGTATTGTATAGCCGTCAGTTAACATCTGAGCAAATCATCGCACTTAATCAGTCTATTGATATTCCTTTGGTGAACGTGGGCCGTGAATTACCTGATGACGCGGGTTATTCCATCGCATTTGATCAAAAACACGCGGTAGAGATGGCCGTGGAGCACCTTATTCAACTTGGTCACCGTTCTATGATGTACTTAGGACCAAAGCCTATTACCCCAACATCTCACTCTCGGCTGACCGGCTTTCAAGATGCTATCAATCATCGAGCTGAACTAAGGATCTCGGCTCAGTTTAGTACGTCTGAATT
Source organism: Photobacterium kagoshimensis (assembly GCF_050337045.1). Lineage (NCBI taxonomy): Bacteria > Pseudomonadati > Pseudomonadota > Gammaproteobacteria > Vibrionales > Vibrionaceae > Photobacterium > Photobacterium kagoshimensis. Next base: position 86,159 of record NZ_JAKJSO010000010.1, on the reverse strand, counting down.
TGGTTATATTGAAGGCTATCAAGCAGGTAAAAAGATAGTAGAAAGCGGGAACTTACCGTCATCCATGGTGATTGCTTCAGATGATATTGCGATTGGCTGTATAAAAGCGCTGAACGAGCATGGTATACAGATCCCACGTGATATCTCTATCGTAAGCATAGATAATGATCCCTGTAGTCCGTTTGTCACCCCCTCACTGACCACAGTTGATGTCCCAATTCAGGAAGTGATGGCACAAGCTATGTTGGTTGCTCAGCAGTTGGTCGAAAAGAAAGAAACGTTTGAATCAGACATTATGCGTGGCCAACTCATTATTCGAGATTCAACCCAAGCTGTTTCGCCGTAATACCGTTTACTCGCTACATCTACCTCTTTGATACTCAATAGGCTGCTTTTTCATAAATGTTATGAGGACACAGCCTATTGATCACCTTCGCTATTCTTCTAAAGATGCTCACCCTCTCAAATCGACGCTTGGTACACACTTCGTTGCATTTAAATAGATTGACTGGCTTGGCAATTATTAGCAAATAAGCATGCGCTTAACTGCTTCTCTTAGTATAAATGAAACCGGTTTCAGTAACCGGTTTCATTGATAAGTAACATGATTAGTTTGACGGTATTGAATATCAAATCGTGACGACCAAATTGTGACTATCTAAGGAGAGACAGTATGAAAATATTTTTATGTTGTGCTGCTGGCATGTCGACCAGCATGCTCGTGAGTAGGATGGAGCAAGCGGCAAAAGAAAAAGGCTTAGTATGCGAGATTTCTGCGCATTCCATTTCAGAATTTGAAGAGTGCATCAAGTGGAGCGATGTGTGTTTAGTGGCGCCACAAGTTAAATTTAAATACGAAGAATTTAAACGTATCGCTAATGAGCAAGGAAAGGGATGCGGTCTGATCGACATGATGAATTATGGCTTGCTAAAAGGTGACGCTGTCCTTGCGCAGGCTGTGAGTTTGTATCACGCACATACCGTCACGGAGGGGTAGCACAATGGCTATATTTGATCGAGTCCTTAATTTTATCGAAAATGTTGTTGCTCCGGTTGCAGGGCGAATATCCGCTCAAAGGCATGTGAATGCAATTAAAGATGGCTTTGTTGCAACCATGCCATTTCTGATTGTTGGATCATTATTACTGGTGCTGGCTTTCCCACCATCAGAAGGTAATTTCTTTTTTGATGGTTGGCATGGATTAATTCAGCTGATTGGCAAAGAAAATATCATGACCCCATTTCAGCTTAGTATGGGGATCTTCGCTTTATACGCCGCGTTTGGTATTGGGTTTAGCCTTGCTGAATCTTATAAACTACGCGCAATGAACTCAGGCATGCTCTCAATTTTTGCATTCTTACTTGCAGTTGCTCCTATGATCAATGTGAAGGACGTCGGGGGTGTTTTACCCGGCGCATTTTTAGGGGGGACTGGTGCATTTACTGCTATTTTATGTGGTCTATTAGTGCCTGAAATGCAGCGCTTGCTGATCAAGTACAACATACGTATTACGATGCCTGAAGCCGTGCCACCTAAGATATCGGCCTCGTTTGATCTGCTTATTCCTATCGTCTTTATTTCATTTATTGTTATGGGAATTAATGTGTTTTTAGGTCAATACGATCTAAAAATCCCGTCTGCAATCATGCAGCTATTTCAACCCTTAGTCTTAGCATCTGACAGTTATATCGCTTGTTTGATTGCTGTGTTGATCGTGCAACTCTTATGGTTTAGCGGGATTCATGGTGGTTCGGTTGTGGGTGGCATTATTGGTCCTATGCTATTGATCAACCTTGGCTTAAACCAAGATGCTTTGGCTGCTGGACAACCATTACCAGCGATATTTATTAACCCTGTTATGGACTTCTTCATCTTTGTTGGTGGGGCCGGAGGGACATGGGGGTTAGTGCTCTTGATGATGCGTTCTAAAGCAACTCAACTAAAAACAATCGGTAAAATGTCGATAATCCCGGGCACCTTTAATATTAATGAACCTGTTATTTTTGGTACGCCGATTGTTATGAACCCTATCTACTTCATCCCTTGGCTATTAGCACCAACACTCAATACCACGATTGTTTGGCTGGCCTTTAAAACGGGCTTTGTAGCAAAAATTATTGCGATTCCACCTTGGACAATGCCAGCACCTATCGGAGCAATTATTGCGACGAACTCGGGTACAGCTGCTTTAGTGGTATTAAGTAGCATCATAGTGAGTAGCTTAGTGTTTTATCCATTCTTAAAAGTGCATGAAAAGCAGCTGTTAGCTGAAGAAAAAGCCATGAATGCAGCAGCAGATAGCGCGGAAGATCTTGTACCTACGGAGGCAAGTTAATGGATATGGTAATTCAGGGCAGTGAAGACATTAGCGAAGAATTCTTGATGACCTTATTGTGCCAAGTAGGTGAAGCGCGTGCTGCCTGCATGGAAGCTATGCAAGTCGCTCGGCAGGGTGATAATGAAAAAGCACTACGTCTATTAAAAGATAGCGACCAAGCCCTAGTCGCAGTCCATAAAACACAGACTGCGTTGATCGGTTTTGATGAAGGGGCAGGTAAAGTCAAGATGACTTTAATTTTGACCCATATTCAAGATCATATTATGACCACTATGCTTTGCCGAGACTTAGCTGAAGAGATGGTGGCAGTTCAACATAAATTAACGCAATTAGAAGCTCAAAGGAATGACAGCTATGCAGAAGCGAATATTTGATTATACCGCCCATGATTTTGAAACAGCCTCTCGTCAGCAATTAGTAGAGAGTATTCGAAACTCAGAAGGCCGCACCGTTATGGTGGAAAATGTTGTTGCGATAACACCACCCATAGATATGGTTTCAGGCGCAGAGATTGCGGCAGCCTTTGGCGCAGATATGATTACACTAAATTGCCTTGATGTAATGAAACCTGCGATTAAGGTCTTGTCTGAAAATCCCGATGAAGTCATGACGATTTCACAAGTAAAAGCCGCAACCGGGCGTTTAATTGGTTGTAACTTAGAGCCAGTGCCAAGTGATGTAACGCATGTTGATATTGGTCGAACGGTCACCAAAGAAACTGTCGAAAAAGCGATTGAACTCGGGTTAGATTACGTAATGCTAACAGGGAACCCGGGTAATGCAGTGACGCAGGAAACCATTTTGGATGCGATTGCTTTAGTGCGCAATGTTTCGAAAGATATCATCATCATTGCAGGGAAAATGCATGCTGGCGGGGTAGGAAATGACTATAACCTTCATATAGTGAGCCAATTTGCAGAAGCAGGTGCTGATGTCATGATGTTCCCAGCGCCTTATACCACACCAGGAGTCAGTGCAGACATGGCAAAAGCTATGATGGATGCAGTGCATAATAGCGGTATGTTAGGCATGTTAGCGATTGGCACGTCACAAGAGGGAGCATCGCAAACCTACATCGAGCAAGTTGCTATGGCATGCAAAGCCGCTGGTGCTGATATTGTTCATATTGGTGATGGTGGTTATAGTGGCATTGCACCCCCTGAAAATATTATGCAATTAGGGTTAACCCTACGTGGACGACGTCATCAATATAAAAGAATGGCGAATCGACGTTAATTGCATAAATAAATATTAAATAGAGTTAAAGGGTACATAAAGAGGCATATATTTATATGCCTCTGACTTAACTTTATTGAAAGTTGTTGAACCACATCATTTAAAATCTTCGTTATATGTTTTTATCATGGAGTAGATAAAATGAATCAGATAAAACTTCCGCTTAAAGTACTAGCGGTTGCCTTAATGTCACAGCTTGCAATTAGTAACCCTGCTTATTCCGAAACATTCCATCCAAAAGCCAATGAACTCGAATTACTATGGAAGGTCGTTGACCATGATATAGGCGAAAATATATTTTTAGGAAGCTTAACCATTACTAATAATGGAACTGAAACGCTTGGCGATAAAGGTTGGTCACTCTATTTTAGCTCAGTAAGGCCGCCAGCATCTGTTTTACCATCAGATAATATAGATGGAATAAATGCGCGAAAACAAATGTTAGACCAAAATGTATTATTAAAAAATGCAGACGATGCCGCTAGCGGTGACTATTTTGTACTTGAGCCTGTGGCTGGCTTTAAGCCTATTTTACCGGGTGAATCTAGAGAGATTATGATCACCGCGCAATATTGGCAGATGCTGAAGAATGATTCTCCATCAGGTTTTCATATCGCATATAATGGCAAGGCGCCTCACGCTATCTCCGTTGACGTTATGATGGATCCATCTGATCCTAAGCAGACGCGACAGAGCATTAACGACAATATGCCTGTTCAAACCGCCCAATTACGTTTCACTGAAAATAACGCAGAAAAATCGCAGGTTCCAGTGCAGCACCAAGTTGTTCCTCAGTTGCAGGCGGCTGAGTTAAAAGATGGTGCATTCCTAACACTATTAGGCTGGACTGCTTCTATCAAAGCACCAGAAAGCTTACATAATGAAGCATTATATCTACAAAGCTCGCTTAAAGACTTAATGAAGGGCGACTTCCCAATTAATGCGACAGAGCCTAATGTAGCGGGCGTCATAAACTTAGCCATTAACCCTTTATTAGATACAGATGCTGATGGTGTCGCAGATAAGGAAGGTTATCGATTAGATATCGATCCTTTTAATGGCATCACCATTGAAGGAAAAGACGCAAGCGGCGTATTTTATGGTATTCAAACATTGCGTCAGCTGATACCGAATGATGTTTATCAATCTTCTGTTAGCGCAAATAAAATGCAACATGCAGTATTACCTGCGATGACTGCACTTGATGCTCCAAGGTTTGAGTATCGTGGCATGATGCTTGATGTTGCCCGAAATTTCCAAAGTAAAGAGACTATTTTTAAATTAATTGATTTATTAGCCTATTATAAAATTAATAAATTTGAAATGAACGTAGCTAACGATGAAGGTTGGCGTTTAGAAATTCCAGGTCTACCTGAGCTGACTGAGTTTGGTGCAAAACGAGGGTATGAGTTAAGTGAAACAAAAATGCTTCATACTTTTATGGGGTCAAGCAATGAATTTAATACTGGAGATGGCATTGAAGGAAAGCCTAAGAATATTATAGAAGCGAATAATGGGGTACAACCCGATTTCCAAGGGTTTGAAATTGCTCAGCAGAATTTTTTAGGCAAAGGTTGGGGTTACTACACAACTGAGGATTTTAAAGACATATTAAAATATGCAGCCGATCGTCATATCGACGTCATATTAGAATATGATTTCCCCGCACATGCCCGTGCTGCTATTAAAGCGATGGAGTACCGTTACAATAAATATAAAGAGACAGATCTTGTTGAAGCCAATCGCTATCGCTTGATTGATCCTCTAGATAAATCTGAGTATTACACACCGCAGTTCTATACCGATAATATTGTGAACCCATCGTTAGACGGTACTTATGCTTTCTTAGAAAAAGTCATCAGCGAAACAAAGGCAATGTATGATGCCGTGCCTAGTGCGGAGATAACTCGGTTACATGGCGGCGGTGATGAACTCCCTCATTTAGGGCCCAATGAATGGTGGGCGAAGTCGCCAGCTATACAGCAAAACCCTGAAACCGCAGGCAAAACAGATGCCGAGTTATTCGATTACTTTTTCATGCGCTGGGTTTCCATTATTAATCAGAATGGATTCAAAATGGCGAGTTGGGGTGATGTACTAACCCATAATGGCACAGGTAATGTCGATTATGGTGAGTTGTATCCTATATTCTGGAATAACGTGTGGGGGTGGGGTAATGAACATCAAGCCTATGTCTTTGCTAACAAAGGCTATGATGTGGTGCTATCGCATGCGACCAACTTGTACTTTGATTTAGCTTACAATAAACACCCAGACGAAGTTGGCTATCATTGGGCAGGTTATACCGATACAAAAAAAGCGTTTGAATATCGACCATTTAATATTTACGCCAATGGGAAAATAGATAAACTGGGTAATCCTGTTGAATGGAATCCAAACTGGGTTTCATTGACGGAAGAAGGTAAACGTAATGTAGTTGGCTTGCAAGGTCAGCTATTCTCTGAAAACTCGAAATCCCCAGAGATTATGGAGTATTTGGTTTTCCCTAAATTATTGGGTGTTGCGGAGCGTGCTTGGGTAATCAATATGCCAGCAGAATTGCCAATCGATCAAAGTGGTAAAACGCCAATGGATCAGGCTTGGGATACCTTCTCTAATACCTTAGGCCAGTACGCTTTAAGTAAACTGGAATATATTCAACCTGTTGATATTTATGAGCAGTTGCCACCTCTGCATGGTGTGAATTACCGAATCCCTCTGCCTGGTGCAGTTGTTGATGCAGGTAAGTTGAAGATAAATACACGTTTCCCTGGTTTGAGAAATCAATATTCGCTTGATGGTGGTAGCACGTGGCTGCCATATTATGCGCCAGTTGATGTTAACCATGCTGAAACGATTAAAACGCGTAGTGTGACAGTCTCGGGTAGAAACAGTCGTACCGAAGCAGTTCAGCAATAACGGTATTTTTTACTAACGACAACAAGCCAGTTAGCTTCCCCCTATACTGGCTTTTTCTCGTTGTGTAAAAAAGAGGTAACTTAAAACTGATGAGTTCGCCAAGGTCGTGATGGCGAACTCTGCCATTAACCTGGGTGACTGGCGGATCCCCACATAATTTACGGACGGTAATTGTTCCTTGCCATTAGAATTAGGGTGGATTGTGGCCAGCGTATTGCTGGTTCATTGATGTGATATTCCAGCCGTCGGATGACCTCTTTTCCTAGCTTAACAAATGATAAAACGCGCCGGTCTTTAACTGAATTTGCCTGAAAGTGACGGTGCCAACCGTTATGTTCTGCAATTATTTCAAACCACCAATAGACCATAAAAGCGAGTAGACTAATGAGCAGTAAAATGTCGAATCGTTTAGGGTCATGAGTACGGTTTTTTAAAACACGGAATGTTTCTTCAATTTACATGCGTTTGGTGTAGAGCCTGACGATACATCGAGATGAAAATATATTGGTTGGGATATTAGTCGCCAACCGAAAAAATCAGTCGGTTGGGAATTTTTGCTTTTGGTGAAGAACGCGCATGATACGAATGGTTGAACCTTCAGCCCAGTAGGACACGATCATTGAGATTTCAGGAATAATGAGTAATCTTCCGCGAATTTCGTCGCGCTGAACACCCATTAGCGGTTGCTCTAATAAGTTTTCTACTTTTGTCTCTATGATTTCGTCAGTTTTTTCTGCTGCTCTAGGGTTGAAGTCATACAAAAACTCAAAGATCTTTTCACGATCATTAAGGGATTCTTCTTCCCATAAAATCATTGTTGACCTCGATTACGAATTTTTGCTTTATGTTCAGCCATTCGGGCTTTTGCTGAATCGTTATCAAGAAATGAAGCTTTTCCTGAATCATACTTATCGAATGCAAGGTTAACTTGTTCTGTTAACCAAGAGTCGTGCGATAATGCTTTTCTTTGTTGTTCAGCCATTTGCTCTGTAAGTTCTCGACAGGCATCACTGAGTGTGCGACCTTGGCTCTCTGCCATTTGTTGAGCCAAGCGTTTGATTTCGTCATCAACACGAAATTGAATTCTGGTGTCCATAAGTAGCGCCTAAATTTGTGTGTGTACAAATGTTAGCACTCGATATGTGGCAGGGCAACTAACACATATGAGCCTTCGGGCGTCAAAGCCATCAAAACGACCATCAACGCTCGGCATTCTGGGTATGAATTGGCTTGGGTGTGTACGGTGGTTAATTAACAATTGTCGTAATACGTTGCTGGCGTTTTAGGCGAGCGATAAATGCCAACATACAGATAATTTATCGTTTTAAGCGCTATCGCACATTAGCGCGAGCGAATTGTTCTTTACATGGTGAAAATAGGCACGTAATACATCGCTGTATAACGTGCCAATAAAATAGAAGGGATATTTAATTAAAGGTGATAGTAATTATTACTTTCCGTTTTCATTACGGATGTACATAAGAGCAACCATGCCAAAACCAAGGAATTGCCATAGGTATTGACCATCGCTCGCGCCTGTAATCGTTTGTGTAAATGCCATGCAAGAGGTGACGAATAACGAGGCAATAGCAGCCCTTAGTAGCCATGCTCGCTCTTTACCTTGCATAAATTCACCCGCAATAACAGAGCGAAAAATAAGCAGGAATGGAATGCATTGTAGGATGATTAAAATAGGGAACATGAAATCAAATGTTGGACTAATAAAAAGGTGACCAACTGCGCTTTTATCCCAAGTACCGACAATGTAGGTTTTCCAACCTACCCAGGTATCGCCTTGATAAGCCGTCTCTGGAGATATAAGTCCAAGGAGTACGCCGCATACTTTATCGATAAAACCATTCTTGAACCAAAAAACAAATAAGAATATTTGTATTGGGATAATGTTGAATGCAAGTGATTTGATGAAGTTTGAATTTTGAGTGTCTTTCATAATATTCACATCTATTGAATTGTTAATATGATTTGTTGATGTGAAGAGTATGACGGGAGGCAGATTTTACTTAACTGATGCAAGACAAACTCAGAAAAAAACAAACAAAAATCAAACAGTCGGAGCATGCATGCGAAAAGAGTGAATAGAGTAAAAGCACCGTGCCCTAAGGGTTTCACGGTGCCTAGAGACTAGAATTAATCGGCTTATTTGCTTGTAGGGAAAAGGTTTGATTTTTGTAAAGATGCTTTAAGTTCAGCAAGTTGGCTCTTTTGTCCCTTGCTCAGGCGGTTAAAGCGCTGGTAATAGTACTCAGCCCCTTTAGGGTTGTTTGCTTGTAGATCTGCGATACTCAGTAAGTAGTAACTAAGCGGGCTTGGTGAGTTTTCCGCAGCATAGAATAAGTAAGGATATGCTTGTTCACTTTGATTGTTCACGATCAGTGCGAGCCCTAAGCTTATATTGGCAATATTACAGCGTGGATTCTTTTCAAAAGCTCTCTTTGCGTAACTGAGCGCTAACCGTTTATCTTCACTATCTTTCGTCTCTAAATAATTCATCGATGACATGTAAGAAAATAATGCTTCAATTAAGTAATTATCCCTGCCTTGTCTTTTAATCATTTCAAGTTCAGATGATAACCCACTAAAACTTTCCGTACCTTTCCCTTGATAAAAAAGAGAAATACCTTTTGATATAGCCTGCCAATCATTATAGTTTTGCACTGAGGTGACTCTATGGTTCGCAAAACTATAATCAGGCGTAGCAGGTGATATGGTCGTTTTTAACGAAAGAACAAGATCGCCAATTGCTGAAAAGAAATCATCCTTAGTAAAAGTGACATCAAGTTTTTTTATTTCACCAGAATGTGAAGGTATATCAATAAGAAGCTTAAGATGATACCCATTTTTCGTCTCTTTAATCCAGCCCTTGAGTGAAATAGCGTCTGGCGTTAACTGTTTTCTTGCCGCTGGTGTAAGTTGAGAATAGTGATAACCCACAATATTGTTTGATGAGTTAAGGCCAAAGAAAAGGTAGTTATAGACATTGCGAGCGACAGTGAGATCTTTATTTTGGTCTAATTCAATATCGTGAAATATAACAGGGATGACTTTCCTGCTTTCATCCTGCGTGACGGTAACATTTTCATTATCTGGCAGTGTGAAATGATTAATACCCATTATAGTCGAGAGTAAGGCCGCAATGATAATGGACAATATCATTAAACGGTTCATTGATTGCCGAGCTTGCTGCTGAGACGGCTTCTGAATTGACGGCGCTTTATCTGGCTTATTTATGTTGGAATGAGGTTGAGGCGCTCGCGTTGTATCTTTCACATGGTTGTCGAGTGTGGATTGTAACTCGGATATTTGGTTTTCTTTTGCATCTATTTCTTGTTCTAACTGCTGCTGAATTGCTGCTGTGACGAGGGGAAGGTGATGTTCACTCACTTCAATATCAAACAAATACCCTTGCTTAGGAATTGTTTTGATAACTGAATACGGGCGTTGTTGATCGTTCAACTGACTTCTAAGTTGACTGATCACCTGGCGCACTAAGTTGTCGGATACTTGGCTACGATCCCAAACGGCTTCTGCTATCGTTCTGGTATTTTGTACTTTGCCTTGATGTTGGATGAAGAAACTGAGCATCCGCGCTTGAAGGGGCTCAAGGTGACGCTCTTCACTGTTATGCCCTTCATCTACAATTAGACGATTTTGTTCTGGAATAAAAGTGACTTTAGAATCAGTGCCTAGTCGATAACTTACAGCAGATGGCATAACTTCCACGCGATAGTAAAAAACAGCAGTGATGAGGTTATTGATTTTATTCGACTGAAGCAAGTTGAAGATAAAGATGGGGTATGAAAAGTTGATGTTCCATACATCTATTCAATGAGTAAAGCCTGCAATTTCAGCAGGCTTATTAAAATCACGTAACGAAATGGTGCGACTGACGGTGGCTTCTATCTGCTGTGATTTTGTTTAAGAACTTTGTTTTAAAAGGCTAAATTAGTCCACAGTTTCTGCGATTTGCATTATTGGGTAATCGGTATAGCCTTGCTCATTACCGCCAAACAAGGTTGCGCCGTCTAAATCGGCAAGCTCATAACCGTTTTCTAAGCGGGCGACTAAGTCTGGATTAGACACAAATGGGCGACCGAATGCCACTAAATCCGCATAACCTTTGTTAAGAACCTCGTCAGCACGTTCTTGGGTGTAACTACCTGCCACAATGATGGTGTTGGTGAAAATTTCACGTAGTTTAATACGGAAACTCTCAGGAATGACTGGCGCATCGTCCCAATCTGCTTCAGATAGGTGCATGTAAGCAATATTTCGCGCTTGTAATTGACGAGATGCTTCAAGAATTGTTGGCACAATATCAGGGCAGTTCATGTCTTTGAATGTAATGAAAGGCGCTAAGCGAACGCCGACTTTATCTGCGCCAATCACCTCAATAACGGCGTCGACCACTTCAATTAAGAAACGAATGCGGTTTTCACGTGTGCCACCATAGTTGTCGGTTCGTTTGTTGGAATTGGTGCGGAGAAATTGGTCAATGAGATAACCGTTACCGCCGTGAATTTCCACACCATCAAAGCCAGCTTCAATGGCTCGTTTGGCTGAATAGGCAAAATCTTTAATAACACGACTGATATCGCTTTGATCCATTTCACGAGGTTGAATACAGTCAACCATGTTGCCATTACCTTGATCATCAGAAATCCAGACCTTGGTTTCGATGGGGGCAAGGGCAGAAGGCGCTATAGGTAGTTCACCTTTTTGGAACGTGGGATGAGAAACACGGCCGACATGCCATAGCTGACAGAACATGGCCGCACCTTGTGCGTGTGCTGCTTTCGTGACAGGTTGCCAGCCTTTGACTTGCTCAGCGGTGTAAACGCCAGGCGTGAATGAATAACCTTGTGAGTCATCAGAGATTTGAGTGGCCTCTGAAATGATCAAGCCTGCTGTTGCTCGTTGTTGGTAGTAAGTCGCCATCATTTCATTGGGAATATTGCCAGGTTGGCTGGTACGTGCTCGCGTCATGGGAGCCATAACAACACGGTTTTGTAGGTCTAGGCTTTTAAGGTTTGTTTTTTCGAATAATTTTTTCATGGTCTTCATCTTATTTTAGTAATCGAACATTTGTTTCTTTGCTGACAAGTTCCATCCATTCTTTTACTGATGGTTCCCAATCAATTTCAGCGGCGCTAAAGAAGCCGCGAAGGATAGAGAAAATAATCGCTTCATCGACGATGGCGATAGGGCTAATAGAACCTAGATTCAGTAAAATGCCCGCTTCGCGGATCAAAGATCCCACTTCTTTTGCAATGGCAGGTGTATCTGCTAATAGAGCATCAAAGCTAAGTGCTTCGGTTTCTTTTTTACTGCGCCAAGCACGTTGAGATGATGCGGTTTTGAATTCAGCGAGATCCATCGAAGACCACCGTGGGTAACCAATTTTCTGTAATGGCAGGAAGGCGCGACGTTGCCATTCTAGAATTGCTTCAGATGGAATATTGGTTTGAATTGAGTCAGCAAGAGATAAAAAGTGACCAATAATATCTAAGCTTTCAGCAATTGCTGTTCCATCATCTTTCACTAAGACAGGGACTTGTTTGCTACCCACGATATCAGTCGTTGTCTTGTCATCATCGTAATCAATGGTTACTACATCAAGTGGTAAATTCAGCATGCCAGCAACAAAGCGTACACGGGCGCTGAATGGGCAATGTTCATAAATGTAGAGTTTCATGTTTATTCCTATTTGTTACTCTAGTGAAAGGTAGAGTGGTTATATTTTTTGCTATCGAGAGAGTTAGATGGAATTAGTTGATTAATGCGCCGCCATCAACATCGATGATAGAGCCCGTCATATAGGGATTAGTGATAGCCATTACATAGGCTTGAGCGACATCTTCTGCTGTACCAACACGGCCTGCAGGAAGGGTATTACGTGCGTTTTCATACATGGATTCTCGGCTTTGTTGATCCATGCCTTGGTAGGCGGTTGTCATTGTTAAGCCGGGGCTCACCGCGTTAACGCGAATAGGAGACAGCTCTTTCGCTAATACTTTTGTTACCGCTTCTAGCGCGGCGTTAATAGCGGTTTTTGTGTAGGTATTAGCAACCACTTTGCGTGATAGCATCCCTGTGGTTAACGTAATCGTGCCATTGGGTTTGATATAACGGCTAGCATGTTTAGCGGCGTTAATTGATCCCCAGAACTTAATATTAAAAGCCGCTTTTGCGTCTGGAATTTTCACGTCTACCACTTTACCTGCAGGTGCCGCAGAGCCTGCTGTAATGATCAGATGATCAAAAGCACCAATCGATTCGAAGTAAGCGTGCACAGATTTTTCATCGCTGATATCTAGACCTGTTTGGCGGCTAGCCACATGGATAATGTTTTCGCCATTATCAAATTGTTTTGCTACTTCAGCACCGATACCTGATGTACCACCTAAAATGACGTAGCTTGTTTTATCCTGACTCATAATCCGCCTCTCTGTCGTTATTCTGATTTAGTTGTTCTGGTTTAAATGTTTTCCTTTGATGTTGGTTATTATATTTATTCGATTTATTTTGATAATTGGGTAGAATTCGAATTCATTATTTTGAATAACTGAATAATCGAGGTGTGAGTGGATAAATTCTCGGATATGACCATGTTCGTGAGTATTGTTAAGCGTCAGGGGTTGGCTGCGGCTGGGCGAGACCTTGGACTTTCTCCTGCGACCATGACGGCGAGGCTTCAAGCATTAGAAGAGAGGTATGGTGTTAAGTTACTTAACCGAAGTACGAGGCATGTTGGTTTAACCGATGCGGGTGAACTTTATTACAAGGCCTGTCTCGACATTTTGGATAATGTTAGCGAGGTAGAGAACCTTATCCAGAATGGTATGAAGGAAGTTAAAGGTGCGCTCCGAGTTTCTGCTCCTAAAGATATCGGCAAGCAATACATCATGCCAATTTTGAATGAGTTTGTTGAGCAGTATCCAGATGTCGTGCCTTATTTATACCTTGATGATCGTATTTCAAATATTGCGGAATCTGGCCGTGATATTGTGATTCGCTATGGTGAACTGGTTGATAGTAGCCTGATCTCACGGCGTTTATCGCCTAGCCGACGGGTTTTGTGTGCCTCACCTGAATACCTTGCTAGGCACGGTACCCCCTTGAAGCCTGAAGATTTAGCTAGTCATGATTGTTTGGTGATGCTACGAAGCAATGAAGAGCTGAAAACGTGGCACTTTCAAGAACAAGAAAAAAAAGTCTCGATAACGGTGTCGCCAAAACGTTTTTCCGATGATGGTGAGATTATTCGTCAGTGGGCATTAGAAGGGGCGGGAATTGCGCTTAAATCTGTACTGGATGTTCAAGCTGACATTAATAGCCAGCGCTTAGTGACTGTGCTTAATGGCTACATGAAGAACTTCAATACTTCAACTATGGTCTCTAGTGCTGATTTGAATGTGGTGTATATCAGTAAGCAGTTTCAACCTAAACGGATTAGACTGTTTTTAGATTACTTGTTTGAACGCTTTCCTGAGTTGCTAGAAAAGTCAGGCGACCTACGTAGCTAGCGATCACCTGTTTTTTGTTTATTAATTGGATTGTATCTGATGGAAGAAATATATTTTGCGGGCGGCTGTTTGTGGGGCGTGCAAGAATTTATGAAGCACCTACCCGGTGTGATTACAACAGAGAGTGGGCGTGCGAATGGTACAACGAATACCACGCAAAGTGACTACGATGGTTATGCGGAATGTGTGCGTACTCAGTTTGATCCTCAGCAGGTGACTATTGCGCAGCTAATGGCGTACTTTTTTGAAATCATTGACCCTTATAGCGTCAATAAACAGGGTGATGATGTCGGCGAAAAGTACCGAACTGGCGTGTACAGTGTTAACCCTTCACATCTTGAGCAAGTAAAGGCGTATATTTCTGAGAGAGAAGACTGCGCTAAAATTGTTGTGGAAGTATTAGCCTTGAGTAACTACGTTAAAAGCGATGATGAGCACCAAGACAGGCTGACACGTTTCCCCAATGATTACTGCCATATCCCTTTCGGATTATTGAATAAATATAAAAAGCAGTGAGCCACTTCACTGAAAACGAGGCACTTTACATCATAGAAAGTGCCTGTTTTTAATGGATAGACTGAATATTATGCAATGTAAGGCGATAAACCCGATAAATAAGGAACTAACACGCGAGTAAATACACTCTTTTTCTTCCTGTTATATTCATCAATACTAGCGCCATGTTCCGCATAATTTGCTAGATGCTTTCTGTTTAACTATGCATAAAACAGCATGAAAGCCAAGGCGATAAGACAGAAGCGATAAACAGAGGTTTGTATGACTCAATTTCCGAATGATTTTTTATGGGGTGGTGCAATTGCTGCTAACCAAGTTGAAGGCGCTTATGATCTAAATGGTAAGGGGTTGTCAACGTCCGACATGCTGCCTTCGGGGATCTTAAGTCCGCACCAAACGCGTGAAGCGCGTACCGCCGGCATCAAAGATGTTGCAATTGATTTTTATAACCGCTACCCAGAAGACATTTCATTGTTTAAAGAGATGGGCTTTAACTGTTTACGCTTATCGATAGCGTGGACGCGTATTTATCCTAACGGTGATGATCAAGAGCCGAATGAAGCAGGTCTTGCTTATTATGACCGCATTTTTGATGAGCTGGCCAAGCATGATATTCAGCCGTTTGTGACCTTGTCACATTATGAAATGCCTTATGCGTTAGTCGAGAATTATGGTGGTTGGGCAGATCGAAAGCTTATTGTGTTTTTTGAGCGGTATGTCAGCACTGTCTTTGAGCGTTATAAAGATAAAGTGAAGTTATGGCTGACGTTTAACGAAATCAACATGTCGCTTCATGCGCCATTTACTGGTGTGGGTCTGCAAGAGGATGCGAGCGAGCAGGCAATTTATCAAGCTATTCACCATCAATTAGTCGCCAATGCTAAAGCAGTTAGCCTGTGTAAAAGCATTATTCCTGATGGCAAGATTGGCAATATGCTATTGGGTGCCATTAATTACCCGTATACCTGTAATCCTGATGATGTGATTGCGGCCATGCATGAAAATAACAAATGGCTGTTCTTTGGTGATGTGCAAACGCGTGGTAAATACCCTGGCTATATGCAGCGATACTTCCGTGAGAATAACATTCATATTGAAATGGAAGCGGGAGATTTAGAGACTATCGCTAATGCTTCGGTCGACTTTATTTCTTTTAGTTATTACGCCAGTGGTTGCGCGAGTGCTGATCCTAAACAAAAAGAAGTGGGTAACATTGTCGATAGCGTGCCAAATCCCTATTTAGAGAAAAGCCAATGGGGCTGGCTCATTGATCCTAAAGGACTGCGGATTTTGCTGAACTTCCTATATGACCGTTATCAAAAGCCGCTCTTTGTGGTTGAAAATGGTTTAGGGGCACGTGATGAGATCAGCGAAGATGGCGAGATCCACGATGATTATCGCATTCAATACCTCAACGATCATCTTGTGCAAGCACGAGAGGCCATTGCTGATGGGGTTGAGTTAATGGGCTTCACGAGTTCGGGACCGATTGATCTGGTTGCAAACTCAACGGCAGAAATGAGTAAACGTTACGGCTTTATCTATGTTGATAGGCACAATGATGGTACGGGCTCACTCATTCGTAAGCGTAAAAAGAGTTTCCACTGGTACCAAGAGGTGATTAATACCCAAGGTGGTTCCTTGATAAACGCGCGTTAATATACAGGTTGGTTATCAATCAAGTACTATGGCGCGTCTTGGCGGCTACCTTAACCTATGGTTAAAGTGCAACATTAGATTCCACTCGATATAGGCTCTAGTTTGTGGCATACGCCATAAACTAGGCGTATAAACAAGCTATACCACGATGGGTATTGAGTAGAAAGAGTGGAAAATGGACAACCCAGATCAACGTTTGTTACAAGCAGAAATAGCGAAGTGTGAACCCTTTAAATCGATACGTTTAGTTGAGAAGGTGACTAAACACCAAAGTCATCAACATTGTATGCTGTGTGGTACTGAGCCAACTTTTGGCTTAAAACTCGACTTTTATAATGATCAAAAAGGTGCTGTTTGGAGCAAAGCGAAAGGCAGCATCCATCAACAAGGCTACCAAGGTATTTTGCATGGTGGTTTTATTGCATCATTGTTAGATGCAGGTATGTGCCAAGCGGTATTTAATCAAGGCATTGAAGCCGTTACGGGTGATATGAATATTCGTTATCTTGCAGAAATTCCTCTTAATGCAGATATGCTTATTCGCGGTGAAATAACATCTTCTTGTTTAACACTCTATAAAGTTGAAGCTGGAATTTATGTTGGCCAACAACTTGTGGCTAAAAGTACTGCTCGTTTTATGAAGCGAGCATGAAAGGGAAAGTACAAGAAGTCTATAAGTACAACAATAAAATCGCTCTAACCTGAGAGGAATAGAGCGATTTTGGTTTCGGTATTTCATTTAACAGTGGTGATTGTGAATGAAGTCACCACACGGTGATATATCAATATGCAGTATGATTAAGCTCGTTCCCATGGTGCGCCAGCAGCGCTAGGTACATCGCCTTTAGTCCACCATTTCGCTTTATAAATGATTTCTTGATAGATCACTTTATCACCGCCATTGTAGGCTTTCGTTGCGATCCACTCAGAAATGGTACCGTTGTCGTTGGCTTGCCAAACTTCTGATTGTCCAGGAGTATCGCCTTTGGTCCACCATTTAGCAGTATAAGTTACACCATCATAGATAACGGTATCACCTTCAATATAGGTTGTGTTTTTATCCCATGTAGACGTGCTGCTGTTTTCAGGCTTAATGGTGATCGTTTTGGCTGAATCAACTGCATTATTACCACCATCAATCACATTCACCTGAACATTAACCACTTGCTCGGCTTCCACGTCTGGTGCGGTAAACATCATACTGCGGTTGTCGTCAGCGATGACCATGGTGATGTTACGGTCGTTGCTCCACGCGATGCTAAATGCAGTATCATCTGGGTCTTCAATGGCTAAGCTAATGCTGATCTCTTCGTTACTTTTCACACTGTCGGGACCTGTTAGGGTCAGCGTTGGTGGGAAGTTATCGGGTTTAGGTTTTGCAGTGATCGTCACATCGTCGTTGTCACTAACACCATCTTGGTTGGTGATTGTCAGTACAAAACGGTATTGGGTGATCGTATCCACTCTAGGGACAGACACTTGCGCTTTAGCTTGGTTTGGAGACTGAACGACTAAAGTGCCATCAACCGCGACCCAGTGATAGCTTAACGTGTCATCAGGTGCAGATGTTGAGCGACTGCCATCAAGAATAACGACATCATCGTTTGAAATTAGCTCGATATCAGCACCAGCATTGGCTTTAGGCGTTGCACTTTCAGTGTCATCGATAACGGTAACATCAAATTTATTTTCGACACACCGACGGTAATCACCTTCGATGAATGCAGAGAAAGGCCCTTGATAAGACACTAACTGGCACTTATAGGTTTCGCCAGAAGGTGTATCTGGTGACCAGCCCCAGTCTTGTTCCCACTAGATGTTGAGTGCACCTGCACCACCATCATCAAATTGTTTCATGCTAGCACAACCGAGTACCTCATTGTCTGCAATGGGCACGCCTAAGTATTCCGCAAAATGACGGTAGTAATTGATGCGATTTTGCGATTGCAGGTGTTCGCTGCTACCGCCACATTCGACACCACCGTTGATAATTTGCGTGGTTACCCCAAAGCCGGGTACTAATCCATTGGCGGCATCTCGCTCATTGGGCTGCCAAGTACCATCAATAACATGCAACATACTTGGTTTGGGTGGTTGTGGGTATAAGTAGAAAAAGACCGCACTGGCTAAGTTCAACCAAGTGTCAGCCACCAGTTCAGGTTCATTGAGGAGTATGTCTACATTACCGTAGATAGATTGTGAGAATGGACCGTAGTTATAGTTATAGCTTAATTGTTTTGAGCCGCGACCGAAGTAGCTCTTGTAACTGCCGTCAGCAAATTTACCACAAGGGTAGGCTTGTGCTTGCCACAATGATGGATCGCAAATACCGTAACCACCTGATGTTCCTTCTTCCCAGCCCACTTCTCGCAGATAATAGAGCCCTTGTTGCCACTCAGGGTTACTGCTATGTGGGTTATGGCCGCCCGTTTCTTGGGTAAAGTGGGCAAACATGGTCGCTAATGATTTCCGACAGATAGCGTCTGAATTTCGCCCATCACTGTAAGTGCCGCAAAAAGCAGGGTACTTACCTATGGCCTTTAAAAAGTTTAAGTATGTGTATTGGGCGTTACGCTCAGGGAATACTTCGTTCCAAGCAGCTTGGTTGACGAGTCGCTCAACTCGCTTAACGTTGTCTGGGTTATTAGCCGCGTTAATTTGGATGGCTTCTACTGTTTTGTTATCGAGCGTTTTTATTGAATCTTTTACAAGCTGCAACCCTTCAGGTGCACTGGCAATGATACTTGCTTCGTCTTGTTGTAGCTGGCTCAAATTTATTTCATAAGATTGTGCCAGAGCTGAAGAAGAAATAATTGCGAGTGCTAAATGAGAAAGATGCAGAGGTTTAAATCTGATCATGTTTTATATCCTATTTATAGTACAAGCATGAACGGTGAGACCGTTGGGTAATTTAATTAATAGTTATGCGGTGCCATTAATATGGTAGGAGAAAAGTGACATTTTGACTTGAACCGGTATCACGCTAATAATATGAATTTAAACAAAAAAGCCGGCATGTTGCAGTATTGTGAACGAATATCTCATTATAGATTGAGCTTGAAAAAAGATTCATCATTACTGTGAATGGCTGTCACGTTTGGGTGTGGCTGTTACTGATGGGTTTAAGGTTTGTTGTTGAGTTATATCTATATCAGCGATCTAAGTTTTAATTACTTAACTGCTTCGACATACTTGCTTTGCTATAACAGTAGTGATTGTTATTCGTTTAAATTTTAAGGAGTCATGCGCAGAGGCGGTATTCTTATCCCTTCCCCATGCGATTACACTTAAAGTATCAAAATTAGGGGTTGTGTGGCTATAATTGATACTTAATGTTGAGTTGGTGCTTCTTGGTTTGAATATACTTATATCGAACTAAATAGAAGGAATATCACGATGAAACTAGTTACCCAATCGGTTTTAGCATTAAGTCTTTTAGCAACCACAATTCCCGCTCATGCATTTGAAGTCAGCAGTAAAGATATTCAAGAAGGCCACCCAATGGCTAAGACTTTTGAATACAAAGGTTGGGGGTGTGATGGTGGTAATTTGTCACCGCAATTAATGTGGAAAGATGCCCCTGAAGGGACGAAAAGCTTTGCCATTACAGCGTTTGATCCTGATGCACCGACGGGCAGTGGTTTTTGGCATTGGATTGCGATTAATATTCCCGCTTCTGTGAGTGAGCTGCCCCGTGGAGTGAACATTGAAAAATTGGGTGGTCAAAATCTGCGTATTGATTACGGCACGGTTGGATTTGGCGGTGTTTGTCCGCCAGAAAATGACGGTATGCATCGCTACCAATTTACGGTTTGGGCGCTACCAACAGACAAGTTAGATTTAAATGAAAATACGTCAGCTGCCGTTGCTGGATTTACGCTGAACAGCATGGCGCTGGATAAAGTAACCTTAACCGCGACATATACACGTTAAATTAAGGTATGAAACCAAAGGGGAAGTGATGAACAATCAATACCAAGTCACTATATTCAAGGCTGAGCAGCTTCAACAGCTGCGTAATGTTAGGCTTCACTCCCCCTGTATTATTCAAATTATCTCGGGTAGTAAACAGTTATTTTGGAAAGAGGCGACCATAGCCCTTTCTTCATCTCAGCTCTTATTGTGTGAGGCATCAGCTTGTTTGACCTTTGAAAACCTGCCACAAAAAGGCCATTTTTTATCGAGAGTATTTAGTTTTCATTGCACGCCGAGTGAAGCAATGCTGACGATGAGCCAAGCAATAGCAAGCGATCAAGATGCACCTATGATCAATACTGATCGTGCTTTGCAATCGACATTAGATGCGTTGTTTTCGTTTGAATTAAGCCAGTTAAGCAAAGAAACGCAAACATTTTGGGTGATGGGGCTCTATCAACAGCTGGCTGAGAGGGGGGTATTACATTTGTTATTTCCCAGTGCGAATACGCGTTTTAGTCATAGGCTGAGCCAGTATTTATCGCACTCCCCAGGTGAAGAACACCCGTTAGAGTCGGTTGCTGAGCACTTCGCAATGAGCCGAGCTACCTTAATACGCAAGTTAAAGCATGAGGGAATGCAATACCGTGAATTGTTGGCAGAGGTGAGGCTAAATCATGCGCTATACCTGATGCAAAATGAGCATTTTAGCGTCGCACTGTTATCACAACTATGTGGTTATCAATCTGAAGATAGGTTTAGCCAGCGTTTTAAGCGAAAGTTTGGATTAACGCCAAGAGCGTATATGAAAACGCTATAAGTGATACTGACCAATAAATCTTAAATATTCTTGGCAACTTTTCGAAGATAATGTCTAAGTATTTAATGTGAGGCGTATTTCATGAGAGTGGCAGAATTACCCCCCAAAAAAACGACGAAAGCCTCGACATTTCTGTCGAGGCTTTCTGAATGTGGCGGAGTGCTACGTGTAGTGGTTCATTCAATTTGGCCTCCTTTTTAGAGGCTGATAACCTGAACTCGGGGAGAAGCCGACATAGCTTCAAACAAGTAAACTCTGCTGCTCAGTCTGGTTTTTGATAGCTCTTATCGGAGGAAATCAACTTATGACCAGTTGTAATAGTTCGTTTATATCGACAACTGATAAGCGCATATATTAACAGCGCTAGCCAAGTTTAATGAATCAATCTTACCGCTACCTGCGATAGTAAAAGGCTGCGCGTTACAATCGGCCAAGGCTTGTTTTGGTACGCCACGAGCTTCGTTACCAAATAGGTAACAATCATAGTCGGAAAATTGGGGCGTGTTAACCTTATCACCCTGCATATCAAGATAAGCAAAACGCTTAAAACGCTGATTTAACTCAGTAAGCTCAACGCCTTGCTCTAGAGGAAGGTGAAAAATAGCCCCCATGCTAGAGCGCACTACTTTTGGATTGTAGGGATCGACACTGTTGTTACTTAATAACAAGCGAAAGTGCCCAAACCACGCAAGGCTACGCAAAATAGTGCCCAGGTTACCGGGATCTTGTACCTCATGTAAGTAGATACAGCGCTCACCGTCTTGCAGAGGTGCTCTCTCTGTCTGAGCGGGCAAAGGAACGCAGGCGATGATACCTTGTGGTGTTTTGGTATCACTCAGTCCAGCCATCTGGTTTTTATTAATCTCAATGATCGTGTAAGAGTGATTGAGCTGCTGTGCCCATGCTTGATACTCATCAGTCACATATAAAATGGTATTTTTTAGATAGGGCTGAGCCAGTGCTGCTTTATCCAGTTCGAGGATCAGGTGCTCCCCTTCAACTAAATAGTGGCCAAACTGCTCACGATATTTTTTTTGATGCAGCTTCTTTGCATTATCCAGTTTCATAGATGGTCCAGTTTCATATATTGTGCTTTAGCAAGTTTTCGCAGAGATTGTACTCTTTTGTTTGGCAAAATGTCACCACTGGAAGTCAGGAGATATTTGCAAAACAACGGGACATGATTACAATAGCGCTCCTATATTTTACCAGCACGGCGAACAACCTATGGCACGTTCAAAAACCAGTAAGAAATGGCTCGATGAACACGTTAACGATCCTTATGTAAAAAAAGCTCAAGTCGATGGTTATCGATCGCGAGCAAGCTATAAGTTGATTGAAATTAACGAAAAAGATCAGCTGATCAAGCCGGGAGATATCGCTATGGATCTTGGCTCTGCACCAGGCGGTTGGTCGCAGATTGTCGCTCCGATCGTTGGGGATAATGGCAAGGTGATCGCCTCTGATATTTTACCTATGGATAGCCTGATGGACGTCACCTTTATTCAGGGCGATTTTACTGATGAAGCTGTGTATGAGCGTATCGTGGAAACCATCGATGGCAAAGGGGTTGATGTGGTGATCTCGGATATGGCACCCAACTTGAGTGGCGTAAAAACGACTGACCAATACAGCTCAATTTATCTCGTTGAGTTGGCGTTAGATATGGCGCGTAATGTCCTAAAACCGGGTGGTAACTTTTGTGCTAAGGTTTTCCAAGGCGTTGGCTACGAAGAGTATGTGAAAGATGTTCGAACTTCTTTTAACAAAGTAATTATTCGTAAGCCTGCAGCTTCACGCCCACGTTCTCGTGAAGTTTATGTAGTAGGTAAAGGATTTAAAGGCTAGCGCAATTCAATTAACTCCCCTTTACACCGTTTTATTACGATACATGTGCCGAGGGGAGAAATCTCATTTAACTTTCTAGCCTTTTCTAATTTCCTTTTTTGCATTGGGCGTTTTGTTCTACGCCACTCCACTCATCCACATCTTCGGATAGATCTATCTCTAAAAGTTAGGCCTTATCTCTAATCCTAATCCGCACGTTAAATTATGAACAAGCTGGTTCATCTGTTCCATATTTAATTAACGACTCTCTGGGTACACTGAAGCAATACAGTTTGTTAGGAGTGGTTATGAGTCAAACAACACGAAAAGTAAGATGGGGCATTGCGGGTTTAGGTAATATTGCAAAGCGCTTTACTACTGCATTAACGAAACATAGCGAGCATGGCGAATTGCATGCGGTTGCCGCTAGAGATCTAGTCCGAGCTGAGGCCTTTAGTGAAACTTTTGCGTGTCCGGTGAGTTATGGCAGTTATGACGAAATGGCAAAAGATCCCAATATTGATGCTGTTTACATCGCGACGGTTCATCCGTTCCATCAACCTTTAGCTGAACTATTTTTAAGTCACAAAAAACATGTGTTGGTAGAAAAGCCTGCTTTCACTAACCTTGACGACTGGCTAAAAATGAGTGCGTTGGCAGACCAACATGGTGTGATATTGCGTGAAGCGATGAAAACAGTGGCATTTCCAGCTTATCAAGCGCTTAAATCTTTTCTACTTACCAATAATCTTCAACTGACATCGATTGAAGCGAGCTTTGGTAACGAGCATGAATACGATCCTGAATTATTTATATTTAATCCTAATTTAGCGGGTGGGGCGACACTGGATGTTGGCGTTTATGGCTTATGGTTATATTGTGATTTGTGCTTAACCTTGGGGGTTGATGTACCAGAGCCGAGTGTTGATATGTCTAGCTCGATTGTTCAATCTCAAGTCGATACAGAGGCGTGTTTTTCATTTACAGGTGAAATAGACGGTAAAATTTCAGCTTCAATCGTAAACAATTTACCGCGAGATGCGATATTACGTGGTGATCAACTCACAATCACGATTCGTGATAAATGGTGGAATCCAGATGTTATTGATATCGAATATCATGGAGAGAGCATGACGATTGAGCACCAGGTGAAAGGAAATGGGTTTGAGTTTGAAATTGACCATTTTTCACGACGTTTGCTTGAGGAAGATAGCGTGCCTGATATCTTACTGCCACAAGTGACGACTCAGGTTCTTTCGATCATGGAGTGTGGATTAACAGATGCCGGGTATGGTCATTTAACGCAAGCATACAGTATGGAGAAGTAGACAGTTTTGGTAAGTGGAATGGGAAACCTTAAGCGCAGGCTTGAAATCTATGAACAGATCTTCCAAACCTATGGCCCTGGGGAATCGCGGTGTCAGATAAGCCAGTTGGCATCGTTGTTACATGTAAGTGAGCGCCACGTACAAACGCTCATAAAGCAGTTGGTTGCCGCGGGGTGGATTGCTTGGCAAGCAAGCTCAGGGCGGAACAAAAAAGCCTTGTTAACCTGTTGCATTGAACCCATTCACGCCTGTTATCAGTCTGCGAGCCTCTTGGCAGATCAAGGCAATGTAGAGCCGTTACTGAATATTCTGAGTTTTGGTGGCCGCGATGCAAATGTCGAGTTTCAATCTTTTTTACATTATTCCTCTGAATCTAGGCTGCGTATTGCTTATCTTCCTTTTCATCGAGAGTTAGAAGTACTTCATCCTCATCATTCACAAAGGCGTACCGAACGCTTTTTAGTGACGCAAATTTGCCAGCGTTTAACCTCGATAGAGCAAGGGCTGGTGGTGGGTGACTTATCGTACCATTGGCAAGCCAATGACGATGCAAGTCTGTGGCACTTTCAAATTAGAAATGGTGTACATTTTCATGATGGCACTATGTTAACCGCACAAGATGTAACGCGCTGTCTGAATCTGTTGATTCAAAACACGTGTTGGCAGGCGAGTTTCAGCCACATTGCAAGTGTACAAACGGTTTCTGAGGACAGCATCGCGATCAGGTTAAATCAAACGGATTGGCATTTGCCCCGATTACTTGCGAGGGCTGAAGCTTCGATATTTAAAGGTTCGATATTTAAAGCGTCGCCATCTGAACGTTTAATGGGATCAGGGGCTTTCTCATTAGACGTTTTTTCGAGCAAAATGCTGAGACTTAACCGCAACCCTAACTATTCACACGCACTCGCTATTCTGAATAGAGTAGAGCTTTGGGTTTACCCTGAATGGGCCAAAAGTAAAACGTGTGCAAGCAATAAAGTTAGCCTTGAGATACAAGATCAAACCCGCATCATTGGTAGTGATTGGCGCGCTATTTTCCTCAAAATCGAAAATCCTGAAATAGCATATAGCTCCCGTTACTTCACCTTTGAAGATACCCTTGAATGTGCAAGATTATTTAATGAGTTATCCGCAGAGGAAAGTCATGGCGAGCAAGTAGAATACGGGGATTACCGCAAAGTAAAAGAGATAACGCTATGCAGTATTATCGAAGAAAACGATGCATTTAGTGCGTGGTTAAGCTTCTTATCTCGTTACCCTTTTGCAAGCCATAATTTGACACCAGAATTACTCGGAACTATTGACCTATACCTTACTCACGTCCGTCGAGAAAAGGATTTTGATAAGGCCTCTGCTGAGCTAGTAGCGCTTCATGACTGGTTATGCGAGCAAGGGATTATGCGCGAACTCAAACATGAGGCTTTTACACTCGAAGTATCAGAAAGGTTAAACGGCAGCATTGTGAATGGCTATGGCTGGTGCGAATTAAGCCATGTATGGATTGCAGATGGTTGAGTTCCCTCCAAAATAATGGCGAATTATTCAGCAGTATTTTAATTGCATGCAAAATATTAATACCAAACATGACTCATAGGATTATTTGCGGCCTCATCCGACCACTATTTAACCACAAATGCGGATAATAGCTTGCACATATGTCATACAAGTATTTAATTGTGTATAAGAATAAGATTATTACCCCACGCAGCACGACATTTTCGCTATTACTTTTGGCTTTTACTGCTACAGCAAGTGATGCGCGACCTACTACCATTTCTGCTTTTGGAAACGAAGATATATCCCATTCAGTTATGGTGCCAAAAATCATCAATGGTATCGATACACCCGCTAACAGCTTACCATGGCAAGTGTCTGTTAATTTTATCTGTGGTGGCAGTATAATTAGTGGTAAATGGGTTGTAACCGCAGCCCATTGTGTTATTGATCCGGATACTAATAAAATCGATAAACCGAATGACATTACGATTTTTGCCCACGCTGAAAACATCATGGATAATCAAAAGGGTAAATCTTATGTCGTTGCAGACGTTATTGTGCACCCTGGCTATTTAAATGATTATCGCCATGATGATATTGCCCTTTTAAAGATCAGCGATAGCATTTTTATGGGGGGCAATCCTAATACTGAATTTCCTGACAATACTATGATTCAATTATTGTCAGCGAGTAAACAGGTTGAACTCGATAATCTTATTGCAAATAAATGGGTAGAAAATCAAAAACGTGAAGCATATTTACTTACTTCCGGTTGGGGATCGACGGATAGTCGCAAGCCAAAAAAAAGTGACAGTTTCATCCTAAAGCAAACATTGCTAACAGGTGTGCCTGATAGTGTTTGTGATCGGGACTGGTCATCGCTTCCACATGAGAAGGTGGTTTGTACCAACTCACCAGATCCAGAACTTGCGACAGATTCGTGCTTTGGTGATTCAGGTGGCCCTTTAGTATGGCAAGACCCATCTCATCGTAGTGATTCAGATAAGGGCTTACGCCTAGTGGGTATTGTTAGCTACGGTAAACGATTATGTGGTACCTCAGAAAGTGCTGTGTATACGCAGGTCAGCAATTATATTCCGTGGATTAAACGCAATATCGGAGGACATTTACCGGCTGCATCAACTTTCGCAATCGATCCTTTTAAAGCCGACTACACTGCGGCTCCGAAAGCTCCTGTTGTACCTTCTTCATCGAGTGATGATAATGGCGGTAGCGCCTCAATCTTTAGTTTAATTGCATTATGCTTTTTCGGTATTGTAAGGCGTGGTCGTTTTAAATTGAGACACGTCTAAATATCACGTTAGCTCAAACGCAAAAAAGGCGCTAATAAATTAGCGCCTTTCTTAAATATGGCGGAGAGATAGGGATTTGAACCCTAGATACGCTATAAACGTATGCCGGTTTTCAAGACCGGTGCTTTCAACCACTCAGCCATCTCTCCGTAAGTGCGGTGAATAATATAGATGAAGCTGGTATCTGTAAATAGGTGAGAGGTACGACTGTTGGGATTTTATGCGCTTTGTGTTTTTAGTGGATTGTTTGGCTTTAATGTGCACAGTGGGGTGTTTGTTATTTCAACAAAGTCAGCATGTTAGGTGTAACATGCTGACAATGCAAAGCCATTCAAATTAGTAGGTTTCATCTAAAATGATGAGCTTTTTCATAAAGGCTTGGATTTGAGTTTCATTATTGCTGTGAAAATCTGTGGTTGTTTGATTAATAATACCTTCAGGATCTTCATTGGCAGTATGGAAGTGGTAAGTATTGTGGAAATTAATGTCTAAGCTGACATTATCATCGGCAAGCGTGATGCTATAGCCGTCATAGCTTTCCTGACAGGTTATACCGTCTAATTGGCTTCCTTTCTCACCTATGGTTTGACCCTGTGATTTTATTTTTTCGCATACACTTAGCAGCGTGCGAACGTCTGCATTGTTTCTCATTACTGCCTCCTGACTGTGCATATTTTCATTTATCTACTCTTACTGTAGAACGTTGGTGCTTCCTTTCCAGTGTAAGTTGAATTTTCATTAACTAGGATCAAAGACCATGCTTTCTGATGTCACACTTTCTCTCTTTTATGCGCCCAAATAGTTGGTATTAACAGTGAATAACACCGTGATATTTTTAATGAGTGTGATACTTTGAAGATATTACCAGCCGGAAATGGAATTTTTACGCAATGTTTAAACAACTTAGCCCTGCACAATTAGATCCTATATTGTCACTCTCATTAGCGTACCGTGAAGATGCGCGAGCAGATAAAGTCGATTTAGGCATTGGTGTTTACCGTAATACTCATGGTGAAACCCCAATCATGTTGGCTGTTCAAAAAGCACAGCAACAATTGTTGGCCGAACAAACCACGAAGGCTTATGTTGGTTTAGCGGGTGACGAAGTATTTAACCAATCCATGATGGATCTGTTGTTGAAAGGTACATCGGCTTATAGTCGCGCGGCAGCTGTGCAAACACCAGGCGCGAGTGGTGCGCTTCGCATGTTGGCTGATCTAATCCATATTGCGCAGCCAGATACGACTGTATGGTTAACCAACCCCAGTTACGTTAACCACAAGCCAGTGATGGAAGCGGCAGGATTAAAGGTTAAGTTTTACCCTTACTTTGATACAACGACTAAGCAAGTGAACAGCCAAGCCATGCTGGCTGAGTTAGCGAAAGCGGGCCCGAGAGATGTGGTGTTATTACATGGTTGCTGTCATAACCCGACGGGGGCAGACATAACATTTTCAGATTGGCAGACGATTACAGAGCTTGCTAATAAAAATGGCTTTTTACCTTTTGTTGATATCGCTTACCAAGGCTTTGGTGATGGCCTTGAAAAAGATGCCGCTGGCTTACAATTTCTAGCTGATAATGTAGAAGAAATGATCATTGCGACCTCTTGTTCTAAGAATTTTGGTTTGTACCGCGAGCGCACAGGTGCGGCGATCATCGTCAGTGATTCATTAAAAGAAGCGCAGAAGGCGAAAGGGCGCATTTTGAACCTCGCGCGTTCAACTTACACTATGCCACCTGATCACGGTGCGGCAGTTGTTGCCAAAATTTTGCAAGACGAAGCACTCACACAAGACTGGAAAGCAGAGCTGATCACCATGAACCAGCGCTTGTTGAATTTGCGCAGTGGCTTGGTAAAAGCGATTCAGGCGCAAGGATCGAATGAGTTTGATTTTATTGAAAAGCACAAAGGGATGTTCTCTGTGACAGGTTTGTCACCAGAGCAAGTTGGGCGTCTTCGCGACGAATTTGCCGTGTATGCAGTGGCGGATGGCCGAGTGAATATTGCGGGCTTGCAAGAGCAAAAGATCGATTACCTTGCTAATGCGCTAGTGACAGTGTCACGCTAAGGTGTACAGGGTGGGGGCAAATACTCGCTATAGTCCCCACTTTTCTATCATGCTGCGCAATTCCGATGATTGATAAGGCTTGCACAGAATATCGTTCATACCGGCATTTAAACAATGTTCTCTTTCTGCTGTTGTTGTACCTGCGGTTAAGGCTACTATGGGCTTGATGTAACCTTGGTTACGTAAGGTTTTTGTTGCACTGTAGCCATCCATAATTGGCATTCGGCAATCCATCAAAATAAGGTCGAAATCAGTGTGATCTAACGTATCAATAGCAATTTGCCCATTACTTGCTATTACTGGTTCTATCCCCATTTTATTGAGCATCAGTTTGATGATCATCTGATTGGTTTTTAAATCTTCAACAACCAGCACCGAGAGCTTATCAAGTGGTTTCGTTATGGACTGTGCTGCCGCTTCTTGTACTATGGGTTGATCATGAACAGCAAGGGGCAGTTTTGCGGTAAAAGTAGAACCTTTGCCTATATCACTTTCAAGGCCGATATCACCTTTCATTTGCAGGGTCAGTTGTCGGCAAATAGCGAGCCCTAACCCTGTGCCTTCATGGCTGCGTTTACTCGAAATATCTACCTGGCTAAAAGGCTTGAACAGTTTACATTGTTGATCAGCGGCAATACCACAACCTGTATCCGTTACGGAAAAAACAAGTTGTTCGTCTTGCCAATCAATGTACGTATTTACACTGCCATCTTGAGTAAACTTAATCGCATTACCTATTAAGTTGACGAAAATTTGTTTAATTCGGTCTTCGTCACCAATTAAATAGGGGGGGATTTTATTGCTAATGGTTACTTTGAAATCGAGTTGTTTTTCAGAAGCTCGGTGGGTGAAAACCGCTTGCAGTTTTTCAGCGATAGAAAAAGTATTAAATGGTTTATTAATAAGTTCTAACATGCCTGCGTTGATCTTGCTGTAGTCCAACAGATCATTAATGATCGCGCGCAGTAATTCACCAGAATGGTTTAAAGTAGTTAGTAGTTTACTTTGGTCTGTATCAAGCTGACTTTCACCTAATAGCTCAGCGGTACCGAGTAAGCCATTGAGCGGGGTACGAAGTTCATGGTTTATCATCGCAAGAAAGTCGCGAGTTGCTTGTTCAGAGGCTTCTGCCCGTTCTCGAGCTTGTATAGCCAGGGCAAGAGTAATATTTCGGCCTATGGTCGTGCGAAGCATTTCTCCAAATAATACGACATGTTTTTGAATCGTGGCTAACCACGAGCCTGTTGCTTTAATTCTGGCAGCAAAAAAGCCCACCATGTCATCACGTACATTCAGTGCAACCCAATATACACCTTCTTTTTTATCCCAATAACTCGCAGCAGATTGTAATGTTGCTGGCGGAGTCCATTGCTGGCGGCGACCACTATAAAATTCACCATTAAAATCCAAGGTGCTGAGTGGATTAATATGTATACAGATCGCACGTACAAAATGATTATCAACCAATTCGTTAGCGAGGTGATTGAGTAAGTGGGGGGTTAGCGATTGCGAAAGAAAACATTGACTATAGCTGAGCAACATTGTCTCGATTTTTGTTTGGTACGCTAAGCGTTCTGAATCAAGATCGGCTTGCTCTTTTAGTTTCTCTGCTGAATGTTGTAGTAACTGGTTGGCATTGTATAAATCGAGGCTTTTTTCTTCTAATAGTTTTTCAGCTGCTTTGCGGGCAGATTTTTCTCTATCGAGTTTTTTCAGTAAGAGTTCAATGTGTCGTTGTTCGTTCATAGTTAGCCAGCCACTAATTGAATATGGAAACGAACATGGCTTTGGTCTGGCTTTATTGCTTTCATTTCAACCTGAATCTTTTGATTGAAATGATCAGCACAGCCTTGAATTAAGCCCAAACAGACGTGCGACATGCAACGTGCAGAATGGTAATCCATTGTCATGATGGAGTCTGCTTCTGAGATAAAATCAAAGCGTGGTGGGGTTGCATCAGGGTAGAGCTTTTTTACTTCGATATGGATATGTTCTTCTACTTTACGAATAAAATCGAAGGTGGAGGTTGTGTCGTTAATAGGGATCGGTAAGCTTGCGAGCAATTGTGTGAAAACAGCTTTGCCATAGACTTCCTGTAACTCAGTGGCAGGCACGTCTGTAATTTTGCTTAATGTAAGAATGAGTTTGACCAGATCTTTATGATCATAACTCCCAACAGCGGTATAGCAGCCTTCATCAAAAGCTTCATCTAGCATCTGTTGGCAAACATCCAAGCCAAATGTGTTTTCAACGATATCAAGAAACTCGGTAAAAATGATCCCCTTCATTGTTTTTCCCTATTTTTAGTCCCTGTACCGCAAGTATGGTAAGTGAAATAAAAATCGTCAAAAATCAATTACAAAAAGGCAAGGTGAGTAACGAGCTGATTATCCATCAGCTCGTTATATAGGTATCTTATTGTGCAGTTTGCTCTAGGTGAACAGACTGATTGCTAGGCGCGATCTGAGTGGTTAGGTAAGCGGTCATTTCCTCGATCAAGTCTTCTTGGTTGGGTAGAGGAAGAGCATGTACATCACAAATAAGTGCTTGCTCAGCGTCTTGAAATACCATACCACACGCAGCGGGCTTTCCTTTGAAAAAACCGACAAACAGGCTGGCTGCAGAATCGGCTTCAAACATGATCTGCGTAAGGTATTCCATCACAGCTTCACGTTGTTTTTCATCATTCCAAAAGTTCGCTAGAGTCATGGCATAGCGAATCGTCAGTGGATGACAATCGACGGGGTAAAAGGAGAGATTGTTAGTGCGAGCCGTAAGCGGTAAAACGAGTTGTGAAGTAGAAGATGAGGCATGTAGCGCTTGGTACAAAGCTAAACCGTTTTCGCTTAATGCGGTTGGGTATTCTGCATCAGCGACGTGACTCGCCATCCAAGTGTTTTTTGATTCTTTTAGTTGCTCAATCATTAACTGCATAAATTCGTTTCTGTTGTTGAGATGTCCCCACCTTACCGTAAATAAAATCAGCATGATATGGTTTATCGACAAACAATTCGAATTGATGGTATTTAGGCCTAAATAGTAACAAACAGCGCTGGTGTGATTACAGCGCCGTCGATTTTGTCAGCATAACAATAATGTGTCGCGCTGAACTCGCAGAAAGTCCTTAGTGTTCAAATATAATTTCGGCATTATCAACACGGTGACGTTTGCTGTAAATGCCGTCTTCTGCGCGCTTACCACAACCGATGATCATCGTGATTTCTGCCCCTTTTTGCAGGCCAAGAAGTTGCCTTGCTCTTACTGAGTCAAAGCCTTCCATTGGACAGGTATCATAGCCTTCTGCTCGCATTGCTGTCATAAAGGTCATGGCGGCAAGCGAGCTGCTTTTATGTAGGCAGACACGTACATCAGTTTTGCTGACTTCACGCATCATAGGTTTATTTCGGCCTAAGAATGCACACAGTATCTTTCGCGCCATGCCGTATAAGCCAAAACGATCATTACGATAAACGAAAGGGATCAGTTTCTCATAGTATTTGAGCGCGCGCTTTGACGTTGCATCCTCGCGGCCTTCAAATGCATCTCGAACCGTTTTTGCGTTCATTTTTGCACGTGATTCCCATTTATAGGGGGTCACAACAAATACCACAAGCTCATTGGCGGTCTTGGCGGCATTTTGCCCCATGCAAATACGGCTTAATTCCGCGCGTTTATCTTCGCTAACCACACGGTGGAATTCCCATAGCTGCATGTTAGAGCTATTAGGTGATAAGGCCGCGAGTTCCAATGAACGAGCGACAGCTTGGTGATCGAAAGGGGCCGTTGCATCATATTTTCGTACCGACCGCCTGCTATGTACTAGCTTTTCAAACGTTGATTGTTGTTCAGTCATAAGAATTTTTTGGTAGAGAATTTATCGGTTTTTCTACCTGTATTTTGTGCGTATTTCAAGCCAAGCTAAAAGAGTTGTGCGATTTCATTGATATTAAGCAGTCAAATAAATATGAATGTCATCTTGAATAAATAAACTTGAAGTTGCTCTATTTTTTTGCAACTTGATGCGCAATATACGGACAATTGGTCTAACAAAGTTGTGAATGATTCATTTCTCTTAGGCTGGCTTATCTCGAAAGGGACTTTTTATGCAAACAACAAACATGGCATCGCTCAATCCGATTCAGGGATCAACATTGATTGACCCAAATACCTATTTTTTTCAGATCAAAACCTGGTTAGAAGCAGGGAAAGCACTCGAAACTATTACGGCTAATCAACTTCAGCAAGCAGTAGGTGGTAGTTATCAGAATGCATTGCAAGTATTAGAAGAATTGGACAGTTACATTGACGGTGAACGGAAGGAAAAGAGTGGTTTAGACTTTCCCTTTAATTTGATTAATCAAATGCATAGTGCTTATTACGATGCTTGGCGCGTCATGTTCGGCTTAAGTTCTACGCAAGATGCGGCTCAGACAAATGAGCAAGCAGAGGTACTCGATGAAACTAAAGCAGAATTAGATGCGGTTCAGGCTCGTTTAGATGCAAAAAATACGGAGCTTGAGCAGGTTTCTTTAAATAACAAAACAGCACTAAATGGGTTACACAGTGATCTTGCGAAAGCGATAAAAGCAAAACAAACGTCTCAGCAGAATGCCCGTAAAGCAAAGTCGGCCCATACTGCACTACAAAAAGAACATGATGTCTTAGTGAAACAGTTGGCGACCTTAACGAAATCACTTAAAGAGCAGCAAAAGACGACAGAGAAGATTAAGTTAGACTATGAAAAACTAGTCGTCGATATGGAAGCACAGTCAAAACAGGAAATTGAAGCTCAACGTCATCAAGTTGATGGATTGAATGAGGAGCTAACAGCGACAAAGCAAGAGCTTGCGTCAAAGAGTCAGCAGCTAGAGCAATATCGTGAGAATCAAAACTGATTGTGTTGCATTGATAAAGTAAAAAACAAGGGCAGCATTGGCTGCCCTTGTCAGTGATGGACGATGCTATCAAGATGCTTGGGGGAGCATCGAGTTTCAGGAGCACACTTTCCACTTATCGTAATAAAAGGGGATAAGTTTGTTCATCGATAGCGATTTTAGATGTAAAATCAGGAAGTAAAAACAGAACATCTTTTAAATTTAGGTTCCCCTTTTATGAGCGGTCAACGGTTAAAAACGCAGTTCCATCGTCTATATAGCCATTTTTCTGGTCAGGATAGTGAGACGACATTACAAGAAATTGCAGAGATCCTTTTCTGTACCCGACGTAATGTACGTATGGTCATGAGTAAAATGGCCGATAAAGGTTGGATTGATTGGCACCCTGCGGTTGGCCGTGGTAAACAGTCACGCTTGGTTTTTCATAGCACAGACAGTGAGTTACAGCAGAGTTATGCGCGTAAGCTTGTGGCGCAAGGTAAGTTGGAACCGGCATTAGAGGCGTTAAATAACGATGCTAATATGCTCGCTCAGCTGATTCAAGAACAGCTTGGTGTGTCAACTCAGCAAGGTAAGCAAGTGGTTCGTTTACCTTATTATCGATCGTTTGGTGACTTAAACCCCTTATTGCCTCTTCGTCGTTCTGAGCAGCATATTGTTCGTCAGATTTTTAGCGGGTTAACCCGTATTGATGAAAAAAAAGAGGAAGTTGAAGGCGATCTCGCACACCATTGGGAAGCATTATCTCCTCGCCATTGGCGATTCTATTTACGCCCTGCGGTACGTTTTCATAATGGTAAGTTACTGCAATGCCAAGATGTGATTGCAACGCTTAATGAAGTTAAACAACAGCGTCTATTCAAGCATATCCTCAGTGTTGAATTCGTCGCGGCTCATACGATAGATATTCACTTAAAGCGTGATGACGTGCATTTACCGACGTTATTGGCTGATACACTTGCCGTGATTCAACCTGAAGAAATGCTGACTCACCGCGATCCTGATGCTTTACCTATTGGAACTGGGGCTTACCGTGTTATTCAAAATGATAAGCAGCGGTTGAAATTAGAAGCATTCGATCAGTATTACGGCTTTAGAGCCATGATCGATATTGTCGATATTTGGATTCTGGTAGGGTTCGATGTGTTTTACCTGAAGCCTGATTCGGAAGAGCAAGAGGTCGGTAAGTATGCGATTTCGTCGCGGTTACACCTAGACGAAGGCTGTAATTACTTGATGTACAATCGCCAAACGGGGCTGGCCAATAATGAAGATTGGCTAAATTACTTTTCACAGCGCTTTTCTACTCTTGCGATGCAATGTTTGCTAGATCAACCAAAATTTAGTGAATTACGTTTGGTTAATGCATACGGTTTGCTGCCTGGTTGGGTACATAATCCGGCGATCTGTGTATCCGCAAGTCAGCCGCCTGCGAAACGCACGGTCACAATTGCCCATTTGCAAGATCACCCGATTTACCCGCTTATTGTCGAGAAGATGACTCAGCTACTGAGCGATGACGGATTAAAAGTGAAGGTATTGGCGCTAACGACCGCGGAAATGCTATCGGGTAAACAGGCGAGTAAAGTTGATATTTGGATCAGCGGGATGAGCGTTTTTACTAAGCGTGAGGATGCCATTCTACCTTGGCTTTATAACTTCGATCACCTTCACCGTGCGATGCCATCGGAGGATTTTAAAGCGATGGATAGTTTAATTACTCAGTGGCGAAGTGATAAAACCCTACCATTTCCGGCCCATGATATTGGCTTGTTGCTGGTTCAAAATCAGCAAATCCAGCCTTTATTCCATGCGTGGTTGGGGGTAGATACCACAGGTGAACTACAAGGAATGACCTCGAATTCGCTGGGGTGGTTTGATTTCACTTCTGTTTGGAAAAAGCCTGTATAAAGTGTATATGATTAAGCGCTTTAATTGGTTTTAGTCGGTTCTGGAGACCAATCTTGGCTGTTAAACCACTGTCCAATAGGTCGCCACACCATATCGATCATGTTTTTGTACCAAGGTGCTTTCTCAACTGTTTCTGCTGTAATGATGGGTTGCTCGGTGAGTAACTCTTCATTTAAATACCATTCAACTTTACCAACTGTTGTTCCTTTTTCAATTGGTGCTTCAAGATCATGGGTGTAATAGACCTTGTGCTCTAAATCTTTCCTTTGACGGCGAGGCACAGTGATCACACCACCTTCACCTAACTCAACAGTGACATTAGCGGGGCTACCGTACCAAACTCGGACGGGAGCGAGTTCTTTATTATTAAATTCAGGCTTAAGATCTTGGAAAAATCGAAACCCCCATGTTAAGAGTTTCTTGCTTTCCGCTGTACGGGTTTGAGTGCTTCCTGTGCCCATGACAACTGCGATTAAACGTTGATCATTTTGCTCTGCTGAAGACACAAGGCTATAACCCGCTTTAGAGGTGTAACCTGTTTTTACGCCGTCAACATTTAATGTTGAATCCCATAGTAGGGCATTTCGATTACCTTGTTTTATTTTACCAAAGGTGAAGGATTTTTCTTGGAATAACGCATAGGTGTCGGGTAAGTCATGGATAAATGCGCGAGTCAGCAATGCCATATCATACGCGGTTGTGAATTGCTCGTCGGCATCTAAGCCATGTGAATTAGCAAAATAGCTATCGAGCATGCCAAGCCTTTCGGCATGTGTATTCATCATTTCAATAAAGGCAGATTGGTGCCCTGCAACATGCTCTGCCAAAGCAACTGTCGCATCGTTACCTGATGAGATAATAACGCCGCGATTAAGATCGTCGACACTGACTTCATCGCCAACATTCAAGAACATTTTCGACGATCCTGGAAACTTTTTACCCCATGCATTTTCACTGATGATCACTGTGTCATCGTTGGCGATATGGCCCGCTAGTAATTCGTGCCCGACAACATATGACGTCATAATTTTAGTTAAGCTGGCAGGTGCGAGGGGTAAATGTTCGTTATCACTGGCGATGACTTGCCCAGAGCCATAGCTCATTAATACCCATGCTTTGGCACTGACTTCTGGTGGAGAGGGTAAAGGGGCTGCATAGCTAAAAGCGACGGTTATGGATGCCGTTGCAATAATTGCATATTTAACAATGGTGGTGGCTAGCGTCATTGCTTATCCCTCTGTCACTTTTTATTCCTCCTTTGAGCTTAGTAAAATATTGAGAGAGTTAGGATAAATTTATGATTTGTACCCATTCTATTCATGTTCAGGTTATTAGGCTAGCGGGTGGATTGCCACCTATCACTAGCCCAATTTAGCTTATAAAGCCGCGTGGTTGCCTTTTTTAACAGAAGGCTCGTAAGACAGGTTAATATTATTTTGTCCTTCCATGAAAGCGACATGAAGGTTTATAAGCTGCGAACTCTCATCTAGCCATTGCGGAGAATCTTGTTTCTGACAAAACTCCATCATGGTGACAATCATTCGGTCGAGCTTTTTTAAGCACCAGCGCTTTAAATCTGGCTCGAGTGCCTGCTCGCAAATCATACTTTGTAGTTTTGCATAGCCAAATTGCATATAGCTAAAGGCTTTATCGACATCAGGCAAATCTTGGTAGTAGAAACTTAACCGTTGGCAAGCATCTAACCAATACGCCAGTGCCTCGTTATGAACTTCACAGCTAACGTCGGTAAAAATCATGTCTGGCGCGTGATTAAGCGCATCGATTAGGGTTTGGATATCCCGCTGCTGAGGTGGTGGCGGGGTTTGGTACCATACTTTGATGTTGTCTAACCAAGTGTGGAGTTCTGTCATGCAACTTGCTCCTTGTCTGCGAGGGCAGAAGTCGATATTTGGTCGGCACTCCAGTTGGCAACATAATGGTTATCACCCGCTTTTTGGAATCCCTGCACTGACTTTAAGCTTAGCTGACGAATTTTGTCTGCACTGACAGAATAGTCGGGTTCTGATTCCAATAAATGATGGAACGGAAGATCAGGATCGGGCACAGCCGAAATAAGTAAGCGGGTGTAAGGGTGCTGTGGGTTACGTAAAATACTGCGTGTGTCACCCCATTCAACAATACGACCGCGGTACATCACCGCCGTTTCTTCGGCAACATAATGCGCGGTGGCAAGATCATGGGTGATGTATAAGAAACCGATCCCCATTTTCTCTTTCATTTCCTTCATTAGGTTAAGCACACCTAATCGGATTGATACATCAAGCATAGAGGTCGGCTCATCAGCCAAAATCACCTCAGCCCCCACTGCGATAGCACGCGCTAAGTTGATACGCTGGCGCTGCCCGCCACTGAGTTGGTGAGGGTATTTGTTTAAATCGGAATACGGTAATTCCACTAAATCAAGCAGCTCTTTTAAGCGTTGTTCCACTTCATTTGAATTGGCTACTTGGTTGTGGATCATAAGTGGGCGAGTGAGGTGATGTTTAATGGTATGAGTGGGATTTAATGAACCAAATGGGTCTTGGAAGATCATTTGAACTTTGCCCCGATAATCAAGAATATCCTTTCGTGATTGTAAGGATTGAATATTTTGTCCTTTAAATAGGATTTCACCGTCGGTGACATCATGCACTTTGGTAATTAAGCGAGCACAGGTGCTTTTTCCACAGCCCGATTCACCCACTAGCGCAAGGGTGCGGCCTTTGTATAAATTGAAGCTGATATCATCAAGCGCGCGGAATATCTCAGAGCTTCCGAAGCCACCACCTGCAATAAATTCTTTGGTGATGTTTTTCACCTCAATGATAGGTTGTTGGTCATGGTTTGATGAATTGCCTGCTATAACCTGACTCATGCGCCTATCTCCTGAGATACATTGATTGGTTGGGCTGCTTCTTCATGAATATTCGGGAAAGAAGCCCAAAGTTTTTGAGTGTATGGGTGTTGCGGGTTATTGCGGATTTCTTTTGATGTGTTTACTTCAACGATTTCACCGTGTCGCATAACAGCAATGCGATTGCAAAGTTGGCTCATAAGAGCAAGGTCGTGAGTGATGAAGAGCACCGAGAAATCGAATTCATTCCGAAGTTGGTATATCTGCTGCAAGATTTCGCGCTGAACAACAACGTCGAGTGCGGTGGTTGGCTCGTCCATGATGATTAATTTAGGGCTGAGGCTTAAGGCGATAGCGATCACTAAACGCTGGCGCATACCCCCGCTAAATTGGTGAGGATATTCAGATAAGCGTTGGCGGGGAATGTTAACAAGGTCGAGTAGTTTTTCTGCTCGCTCTTTAGCTTGGGCGTTACTGTAACCAAGGTGGTGGCGCATCACATCGGCAAATTGTTCCTGTACTGGGATCACTGGGTTAAGTGAATTCATGGCACTTTGAAACACCATCGCGATCTCTTTCCAGCGCACAATCCCCATTTCAGCTTCTGTTAATGTGAGTAAATCGCGGCCTTGAAAATCTACAGAGCCATGAGTAATCAGCGCTGGTGGCTTGTGTAAACGATTAATGGCGAAGGCAATGGTGCTTTTTCCACAACCCGATTCACCGGCCAATCCGAATATTTCACTTTTCCCTACGTCAAAGCTGACGCGTTTAACGGCTTGAAAGTCGCCATTATCCGTTACATAGGTAACTTCTAGATCTCGGACTTTAACCAGTGGGTTAGGGTGGAAAGCTTGCTCCATGTCTTTCTCCTGATAATTTTCAATACGAAATAACCTTAACTGAAAACTATTCTCATTATCACTTGTTGTAAAGTGTGATAATGAGAATAAGTGATTCATCTAGCAAACTTTAGAAGAGCGTTACATTACAGTTTTGTTGATTAAATGTTATTAAATTTGCTGCGTTACGATATTGTTCACAGTTGTTTATTGGCTCGTCATCTATAGTGTGAACTTTAAGATTTTGATTCATATTTTATTTTTGAGTAACGGATAACAGGGTTGTTATTCTCATCAATTCTTAGGGAGTTTTACGTATTATGAATATTCGGCAACTTTCACTTGCAGTGGGGCTTTTATTCTTTGCCCCTCTGTCGTTTGCAAGTGGAACGGGAATCGACCTTACACATTCCAATATTGGCTATGCGTCACTCGTTATTTTTGCCATTGCGTATTGTTTGGTGATGGGGGAAGAGTATTTACAACTGAGAAAATCCAAACCTGTGCTATTAGCCGCTGGCATCATCTGGATGATGATTGGCTATGTTTTTCAGCAAAATGGTCAAACGGAAATTGCTAAGCAGGCGTTGGAGCATAACTTACTTGAGTATGCCGAATTATTGCTATTCTTACTGGTGGCAATGACCTATATCAGCGCGATGGAAGAACGGCGCTTATTTGATGCACTGCAAGCATGGATGGTGAGTAAAGGTTTTAACTATCGTACTTTATTTTGGTTAACGGGTATCCTCTCTTTTTTCATCTCACCTATTGCCGATAACCTAACAACAGCGCTCTTGATGTGTGCGGTTGTGATGAAAGTAGGTGGTAGTAACGCTAAGTTTATTAATATTGCCTGTGTAAATATTGTTGTTGCTGCCAATGCTGGTGGTGCCTTTAGTCCATTTGGTGATATTACAACCTTGATGGTGTGGCAGGCTGGGCATGCATCATTTAATGAATTCCTTTTATTGTTTATCCCTTCTGTAGCCAATTACCTGATTCCTGCCGTGATAATGTCTCTTTTTGTTCCCAAAACACAACCAGATACTATTTGTGAACATGTCGAGCTTAAGCGCGGGGCAAGACGCATTGTTTTTCTCTTTTTATTAACGATTTCAACGGCAGTTGCTTTCCACGGGTTCTTCCATTTCCCACCAGTGATGGGAATGATGATGGGACTTGCGTATTTGCAATTTTTTGGTTATTTCTTGCGAAAAACGCTTCCTGGCTCTTTAGCCAAGAAAAGAGCCATTGCTGAAGCCAATAACGATGAAGAGGCGTTAAGGCGTATAGGTTCAGTTGTTCCATTTGATGTTTTCCGTCGTGTCTCTCATGCCGAATGGGATACGTTATTATTTTTCTACGGTGTAGTTATGTGTGTTGGCGGCTTAAGTTTGCTCGGGTACTTAGGCGTTGTATCTGAAGTGCTATACAGCCAATGGGATCCTATTATGGCAAATAGTATGGTCGGCGTACTCTCTGCTATCGTTGATAACATTCCTGTTATGTTTGCGGTTTTGACCATGAACCCTGAAATGACCCTTGGAAACTGGTTGTTAGTAACACTTACTGCAGGCGTTGGTGGCAGCTTATTGTCGGTTGGCTCTGCTGCTGGGGTTGCATTAATGGGAGCTGCGCATGGTAAATATACATTCTTCGGGCATTTGAAATGGATGCCTGTCATTTTCCTTGGTTATATTGCGAGTATATTAATGCACCTGTTATTAAATTCTAGTTCATTTTAATAACTTATAAAAAGCATCTAATTTTTAAAATTAGATGCTTTTTTTTGAAATCAAATAAAACATCCCCATTTTCTTCATTGGTTTATTCTCCTCAGGTATCTCGTTGTTAAGAATTTATGTGTTTTTTGGTTGAAGTTTAACCAAAAAACAGTCGTGAATATATCTATGGTAGGTAACTTTCCCGTTTGCTCTAAAATTAAAGCCTTTTTAAATTAGCGACTTGCGTATAAATGAACGTAAACCTCTTATGTGTAGATTAAAAGAACAGCGTTATGTCTGGATACTAAGTCTTGAACATTGGTACAATGGAAAAATAAGACATAAAAATATTATAGATGCTGCAAATACTTAATTATAAAAAGCAGTCATGAACAAGAAG
Source organism: Photobacterium kagoshimensis (assembly GCF_050337045.1). Taxonomy (NCBI): domain Bacteria; kingdom Pseudomonadati; phylum Pseudomonadota; class Gammaproteobacteria; order Vibrionales; family Vibrionaceae; genus Photobacterium; species Photobacterium kagoshimensis. The sequence continues at coordinate 44,542 of NZ_JAKJSO010000010.1, read as the reverse complement.
TTACTGTGAAAAAAAATTTTAAAATAACGAAAGCCATCACAACCAAGAAACTGGCCCATTCCTTATTGCTACCAACGAGTTATATCATTTTTAGCCTACCTGTAAATGCGGGTGAAGAGCTTGATGCATTGATGGATATGTCTTTAGAAGATTTATCTCGGGCATCGGTAACATTAACGTCTGTCGCTAAAAAAGAACAATCACTCAATAAAGTGCCAGCTGCTGTTCACGTCATCACGGCGGAGCAAATCCGTCGCTCAGGTGCACGTTCTATCCCTGAAGCCTTAGCATTAGTACCTGGTATGCATGTCGCACGCCTGTCCGAAAATAACTGGTCAGTATCTGCTCGCGGCGCTAATGAAATGCTATTTAATAAATTATTAGTTTCTATTGATGGAAGAAGTATCTTTAACCCTATGACATCTGGCGTTATTTGGGAAAACGTCAAGATGATGATGGCTGATATAGAGCGCATTGAAGTCTTACTTGGCCCTTCTGGAACGATGTGGGGAGGGAATGCTGCCAATGGCGTTGTGAACATCATCAGCAAGAATGCGGATGACACGTTAGGCTTATATACCGAAGTAAATGTTGGCGGATCAAGCTACCAAGAAGTGAACGCTCGATTGGGGAGTACTGTCAACGATAAAACGGAAGCGCGTATTTCTGTTAATGGCATGCGCTCAGCTTACGCCATGGATGAGGCTGGGGATTTTCGTAACTACAACGTTAATATGCGGGTCGATCACTCAGGCTATGACAGTGAATTAACCGTACAGTTTGGCGGCTATAACACAGATATACATACCGAAGTAGAAACCATTCATTTCATTGGTATTGATTTACCCCCAGAACAATATGATGAAAACAGCCGTGGCTTTTTCGGTATGCTCAATTACGACACTGAAATTAACACGGGTGTTTTGAGCGTAAATGTATGGGCCGATAGCCATAAATTAGATTATGAGTACTTCAAAGGAAGTTATCGCAACTGGGATGCCGATATCTACTATCGTTTGCCTGTGTTAACCGCGAGTGAATTAACAGTCGGGGGAGGTGGACGATTAACGCATACCGAAGTCTTACCGGTTTTATCACTCGCTCCAATAGGCCATCGAAAGGAGACTCGCACACACTTGTATAAAGATCAGGCGTCGAGTTATGACAGCTATAACGTGTATACACAATTAGAAACCGCGGTAACAGATAAGGTAACAAGCTACCTTGGTATCAAAGTTGAGTATTTTGGCTTAGTGGATCGTTACGAATTTTTGCCTCAGGCACGTTTATCTTATGACTATTCGCCTCAGCATCAGTTTTGGACGGGGCTTGGCCGTGCCGTAGTCACGCCTTCAATCATAGATACTGCCTCAACCATGGTCGATCTATCGGTTGAACAAATTACCCAAAATAACTATCAAGATGAAGCAACGATAGTTCGGGGTAATGAAAACCTAAAAACGGAAGCGGTCACTACGTTCGATTTTGGTCATCGTTACTTTTTATCGAATGCGTTTAGTACCAGCACTAATGTATTCTATAGCCAATATGAAAATATTCGTGGCATTGGTCGAGATAACGACATGCCTTTGCTTCCGCCACCATCATTTGATCCTTGGGGTACAGCACCTGGCACCATAGAAAACTATCAGTATGTTGATGATATTGAAGCAAAAACATGGGGGGCTGAATTGGCTGTATTTTGGCAACCTATATCTAACTTTAGAGTGAATGTGAATTATGCATATCACCAAGTATCAGGTGTTTGTGTCAATAGCGAAGTTTGTCTTGATGACTCAAAGACGAAGCTGGAAGATCCCCAGCCGAATCACATTGCAAGTGCTCACACCATGTGGGACGTGACGGATACTGTGCAATTTGACCTCTTGTATAAATATATTCAAGCCAACAACAATGGGAATACAGAGCTTGGTTGGGATACCGTATCAACGCTTGATGCGCGTTTAGCTTGGCAGCAGAAACATGACTGGCCGCGACTCGAGTTGCTGGTGGATGGCATTTTCAATACCCAGCCTTACTACGAATCGAACCGTCGAGCTGCATATGGGCTTGAACGTCAGGTATACCTTAAAGCCGTGTGGGTAATGCAATAATGAATCGAGTGCTGCTTGGTGCTTTCTCAATACTGATGTGTGTGTCAGTCAATGCAGGTTTAACCTTCGACCCTGATAAAGTCAAAGCTGTCTACATAGTGCGCTTTGCGAATTTCATTCATTGGCCTCAAGAGTCTTCATTGAAGCAAATAAATTATTGCGTTGTTGGCAATAACCAAGTGACCAGTACCTTAGAGCAAATTTTAGACCAACATCAAGTGCGTGGTATTCCTGTTGTTTATCATCAAGTTAGCAATCAGAAGCAGTTGGATGATTGTCAGCTTGTCTATTTAACACCTGAAAGCTGTAGCAATATTCAGCTGGAGTTAGAGCGAGATGGGCTTGTTACTGTCAGCGATGTGCGCGCATTTGCTGAATCCGTTGGTGTGGTAGAGTTCCGAGAAAAATCAGGGCGTATTGTACCAGTAATAAATGTTGATAATGCAGCTAAGAATAATATTTCTATCCGATCTCAGTTATTGCGAATCTCAAAGATTGTTTCTGCGCCACAGGAGGACGAGTAATGTTCCCCTCTTTTAAGAATCTTTCGATTCGCCGCAAAATGACAATCCCAGTCAGTGCAATTTTGATCCTTATTTTCTGCGCTTTTAGTATCTTCAGTGTTTATTCTGTGTTTAAAACAGAGAAGGATAACTTGTTAGCGCGCTCCTTTATCTTAGGAAAAGGTGTGGTGATTAACTTGAAAGCGGCTTTATTGTTTGATGATCCGCTCAGTGGTGAAGAAATATTGTCGGCATTTCAGGCTGATAAGATGGTTTATCATGCCGATGTGATTAAACCGGACGGTACTGTTTTTGCTAGTTATCGCCGTCTAGATGAGCAGGCTGATGCTATGCACAGCAATGATAGCTTTTCGTTACTGAGCAAGACAGATCTTGATCACTTCTTTGCTCCTGAGTTTCTATATATATCGATCCCTGTGCTGGTGGCAGATAATAATGTCGCGATAATGAATATCTGCATTTCACTCGAAGAGGTATTAAAAACAAAGAAAGACGTACTACGCTTTTGTTTGATATTGTTATTTCCTATGTTTTTGCTTCGTTACTTTTTATTGAAACAGTTGCAAGTGTGGGTGGTTAACCCAGTAGAAAGCTTGAGCTATGCAATGCAGAGCCTTACTAAAATTAGGGCGATTAAACAGCGGCCAGCGGTACATGCTGATGATGAAATTGGCAGCTTAGTTAAATGTTTTAATGACATGTTAGATAACTTGGATGAGCGCGATGAACAGATTCTGGCGTCTATCGAGCAGGTCGCGAGTGAAAAATCCTTTGCCGATGATGTCATATCAACGGTGCAGCATGCGTTATTAGTGCTGGATTATAGTGGCCGTATCGTGCTTGCCAACAGCGCATGCGATAATATTTTTGGCTGTGTATCTGGCGATATTCGAGGCCTTACCTTACATCAAATCATGAACCCGCGCTTTTGGGATTTACACAAGGATGCATTAGATCAGGTGTTGAGCCTGAAGGGGCAAACGTTCGATAAGATAGTGAAAGCTTTTGATTGTGCAGAGCAGCCGCATTATTACAGCGTGAAAGCTCGTCCGTTAGTTGAGCGCCATCAAGTGCTTATTACAATAGAAGAAGTGACTCAAAAATACTTGGCCGAGAAACAGCAACGGTTAGCTGCCCGTATTTTTGAACAAAGCCGTGAAGGTATCTTAGTGGTTGACTACAAAGGGAATATTCAAATGATAAACCCGTCGCTGTCTTCTATTATGGGGTATCACCCAGATGAATTAATGGGGGCCTATATCAATGACTTTCTAGAGAGTGAGAATTTTGATGAAATTCGCCATACCATCGAAAATGGGGGCGGACGTTGGCGTGGTGAAATTTTAGAAAAGCATAAAGACGGCACTCTGATCCCATTAGAAGTACGGGCTAATGTGATTAATAGTAATAATGGTGAAACCGCCCAAATCGTGATGTCGATAACGGATTTAAGCCATAAAAAAGAATTAGAGCAGCTTGAATACCTTGCTCATCATGATGCATTAACAGGCTTGGCTAACCGCAAGCGCTTATTCGATGTGCTGGAAGAGAAAGCGCAAGACTACCGCGATAATAAAATACTGTTTGCTGTGCTGTATATTGACTTAGATGGCTTTAAACCCGTGAATGATACCTATGGGCACCATGTTGGTGATGAAGTGCTTAAAATTGTCGCATGCCGTATGGAGGAGAGTGTGCGAGAAAATGATTTAGTTGCACGCCTAGCAGGTGATGAGTTTGTCATTCTGGTGGATGGTGTTCATTCCGCGCAAGAGGCGTTATTAGCGGCTGAACGTGTTACTTTTGCAATCAATAAGCCAATGACAGTAGAAAACACAGTGTTGAATATTGGTGCGAGTATTGGTTACAGCGTGATCAACGATACTGAAGAGGCATCCGTTGAGCGAATTCTACAAAATGCTGATGCTGCTATGTATCGCGCCAAAGATGCGGGCCAGAATAGTATTATTTGCTCTGAGCAATGTGCGTGTTACTCAACGTCGAATCTTATGCAGGAAACCCTTGGTGCTTGATTGAGAGTAAAGGAATAGTGGCTGCTATTTATTTGACCTAGATTGGTATTATTTTAAAAAATTACTCTTTGCGAGTATGCATTTTTTGTGAATTTTAATTTAAACAGTCACAGTTTGACTACACTAATAATGTAACTGCTGCTTGTTTAAATCACATAAGGTATTCACGAGGAGGCCCCATGTTAGCTGAAAGCAGGCATGTATTACTGTCGGGTGAAAAGCCGCAATTTGCCGACATTAAGATCATACCAACAGGGATGATAGAAGTAGATATTCCTGATGAAGCAAAACACTACCAAGCTGATTTTGAACAATTGTGTTTTCATCGGCGATCTCAGAAAACAGAAATCGTATGTCATGCTGGCAATAGCAATGATGCGGTACAGTGGACGTTAGATCTCGCCAATGAAGATGCGCGTGAGTTGCTGGGTATGATAGAGCGTGCTGAAGACGAATTTGAAATGTTGATGCGGAGTTTGTAGTGCTCAAAATTATGTATTGAAACCCTACTTCGGTAGGGTTTTTCTGTTTTTGGGGAGGGGGAAACAAATGATTGGCGCAAACGATTAGGCAAACGCTTGCTTGTTTCCTGTTGTAAACAGTGTGTTTCTTTTATTTTACTGGAATTGCCCTTGTAGCACGATGGTTATACCCATAAAATTCGGTTTATAACAATGATGTTGCTCAATAACTTCTGCTATTTACACAGTGGAAGAACGTATAATCAGCCAAAAGAAGCCTCAAAATGAAACTAGAAGCCGTTGACTACACCGCAGAGAATGCAGAACAGCTGTTTGTTGAATCCCTACGTAATACAGGTTTTGGTGTCCTTAAAAACCACCCAATCCAGCAGCAGTTAGTAAACTCAATCTATGAAAATTGGTACGCCTTTTTCAATGATGAAAGCAAAACAGATTTCACTTTCAACGTAGATACCCAAGACGGCCTATTTCCAACTGATGTGTCTGAAACCGCAAAAGGGCACTCGAAGAAAGATATCAAAGAGTTTTTCCACTACTACCCATGGGGCCAATGTCCTGAAGCATTACGTGCAGAAATTCAAAACTATTATGATCAAGCTAATGCACTAGCAGCCGAGTTGCTTTCATGGGTTGAAAAGCACGCGCCTAATGATGTATCGAAGACATTTAGCCAGCCGCTATCTAGCATGATTGAAGACAGTGAACAAACACTGCTTCGCGTGTTGCATTATCCACCACTGCAAGGGGATGAAGAGCTAGGTGCGATTCGTGCTGGCGCACATGAAGATATTAACTTATTGACTGTACTACCAGCGGCCAATGAGCCTGGTTTACAGGTATTATCAAAAGACGGTGAGTGGTTAGATGTGCCATGTGATTTTGGCAACTTGATCATCAATATTGGTGACATGTTACAAGAAGCGTCTGGCGGCTATTTCCCATCGACGACGCACCGCGTTATCAACCCTGAAGGTGCGGATAAAACCAAGTCACGCATCTCGTTGCCTTTATTCTTGCACCCTAAGCCAGAAGTGGTGCTTTCAGAACGCCATACAGCGGGCTCATACCTGACTGAGCGTCTGAAAGAATTGGGTGTGATTTAGTTTTCTAGCCGATTGAGTGTCTTAGCTCAGCCAAGTTAAGGTTATGAAATAAAAACGGCAGTGCTGGTTAGCACTGCCGTTTTTTTGAGTCTGAATGTTACCCATTGCTGTAATTATCAAATTATTCTTGGTTCTCACAGCCCCATTCGCAGGGGAGTTCAATCAAAATATCTTCTAATTTTTCTGGGTGTAACATTTCTTCTTCTGTGACATTTAAGCGCATTGCCATATTGCGGTTAAATAACTCCCAGTGGTTAAGCAAGCATTGAGAGTAACTCGCGTCATCATGCTGCCAAGTTTCAATTAAGAACGGCTTGAGGTTTACCGCACCGTTGGCAAATATCATCATTTGCCACTTCATTTCCCACACGTTAATTGAAGATTCAGGGAAATCTTCATGGAAGGTATCAACAAGTTGGCTCACGAAATCTTCAAGATCACCTTTGCTATCAAAAAAGTAATCCATCAGTTCATCACCTTGTCGGATGCCATCGGTGATAAGTTGAATGGGCTGCTGATGCACCAGTTGTTGTGCCAATAACATGGTGATGAAACGGTACAAGATGATATTGCTGGGTAAATCCGAGGGAATACTTTCTTGCAGTTTATACATGTATGACAGGAAGTAGACATGCAGGCAGTCGCTGATGTTATGCCAGATCTTCTCTTTACTTCCAAAGTGATGACGGATCAGGCTGTGAGATACGCCCGCACGCTCACTAATATTTCGTAGTGATACACGCTCATATCCCTGTTCGCAAAACATTTTTGCGGCAGTTTTTATTATCAGCAGCTTTGTTTCTTCGGCGGCCTGAGCGCTGCGACGGCCCTGTTTTCTTTCTGTCATCATCATAGTTACTTAATTTCCCACATCTTTTTTACCAGAAATTCGTTTTGTAGTCACCTTGTGCTCACAGAAAACCTTTACTGTCCACCTGTAAAATATACTTGATCTTCAGCGGGATCAATATATGCTGCACAGGTGTACAGCATATAACGAAGAGAGAAATGCACGTGATAGGACAGCAGCCCTTAATGACCCCCTTGGTGAAATTAGCCGCTATCGCCTTGTTAAGCAGCGTTTTAGTGGGATGCAATCAAGCAAACTCTGAACCCACAACAGAAGTGATTAAGTCGGTGAAACTTTTTGAAGTGCCGGTGAACACAGCGCAAGAAAGCAGTGAGTTTCCAGGCAAAGCAGAAGCCGCACAACGTGCACAGTTATCATTTCAAGTGCCAGGTGAGGTACAGCAGATGTTGGTGAATGTTGGACAGAAGGTCGAAAAAGGCCAAGTGTTGGCAGTGCTGGATGATAAAGATTACCGCTTAGCATTTGATGCCAAATTTGCAGAATATGAATTAGCAAAAAGTCAGTTTGAACGTGCGCAGCAACTTTATGCCAAAAAACTTATCAGTACAGATCAATTTGACCGCAACGATACGCGTTATAAAACTTCGATAACAAATATCGAGCAAGCGAAAACAGATTTGGAAAACACCCTAATTACAGCCCCATTTGATGGGGTAGTTTCGCTTCGCCTTGTTAATCAGCATCAGTTTGTTGGCGCTAACCAGACGATAATGAACATTCAAAATGTAGACAGCTTAGATATCGCTTTTAATCTGCCAGTCACTTTTGTTGAGAAAATGGGGTTGGAAGCCATACAAGCGGCACCTTCTTGGGTGGTGATGGACAACTTTCCTAACATGCCTATTCATGCCGAGTTGAAAGAGGTGTCGACTCAGCCTGATTTAGACACTAACACTTATAGCGCCAAGGTGACCATTCATCGGCCAGATGATCTTAATGTGTTATCAGGTATGGCTGGGAAGGTGCACTTTGCTCAGCCTAAGTCCGCATCATCTTTTACTCTGCCTGAAGGCGCTTGGATCGAAAAAAGAGCAAGCACAGGTACCGTTTGGCAATTTAATCCTGCGACTTCAGTTATTGATGCTTTAGAAGTGAATCTCGATGAAAACGGTAGTGTGACCGATGGTTTACCGCAAGGTGCTGTCATTGTTATTGCTGGTGCAAAAGATTTGTACTCAGGCCAACAAGTGCGCGCTTGGACTCGTGAAGGTGGGATCTAACATGTTGAAGAAAATCTCATTTCTCGCTTTGTCGATGGCATTTCTACAAGGTTGCCAAGAGCCGCCAGTTGCTGTTGAGCAAAAAGCTTTAGCCGTATCAACATTAACCGTGTCGGACCCTGTTGAGAGCCAATACCGTATTTTTAACGGTCAAGTGGAAGCTGCTGAAAATACACCGTTAGCTTTTCGGGTTGAAGGTGAACTGAAGCGCGTATTGGTGAATACGGGTCAAGTTGTGAAGAAAGGTCAGCTGCTGGCTGAATTAGATGCGAGTAAGTTTGAACAAAAGCAGCGTGATGCCAGCGTGCAATTTGCCTTAGCGTCTAAGCAATTAGCGCGTGGCCGTGAGTTATATGCTCAAAAGATGATCTCTAAAGCTGAATTTGATGAGCTAACGGCAAATCAACGCTTAACCAAAGTTGCACTCGATTCTGCGAATGCGCGCTTAGGCTATACCCGTTTAGTTGCGCCTTTTGATGGCATGATTTCAACTTCACCGAAGGAATCCTTCGAAGCGGTTTCGCCAGGTGAGGTTGTACTTAGCCTTTATCAAAACAATAAGGTTTATATCAATATTCCAGTTTCAGACAACGTGATAGCCATGGTAAACCCTGCGCAAAAGCGTACGGCTTACCAGCCAATGGCGCAATTTGGCTCAGATGAACACGTTTTCCCTGTGCGTTACTTTAAGCACACCAGTGAACTTGAACCTCAGACGCAGACTTACCGTGTGTGGTTTGAAATGCCACAACAAACCCCTGCCATTTTACCGGGTACCAGTGTTGCGTTAAGCGTCAACATGGCGGAAGCAGGATTGAGTACTTTGCAAGGTTATCAGCTACCTATGATTGCGCTGCAAGCAGGCCAAGAGAAAGGTCAGTTTTATGTTTGGAAGCAGCAAGAGGGTGCCGCGCACAAGGTTGAAGTGGGTATCGAACAAGTCAATAACCAAGGCGCGATCGTCAGCAGTGGCGTGGCGTTAGGCGACGTTTTGATCACCTCAAGTTTACGTAAACTTCGTGAAGGTATGCCGACATCTGTCGTTTCTTCAAGCCTTGTAAATAAGGACACTGCGCAGTGAAGAAGGCTGTATTCAGACACAAACGCGCACTACTACGTTGGGGCGTGGTGATCACATTGACCCTTGTTAGTGTGTTGCTACTAAGTGCGCTGGGACAGTTTTTAGTGTGGCAGTTTATTGGTGAACAAGTGCCAGGAATTGAAATTAAGGTATCGCCAAATAATGCGATGCAAGCGTATCAAAGCGCAGAACATAACGCGCTAAGCAGTGTGCTTAACATAGAGTTGGATTTAACAACATTAGCGGTGGAGACAATACGGTGAGCATTGCCGAATATTCAATAAAAAATAAAGTGATCAGCTGGCTATTTATCGTCATTCTGGCTGTCGGTGGTGTGACATCATTTCTAGACTTAGGGCGTTTAGAAGACCCAGCTTTTACACTGAAAGATGCCATGATCATTGCAACCTACCCAGGGGCAACGTCAACGGAAGTAGAGGAAGAGCTGACTTATCCGCTGGAGAAAGCGGTGAGACAATTGCCTTACATTGACAAGGTGACCTCGACCTCTTCTGCGGGAATGAGTCAGATCATGGTCAGTATGGACATGATTTATGGCCCTGATGATCTACCCCAAATTTGGGATGAAATGCGCCGTAAGGTTAATGATCTAAGGCCAACATTGCCTGCGGGTGTGCAGTCGGTAAAAGTTATTGATGATTTTGGCGATGTCTTTGGTGTCATGATCATGATGACGGGAAAAGGTTACTCGTATGTTGAGTTAAAGCAGTATGCCGATTACTTAACGCGAGAATTAGAGCTTGTTGATGGCGTGGGTAAAGTCAGCATTACGGGTGATCAACAAGAACAAATCTTTGTTGAAATATCACTTGATCGCATGGCAGCGTTGAACCTAGACATGAACACCATTGGTGGTTTACTCAACCAACAAAACAGTGTGATTGCGTCTGGCGAGATGATGATCAACGGCCAAACGTTAGCGATCCGTCCAAACGGCAACATGAACAGTGTTGAAGAGTTAGAGAACCTTGTGATTCACGGGCGTGACACAGGTAATCTGATTCACCTAAAAGATGTGGCGACGATTACACGAGGGGTACAAGAAAAGCCAACCAATGTTGTCACTTACAACGGTGAGTCAGCCATTAATTTAGGTATTTCATTTTCTGCTGGCGTAAATGTTGTTGAAGTGGGTGCCAAAGTTGATGCGCGTTTATCTGAATTAGAAAGCTTCAAACCTGCGGGTATAGAGCTGAATTACTTTTATAACCAAGCTCAAGAAGTTGATAACTCGGTTCAAGATTTTATTGTCAGCTTAGGCCAAGCGGTCGCGATTGTTATTGTGGTCTTGCTGTTTGCGATGGGACTTCGCAGTGGCTTGATCATTGGCTTGGTACTGTTATTAACAGTATTTGGCACCTTTATTCTGATGGATCTGAATAACATTGAGCTTCACCGTATCTCCTTGGGTGCGCTTATTATTGCCCTTGGTATGCTGGTGGATAATGCCATCGTGGTGGTCGAAGGTATTTTGGTCGGCATGAAAAAAGGCCGAAGCAAAGTACAAGCGGCAACCGATATTGTGAAACAAACCCAGTGGCCACTATTAGGCGCAACTGTGATTGCCATTACGGCTTTTGCCCCGATTGGTTTATCGTCAGATGCCAGTGGTGAGTTCATGGGGTCTTTGTTCTGGGTACTGTGTTATTCACTGTTTTTAAGTTGGGTGACTGCGTTAACGTTAACACCATTCTTAGCGGATTTATTGCTAAAGAATGAGCCTGAACAAACGGAAAGCGAACAACAAAATCAAGATGACCCATACAAAGGCGTACTCTTTACTGTCTTTGGTGCATCACTTAAGTTTGCACTGCGATTCCGTTGGCTAACCATAGCCGCGATGGTTGCTTTGTTAGTGGGGGCTGTGATTGGCTTTGGTCATGTGAAGCAATCTTTCTTCCCACCATCAAACACGCCCATGTTCTACGTGGACATGTGGATGCCCGAAGGCACAGATATTCGTGAAACCATCAAGCAAACAGACAAAGTCGAAAGTTACATTCGCCGCCAAGATGATGTTGAATTTGTCACGACCTCAATTGGTCAAGGCATGCAGCGTTTTTCTCTGACTTACCAGCCAGAGAAGAGCTATGAAGCGTATGCGCAGCTTCAAGTGAGAACGACAAGCCGTGACAATATGTTCGACTTGTTGAACAAGCTAGATGCATCGTTATCGAATGAGTTTGATCAGCCAACTTTCCAATTTAAACTCATGGAGTTTGGCCCGTCACCAGCCTCGAAAATTGAAGCGCGTATCATCGGCCCAGATCCTCAAGTGTTGCGTGATATCGCCGTGCAGGTTGAAGATATCCTGCTGCAAGATCCTGAGTCTCGTAATGTGCGTCACGATTGGCGTGAACGTACCAAAGAGCTAGTGCCGCAGTTTAATGAATCGAAAGCGCGTCGTTTAGGTATTTCGAAAGAAGAATTATCGAAAACTTTACAGATGGCGTATGGCGGCAGTGCTATAGGTGTGATGCGTGATGGCACCCATATGCTACCTGTGATTGCGCGTTTACCTGAAGTCGAGCGTGTTGATTATGATACCTTGAAGAACTTAAAGCTGTGGAGCCCAGTGCAACAAGCTTATGTGCCAATCGAGCAAGTGATTGATAGGGTAGATCTCGAATGGTCAGAGCCACTGATTCAGCGTAGAGACCGTAAGCGTACTCTAACAGTATTAGCGGATCACAATGTGTTAGGCGATGATACTGCAGCAACCTTGTTCGCACGTGTTCAACCCAAAGTGGATGCGTTGCCACTGCCTGTCGGTTATGAGATCCAGTGGGGCGGTGAGTATGAGTCATCAAAAGATGCGCAAGAAGGCATGATGGGCTCTATGCCAATGGGTTACTTGCTGATGTTCATCATTACTATGCTGTTGTTTAACTCGTTTAAGAAACCGTTAGTCATTTGGGCAACAGTCCCTTTGTCTATTATTGGTGTTTCGATTGGTTTACTGGTGACGAATACGCCGTTTAGCTTTACGGCACTACTGGGCTTGTTAAGCCTGAGCGGTATGATCTTGAAAAATGGTATCGTGCTTTTAGATCAGATCAATATCGAACTAGATCAAGGCAAAGAACCGTACCACGCGATTATCGATAGTGCCATTAGCCGTGTTCGCCCTGTGAGTATGGCGGCGTTAACGACGGTATTGGGTATGATCCCATTGGTGTTCGATGCATTCTTTGACTCACTCGCAATCACGATTATGGCGGGGCTTGGTTTTGCAACCGTACTGACACTGATTGTGGTACCTGTGATCTTTGCATTGTTCTTTAATGTGAAGACACCAGAAAAAGCCTAATTACAAAGTGACATCAGGAGGCTCTTGTCGGGTCGCTTGAATACAAAAAGGCCGCATGAGTATGCGGCCTTTTTATTCTTTAACTTATAGCGCTACGATTATTGTACCGCTTCACCATTTGCAATAACGGTTTTACGCACTTTATCGGCGAACGCTTGGGCTTCCTGACGCACTTCGTTCTCATCAATCGTTGTCATTGAACGATCTTGCATTAGGATTTTACCGTCGACGATGGTGTGTTTCACATTCATCGCGTAAGCAGAGTAAACCAACGCAGAGTATGGGTTGTACATAGGCACCATGTTTGGCGCTTTGGTATCAACAATAATAATATCCGCTAGCTTACCGTCTTCAAGTGAGCCGATTGTGTCTTCCATATGCAAGGCACGAGCAGCGCCAATGGTTGCCATTTCGATCACTTGTTGTGGTGGCATGGCGGCGCGGTCATGGTTGATCAACTTATGAACTTTAGCGACTTGGTTGAACTCATCAATGGTGCTCAGTGTATTACCCGACATAGGACCATCTGTACCTAGGCCTACACGAATGTCTTTTTCTAGCATCTTGGTAACAGGTGCAACGCCTTTTGCTGATTTGATGTTAGCACTCATGTTGTGTGCAACACCCACATCGTGTTTTTTCAGCAAATCTAAATCACTGTCAGATGCATTGATCACATGCGCGCCTACTAATTTATGCGTTAGCGCGCCAATGTCGGCCATGTACTCAATTGGTGTTTTACCATTGCTACGTTTGGCAATCACTTCATTTTCACGCTCAGACTCTGCAAGGTGGATCATTACAGGGACATCATGCTCAAGTGATAGCTTAGTGATTTTCTGCAGAATTTCTGTGGTGTTGGTGTAAGTCGCGTGCGGGGCAAATGCAGGCGTAATACGCGGGTGATCTTTGTATTCTTTAATAAAGTTAACCGCGTACTTGATACCTTCTTCGGCGTTTGCTGCATCGGCAACAGGGAATTTGATAACAGACTCACCTAAAACAGCACGCATGCCAATTTCATCGACCGTTTTGGCTACTTCATCTTCAAAGTAGTACATGTCGGCATAAGTAGTAACGCCGCCTTTAAGCATTTCAATATTACCAAGGCGGGCACCGATGCGGACCATTTCACGAGACACTAATTCTTTCTCTAGTGGGAAAATGTATCTGTGCAGGCGATCTGGCACATCATCGGCTAATGAACGGAAAACTGTCATTGATACGTGAGTGTGAGTATTGATCAAACCTGGCATCACGATATCACCGTCAGCATTGATGGTGCGCTTAGCGTGATATTCTTTTATGTCGCTGCCGTCAGTCACTGCGACAATTTTATTGTCTTTAATCGCGACCAAGCCATTATCAAAAATCTGACGATCTTGGTTCATGGTAAGAACGGTCGCATTTTGAATCAGAAGATCAACATTTTCAGTTGCGAAACTTGATGTACTTGCAAGCGAAGCAGCTGCAAAGGAAAGGGCTAGCAGTGTTTTTTTGAACATGATGAATACCACAGTCACGGATGATGCGCAGATAATACTGAGATCTAAAATCTTGCAAATCAGTTCTTAGTTATTTGCGCACTATATGTGATGCAGCTCTAGTTTTAACTCTGAGTGGATGGGCGTTTTGGCGAATATAGCAGCATATTTTAGTGAGCGAAACGTTTGCGTCAGGTGTGTTTTGGTAATTATGCGGCGCTTATACGAAAATGACCTGTTAGCACAATATACTTATGAAGTATGGCGTGATCGCTGGTACGGTGAAGAGGGTGATGTATTTGTAGGTGCGCATCATCAATCGCATAACTGTCTTGCAGGGTGTTTTTTAAGCTAGTTGAGCTGCTGAGTAAACGGATCCCATCTTTTACATAGTTATCTATTTCGGCAGGTAATTGGCCAAGCCACCATGCAGGGATCTCCTTGCTGGCTTTGCTGCGATCAAACCAATGATCGGCGACAACCAATAAGTGGTTTTCTTGTTCTGGATCTTGTTGAGTAAGCACACTATCTACAGCTGTTAATAGTGCTTGGCGACGCGCTAGGTTGGCACTTAATAAGCGGTGTGCGACGATCCAAATCGTAAAAGACTGTGTTTGTAGCTTAAAAATGGGCTGAGGCAGGTTGTTAGTATCTTCAATCTGGCTAAGATCAGCATGAATACCAGACTGCAACAGGGTCGTCATAATACGACGGCAAAGGGCTTTACCTAAGTGGTTTTCGCGCATACCACGGTTGTGTACCGTAGGGTAATGCTGTTCGCATAATTGTTGGCAGTCAGCTTGAAACTGCTGGATACTGACAGTAAGTAGATCACTGACCAAGGTGGAACCTCGAAAACAACATGAAAGACAAAGTGTTAACTGAATAATACCGCTAAGATTTGATTATCCTAGCAGAAAATTCCACGATGTCTTACAAGAATTACCGAGAGAGCGACTTTTTGCTGGTTTCACCATCAAGAAGCGTGAAGCTAGCCCCATTCAACTGCGTATGTCTGCTTATTAATATGCTTATTGTTTATTAGTTTGTAGCGGCTTTTTTCCGTGTTGCTGTTTGCGGTAACCAACGTTTGAATGTCTTCCATCTAAATGCCAGTAATAAAAGAGAGATACCAATATAAATAGCGGGCTCTGTGATCCCAGATTTGACGGACCAGTAATAGTGAATTGGGCTGAGCACAAGTGCGAGATAGACGGTGTTGTGCAATGTTTGCCAGTGTTTCCCCAGTTGTCTTTGTAAGTATTGATTCGATGTCAGTGTGAGTAAGAACAAAATAACCCAGCTAATAGCGCCGATAGCAAGGTACGGTCGGCTGATAATTTCACTGCCAATTAATCCCCAGTCAAAGCCAAGGTCGAGCGTGATGTAACTCAGTAAATGAAGGCCAGCCCAAAAGAAACTGTATAAGCCAATCACTCTGCGTACTTTTATCAGCGCTGCTTGTTTAAAGTACTTCGCGACAGGCGAAATCAGCATGGTAATAATCAGGGTGTTAAGGGCGGCTTTACCTGTAAAGTGGCTGAGCCCTTGGACTGGGTCGGCCCCCAATTCTTCGGTGATGACTAACCCTACCAATAGTCCGACAAAGCTGAGTGAAACGGTATGAATAGCTACCTTGAGGTAAAAAATATGATTGGGGATTAATCGCATCAGTAATTTTTCCTTAAATCCATGCTTTTGTACAAACTGGCCACTTCTTCTTGGTAACCATTAAACATGGTCGTGGGTTGTCTGCGGCTACTGAATAAACTGCCTTCACCAATAAAACGTTCACTCGCTTGGCTCCAGCGTGGATGATCAACTTGAGGATTAACGTTGGCGTAGAAGCCGTATTCATTCGCGGCGAGTTGATTCCACGTTGTTGGCGGTTGCTTGTCTGTCAGCCTGATCTTGACGATGGATTTAATACTTTTAAAGCCGTACTTCCAAGGGACAACAAGGCGGAGTGGGGCACCGTTTTGAGGCGCAAGGTTTTTGCCATACAAACCAACGGCAACTAAAGTTAATGGGTTCATGGCTTCGTCTAAGCGCAGACCTTCAACGTAAGGGTAATCGATGCCACCACCAAGGCGACGAGAGGCTTGCCCTGGCATTTGTTTTGGATCGTATAGGGTCTCAAAGGCGACATACTTAGCATCACTCTTAGGGGCGGCAAGTTTGATCAAATCAGCAAGTGGGAAGCCTATCCAAGGGACGTTCATCGACCATGCTTCCACGCAGCGCAGGCGGTAAATACGCTCTTCTAATGTAAATTTTTTGAATAAATCATCGTAGTCCAGCGTTAGCGGTGAGTTAACCATGCCATCAATTTCGACCTTCCACGGATCGGTAATGAAGTTACTGGCTAATTCGGCAGGTGATGCTTTATCTGTGCCAAACTCATAGAAATTATTGTACTTCAATATTTTGTCTTCAGGTGTTAACGACAAAGACGCTTGGTATTGCTGAGGTTTAGTTGTAGTGAGCTGGATACGTTTATCTGGTGCAGGCCTTGTACTTTGCTTATCCGAAAATAGGTCAAAGATCCCCGCCTGTGCTTGGCTTGCGACTGGCAAGGTTGCTAACGTGATCCCCAGTTTTTTAAGAATATCACGACGCTGCTTATAGACAGTCTCTGGGGTGACGTCGTTTTCGTTGATAGCCCATCGGGGCTTCTTGATTAATTTCATCCTTGTCTCACTACTGGTATTAGAGGTTATGAGTATTGACCTTGCTCGTCGTATATTTCTTTCATTATTTTTGATTTTTATTGTGATTAAAACGACTTAGTGAGCGATTAGGATCACTCGCTGTCATGTTAGGGCGGGGAATTGGCGGTATGTGATTGCAAATAAGTGACAGGGTCGCGTTGAAAGCTTTGACCAATATTTAATAGTTAGTTAGACTAACTAACTATTAAGGGCGGTGATTTGATTGGAACCAGTATCATGCAGCTAAAAACATCGTTAGAACATATTGAACGCTATAGCGCCAAGCTGTGGCGATTGCATTGTAAAGAAAATAAAAATGAGATTTCGCTGAGCTTTAATGAATACGATTATCTCAAAGTAATTCAATACGCAGCAGCTCCGATGCGGTTGACTGACATCGCAACGGAATTAGAAGTGAGTAAACCCTCGGCGAGTGCCATGATAGTGCGTCTTGAAAAGCGAGGTTTGATTGCCCGTTTAGCTTGCCCCGATGATGCACGCGTAAACCATATAGTGCTAACAGGTACAGCCAAGGTGGAACTCGATCACGATGATGCTATTTACGCCAATTTCTCTGATGAAATAGCAGTAGCATTATCACCACAAGAATATCAACAACTTGAATCGCTCCTCGCGAAGTTGTTTACCAAGCTGACGATATAAGGTCAGTTCTACCTGCATTTTCACATGAAAATGAACGAGATTTGTTAGTATGCACGATATGCAACAGACTGTTAAATCGACAGAATCCATTACACGTCAATTTTGGCGTTACACATTGCCAACCATAGCCGCAATGCTAGTGAATGGCTTATATCAAGTGGTCGATGGTATTTTTATCGGCCGATATGTTGGTGCGCAAGGCTTAGCGGCCATTAATGTCGCATGGCCGATTATTGGCACCGTGCTAGGTGTTGGTTTAATGATCGGTGTGGGTACGGGGGCTTTATGTTCAGTCAGTAAAGGTGAGGGCGATCATAAAAAAGCACAGCGATTCTTATCAACGGGGTTTATCTTCCTACTTATCGCGAGCGTTATCGCCTCGTTAAGCTTATTTACCTTCGGTCACGATCTGCTTGTTTTACAAGGTGCGACTGGTGAAGTGCTTGCATTGGGCCATCAATATATCTCGGTACTCGCATTTGCCGTGATCTTTGCTTTTGGCTCGATTGCCGTGCCGTTTTTGCTGCGTAACGACGGCCGTCCCAATTTTGCAACGGGATTGATGGTACTGGGTGCGATTGCCAATATTGCACTTGATTATGTGTTGATTGCGCTGTTTCAGTGGGAGTTAACGGGCGCTGCTATTGCAACGGCAATCTCCCAAAGTTTGGTTACTTTCATTGGTTTAGGGTATTTCTTCACCGATAAAGCCGATTTGCGTTTAACTCGCAAAACATTATCGTTTTCCCTTACGCATTGCCGTGGTATTGCATGGATTGGTTTATCTAGCTTCTTTATGTATGCATACGGTAGCTTCATGGTTGCATTGCATAACGTACAGTTTATTAAGTACGGTGAAGTGACTATGGTGGGGGCGTACGCCATATTAGGTTACATTGTCACGGTTTACTACTTAGTGGCTGAAGGTGTCGCTGGTGGTATGCAGCCTTTAGTCAGCTATAACCACGGTGCGGGTAATCAAACGAATATTCGTAAAGCACTTAAGCTAGGTATGGTGGTATCAGTTGTTGTTGGTGTGCTATTTGTGATTGTGGTTAATATTGCACCGCATCAATTTGCGAGTATTTTTAATAGCGAAGACAGTAAACTGATTGATCACACTGTACTGGGTTTACGATTGCATTTATTTGCGATGTTCCTTGATGGCTTCTTAGTGGTGACGGCGGCTTATTATCAATCCGTAGGCAAAGGCTCTAAATCTTTGTTCGTGACCATTGGTAACATGCTTGTTCAGCTGCCATTCTTGTTCTTGCTACCGCTTTGGCTTGGAGCGGAAGGGGTATGGTTAGCTTTACCATTATCCAACATTGCGTTGAGTAGTGTGGTGGCCTTTATGTTATATCGAGATATTAAGCAGCTTGATGCGCTACATCTCGCTAAACACGCAGAGCATGACGTAAATACATCAGAGGCAAGGGCCGAAACATTAGCGTAAATGATGTAAAGTATTAAAAGGGCAGCTTAGGCTGCTCTTTTTGTTTGTGTGTCGCATTGCTTTAAGCATGCACGTTGTTTTTATTCATCATGTTATATAGGCCATACGGTGAAGAACTTTCATCTCAATCTTGAATTGCAACATATCTATTTAGAAGTGAACGCAGAACGTTTTCATTATTTGCCCTTATTTTTTGAATCTTATTACTGCCACCGACATGGGATCGTCACTAATAATGACAAAGTGGATTGGGAAGGTATTTTTAAGGTTGCACCACGTTCACTACTAGCGCAGCGCGTGACTGATCGAAAGCAACTAGTACGTGAGTGGTTTTTACCGTCAGCGGTGCTTATCGGTCAGCTGAAAGCAATGGTCAGAGATGAGCAGTTATCATTAACGGCTTTGCAAACAGCGCTAGATCAAAAGCTGTTTTATGTTGTGATCACCCGAGAAGAGCAGGCCAAACTTAAACAGCAAGGTAGATTGAAATCCATGCCTGCGTCTTATTATCAAACTAGTCATAAAGATTATGGTAACCCGTTTACACGCTTCCTAAATGCCGATATCCATCTTGGTGATGAATGTAAAATATCGCAACAATAAAACTCTTATTGCACCGCGGTTAACATAATGAGTTTCCTGTTTACATTTATTAACATAATTCGCAAATAGTCATTGACCTACAAATTGTCGGTGATTATTCTAGCGTACACTTGTTCGCTGAGTTGAGAGTTATGCAGATGGAAACGAATAAACCGCCAGTGATTTGGCTAAATGTGGCAATTTTTAGCCTAACCTTTGCCGTTGCTGTAATAGGCACGCCTTTATATGCGTATTACGTCGGGTTTGATTGGGCACAAGGGCTGATGTTATTGGCTGCATTTAGCTATTGTGGTTTGTCTATTACTGCGGGGTACCACCGCCTTTGGTCGCATAAAGCGTATGAAGCCAATAGTGTACTGAAGTTTATTTTTGCACTGGGTGGGGCATTTGCCTTGCAAAACAGTATTTTGCATTGGTCTTCCGATCACCGAGTTCATCACCGCCATGTTGATAACAATGACAAAGACCCATACTCAGCTAAGCGCGGTTTCTTTTATAGCCATATAGGCTGGATGTTGCGTGAGTATCAAGCCTCGCGTTACACTGATTATTCCAATTGCCGAGACTTGCAAAAAGATAGCGTTGTTATGTGGCAACATCGCAACTATGCATGGTTAGCGCTGACAACTAACGTTGGTATTCCTCTTGCCTTTGGTTTGAACCATGGCGATGTATGGGGGGCATTGTTGTTGGTTGGTGTGGTCCGTTTAGTGCTTAGCCATCACACTACATTTTTTATCAATTCATTGGCACACATCTGGGGTTCTCAACCTTATACTGATAAAAATACAGCACGCGATAACGGCTTGTTAGCCTTTTTAACCTTTGGCGAGGGGTACCATAACTACCATCATATTTTTGAAAACGATTACCGCAATGGTATTCGCTGGTGGCAGTTTGATCCGACAAAATGGTTAATTAAAGCGTGTTCATGGTTCGGCCTGACCAAGAATTTACGTAAATGCCCAGAAGATCGGATTGAAAAAGCGCGTGCGACTATGCTGCTTAAAACACTCCAAACAAAATTGGCTGACGCGCCAAATAGCCAAGTGCGACTTGAGCGCTTGGAAGAAGAATACGACGCTTTGATGCTGAAAATCTCGGATTACTACTGCGCACAAAAACGTATGCTTGAATTACGAAAAGCACATTTAGTGAAGCATTATGAAAATTTTGAATTTGTTCAACAGTATGAGCAAATGAAATCGCGCCTTGATGAACAACGAAAAGCGTGGAAGTTGGTAACGGCGCAATATGCATAAACCTATGCAATCGCCTGCAACATGGCTTTAAATTAAATATCACTATTATTGTAAAGTCGACAAGAAGGTGGCAGATGCCGCCTTTTTTGTTATTTGGATGACAATTGCGTGAGTTTAATCTGCTATAACAATAAATAAATTGTCTCGGTATTATTCCTGAGAGTAACGCAACCAACGAACAGTAGAGAATTTGCCATACTTATAAGCACATAAGATGGCAGGAGGCGCAGCAGTGTATCGCTCATTACTTATATCATTAACATGTTTAGCATCATCGATTGCCAATGCAATTGAATATCCACTACCAGAAGATAATAGTAATTTGATTGGTACTATGGAGTACTATCAAGTAGAGAAGGGCGATAGTCTTGCCGACATAGCAAACAGTTACAATGTGGGCTTTTTAGCGTTGCTGGAAGCAAATAAAGGTGTCGACCCTTTTTTGCCGGCTCCTGGGAAATTATTAGCTATTCCGACACAACTTATTTTACCTAAAGTTGATCGTGAAGGCGTGGTGATAAACTTAGCTGAGCTGCGTTTATATTACTTTCCTGATGATCAGGATGTCGTGCATGTGTTTCCGATTGGTATTGGTCGAGTCGGGCGTGAAACGCCATTAATGACCACCAAGATCAGTCAAAAAACCAAGCATCCAACGTGGACACCCACTGCAAATATTCGTAAAGAATACCGTGAAAAAAGAGATATTGAGTTACCAGCGGTAGTCCCTGCTGGTCCTGAAAACCCATTAGGTGATTATGCAATGCGGTTAGCGCACGGTAATGGACAATATTTGATCCATGGTACTAATAAAGACTTTGGTATTGGGATGCGTGTGAGTTCTGGCTGTATTCGAATGAATCCGTGGGACATCGAATGGCTTTTCCCACAAATACCGAAAGGCACCAAGGTACGTATTATCGACCAAGCGCTCAAGCAGACAGAAGAGCCTGATGGTTCTTTATATGTCGAGGTGCATCAGCCACTGTCAAAGACAGAATCTCAGTTAGGTAAAGATAAAACAGTGAAAGCCGACGAAGATCTTTTGCTTACCATCGCGAATGATGACAGAGCTTATGCCCGACTTAATGCTGCATTGAATTTACAGATGGGTATTCCTGTTGAGATTAAAGCGCTGAACTAGCAATAGATAATGCTGCTATGGAGGCTAAGAAAGGGAAAGTGATATCAAACCATAACGGTGTGGAAGGCCAAGGTTAGACATCAGCTGTTATTCGACTTTAGAGTAACCAGCTTGAGCGAGGTTTAAGATAGCGGTAACAAAAAGTGGTGCAGCTAAGTGCACCACTTTTTCATTACAATATTGCTTATTTTGTGTATGAGCTAGCCATGTTGTCAATACGCTGATTAGCACGCATTGCTTCTTGGTATGCTGCATCAGACGACGCTTTCGCATCGTTTACTGCACCGGCCATTTGGTCTTGTTGGCTTTGTAACGCACCAACTTGATCAGATAGCATGTCTACTTTGTTAGTTAGTTGTTGCATTGCGTCTGGCTCATCAGAACTAGAACAACCCACAAGAGCTGCACTTAAGATGATACCAGCAAGGATAGGTAATGAACGATTCATTTTTTTACATTCTCCTAGTTTGCCACTACAAACCGAGTAACAAAATGTTTTAGTCGGCAAATTGATTATGGCATAACTTCCTAAAAATGCTCGTTAAAAAATCTAATTGTTCAAAATTAGCGCTCTCAATCGCGAGAAATCTGTCTGCATCGCTGATGTTTACTTGGTTTTGGAATGCTTACTGGGTTTTAGTTTTTGTGGTGTGAGCATGTGTTTTTTTCATTCCAGCCATCACTTTTTTCACTGGAACAGACAGCTCTTTTTCTTCGCCATTGGCAAATTTTAGCGTCAGTTTAATGGCTTCTCCTTCCTGCAGATCACCTTTTAAACCTAACAGCATGATATGCATACCCCCAGGCTTTAATTCCGCTATGCCATTTGCTGGAATATCGATGCTGTTTACTTTGCGCATTTGCATCATGCCGTCCGTCATAATGTGATTGTGTAGCTCGACGACATCCGCAGCATTACTTTGTGCATCAATAATTTGGCGTGCTGTGTCTTCTTTATTCATCAAGTGCATGAAGATGGCACTGTTAACTGCATTGGGCGGGGTGGCACGTGCGTAAGCATCATGAACCATCACATCCGCTGAAGCTGTTGTTGATGCTAATAGAAGAGCAGAGCAGGCAAGCGTCTTTAGTTTCATTCTTATTTCCTTATGTTGAGCTAATTTGTTGCCAGCTGTTGTGGCAGATTACGCGTAATAGCATCGACTAAAATGGCGCTATTTAAGGTGTGTGGCACTTTTTCAACGAGCGTGCCATCAGGTTGTAATAGGTAAAAATATGAGCTGTGGTCGACCGAGTACTTCATCGCCGAATCTTTCATCTCGGTTCGCATGTAAAGTACGCCGTATTTCTCGGCAAGTGCTTTTATTTGCGTATCTGATCCTGAAAGGCCGGTAATGTTCGCGTGGAAATAGCCTGCATATTCAGCACTCTTCGCGGGTGTATCGCGATCTGGATCTAGGGTAATAAAAGCAGGCCAAAGTTGCGTTAAATCGTCTTGTGATAGCGACTGTAGCGCCGCTGATAAAACGGCCAGTGAGGTTGGACATACATCGGGGCAATGGGTATAGCCAAAATAGACAATGCGTAACCTTTTATCATCCTCTGCAAATAAGTTAATGGTTTCTTTGCCACTGTACAGCGAATGAATATCGACAGAACTGTTTTGTCCCTGACTGGGAGCTTGTGTTGTTGATGCCGTGTTGCCGTTTTGATCAACAATAAAGCGTGTGAGCAAGCCAGCGCCGAGTGCTAAGGCTAAAACAATCCATTGGAATTTCATTGGGTCATCCTTACTGAAATGGGCAGAGGTTCGATCATTAAATCACTATCAATGGGCGCGATAGTACCAAACCAAGTCATAGTATCTGATGTGCACACTGGCAGTAATAAATCGCCAGTGAATGCTTGGTTGGTGTCGCGTGTTAGCAAGAGTTTGTAAGTGCCCATCATCATTTCATGCCCCTCCAGTGACAGCATTATGCTATTTACGTCTTTTGGCAGAGCATTCCAATTTACCGATAATCGATTGCTGACCATAGGAGCAACGCGATCTTTTTCGAGAGACAAAGTTGCATCATCCACACGGCATGGCGTGCGACTAAGTTCGCACTCAGAAACCAAGGCTATGGTCGGGTTTATATAGCGATTAATAAGCTCATAACTTGCGATACCGACTGCAAAAAAGAAGAGGCTTTTAATGGTTAAGCTCAGTGGCGAAGATAAAAGTGCTAGATTCATAATGGTAGTGGATTGTTTTGTAACAACTTTGTGAATCTTAGCATTTGTTTTAACAAGCAGCAGTTTGAAGGTTGATTTCTGTGAGCAAGCTAGGCTATCGCGGTGTTGTTATTGGTGAATTTTTCTAAGGTTGGTGTGTTTTAAGCGGGATGTGGACAGTGTGAAGAATAAAGCGCCACGGAAGGCGCTTTGATTGGATTACTTAGATTGGATTACTTGTCGCTTGCGAACTTCTCTAAGCCCCAAACTAAACCAAAACCCAGCATCATGGCGATAACCGCGTAGATAACCAGTGAGGGTTGCCCGGTAACTTGTTCAAAGTTAAAAGGCGATAAGTTCTGTTCTAATAACGGCACTTGTTGGCCACTAGAGTTGGTACGCCACGTTAATGTTTCTTTCCATGGCCAGATTTTGCTTAGGGTACCAATCATTAAACCGGTTAAGAAGGTAAGGGCGATGTCGCGGTAGTTGCGCAGTACCCAAGACAATACGTGCGAGAAGCTTAGCAAGCCAATGACACAGCCTGTCGCAAATAGTGCCAAGGTAATAATATCAAGTGATTTTGCTGCTGCTAAAACAGGGGCATACATGCCCAACAGCAGCAAGATGAAGCTACCTGAAATACCCGGCAAAATCATGGCGCAAATTGCGATTGAACCTGCAAGTAATAGGTTTAATGATGTTGGCTCCATGTGTAGCGGGTGCAGTACTGTAATACCGTAAGCAAAAGCTGCACCTGCAATTAAGGCCACCACTCGGTTTAATTTCCAGCTTTCAATCTGCTTTAGCATATGAATAACAGAAATGATGATTAAGCCAAAGAAGAATGACCACAGTGGGATTGGGTGAGTGTGCAGCATCCAAGTTATAACACGTGCCAAGGTAAAAATACTGGTTAGGATCCCGCCAAATAATGCGATCAAAAAGACGCCATTAATGTGCTCAAATGCCGCTTTGAAGCCTTGATTGCGCCAGATTTTTAGAAGACTTGGGTTAATACGACGGATGCTCTCAAGCAGCGTATCGTAAATTCCTGTGATAAATGCAATCGTGCCACCAGAAACGCCGGGAACAACGTCGGCTGCGCCCATTGCCATACCTTTTAAGAAGGTGAAGAGCTTACTCATTATGTCCTTTTTACCTTGTATCGAAAGAGATTTTCCGCAGCATTATACCCTGAGCTTAATCAAAAGTGACGTTATTCATTGGCCATTGTTACTCACTTTTTGATTTGTTGGACAGAGATAGGAATTTGATGGTGGTTGAACTAAAGGGGAGTTGGGAACTTTATTCAATATAATTAATTTAATAATCATATGCTTATCTATAATGTTATTGGGTATAAAAAGGCTTAACTATATCTAAACTGACTCAGTTAGTTCTTGAAAATGTGCCGCAAGTAGCAAACCTATGATTTAAAACAAGGTTTAGAGCAATAATGACTTGACGGTATAGGGTCCAATTGCCACAGTTGAAATATATACAGCGCAATGCTTATTGAGCTTGTAGCATTTGTTACTTTGGTCACTTCCCCAGTTACACCAAAGCATAAAAAACTATAATCAGAGGACGATGAGAAATGATACCTAGAGATGCAACATTACGTGTTGTTCGCCCAACCGATAACCTAAAAGCCATTGCCGTGATGTACAGCAAAGCCTTGGGTTTTGAAATGGTCAAGCAATTTGAAGATCATGATGGATTTGATGGCGTTGTGCTAGGTCACGCGAAACACCCTTACCACCTTGAGTTTACGCACCAGCGCGGTGTGACGGTTGGTCGAGCGGCGACGTTAGATAACCTGTTAGTTTTCTACGTAGCCTGTAGCCGTGAATGGGAACGTGCGTGTCGTAACATGATCGATGCAGGTTTCAACGTTGTTGAATCTAACAATCCTTATTGGAATGGCGTTGGTAAAACGTTTGAAGATGTTGACGGTTATCGTGTTGTGCTTCAAAACCGAGATTGGTCACTATAAAAGCGTAATGAATCACTGACGCCTGCGCATTGCTTTACAGAATATGTTGAATTCCTGAGTGCGCTATTGTGAAAAGAGAGTGATTTATACCGTAATGCTTCGTAATGTAAGAGCATAGTCTGCTGACTATGCTCTTTTTTCATCATAGCTTTTTAAAGTTAATGCTGTCTCATATTCTAGCCAACCTCATGCTCTGTTTTTTGCTTAACTGATTTAGCGAATTGATTGCGCGTATGAGGTGGGGCTTATGGCTAAAATTAGTATCAACTTTGTTAATATCAGTCTCGGTGCTAGAGACACAGTAAAAAAAAGTGTTCTAGTGTGGGGCCTTGGCGGGATATTACTGAGTGTTGGAACCTTTGCTCAAGCTGAGTATTTATTATCTAAACAGGAGTATATCCAACTTTGTTTAGACACTTATGGTGCCGATATGATCACCCAGTCAGTGTGCGAGCAAGAATACATAGCTTTAGTGGAAAAAGAGAAAGAGTTACTCATTGATGTTGATAGCGATGAAAGTGAGCATGCCTCGGCTGACAATGTTTTGCCTGAAGTGAAGGACGAAAACTGAATGTAGCGATAGCCGCTTGAATGTTTCATTGCCTTGAATTAACTGATTGTTGTTAGATGTTATTGTTAATATCAATATAGTGCTGAATAGGTTCGGAGTGGATCAAATTAGCAAAAACAGAACAAGGCTCAGCGGGGAATTCAATTTTATGCTGCTGGTTGCCAATAATAGCGAGCAATTGGTGCTCTGCGTATTTCTTGGCGTCTAATCGTTGTTGAGTATTGAAATAGACAAGCAGTGGTGACATTAAGTTTTGATCGACTTGTTGTAATAAGTAGTAGCAGTGGTTAATCGACATGCTGTTCACAAGCAGTGAGATGGCTTCTTTATTGGTTGTGATTGTATCTTCATTGACATTGAGCTGTAATAAGCGTTGCCAGACATGGGTCGACAGTAACCCCATCACCACATATTCAGGTTTCTGATAGGCATTAAGTAAGGCTTTTTCGTAATCATCACGCACCATATTTTCATTCCCGTCCGCACCAAATAAAGAGTCATTATTCATCTCGATAAACGCAGGCAGTTCAGCGGAGCTTACTTGCCATTTAGCCAGTAAACTTAAAGCGCTGTATTGGTTAAAGGGTAAATCGATATGGTGAGTAGATTCAAATGGCTCACAATAACTTGGTGTGCTTATCAGCACTAACAAACCTAGCATCAAACCGTGATAGCACCGCTTCACAATAAATATCCCTTTTAAATATAGCGTTAAACTTTTTGACTTGAAAATCAGCCTAAAACAGCATTGGTGGTTTAGAGAATGAGCATTGTTGTCGCTTACTTGAGTTAAGCAATGCTTGATGCGAATGAATGGGAGTCAGTGCTTAGAAAGGATGCGCTGTTTCACAATATTTCAGGCTTTTTAAGGGGAGCTACAAATAAAACGATAAGCACTATCGCTGTTCAGGTTTTATCTAGCTACCCCGAAATATGATGAATTTATAAACCTTTAACCGTTCGGTAACCGACGATGAATATTCGTCAGTTGGAGGTTTTTTTATTGGAGAAACAACAATGCATGACTCTCATTTTGAAATCTTGATCGCAGTGGTTGCCATTGTTATGACGGTATTACTTTACCGTTTAACTATTTTGTAACTTCTCTGTATGCGGGAACTTGATTGTTACTGCCACTCCTGTCCCGTCTGCTTTATTTTTAATTTGTATATCACCGTGATGATAATGAGTGATAAGGCGAGCGATATATAACCCTAGCCCAAGGTGCGGCTTACTTTTCTTTTCTTGTGCTCGTATTGAAACCATAGAGTTCAGTAATTGATTTTCCATGTTTTCGGGCAGTAACGGCCCATAGTTACTGACGGTTAATGAAGCATAGTCTGCGTGCTTGTCTAATATCACGCTGATTGGCTTATCATCTGGGCTGAATTCTTCTGCATTGGCAATCAGCTTGTCGAGTAGCTGTGCCAAATAGTCGGGGGCACCTTCAAACATGAGTGGCTGCTCAGGTACGTCAACAATGAACGCCTGTTTCGGAAAGGCCATCTGGTAGCCTTGTAAACAGCCAGAAACAAGCTCGTTCAGTGGAAAGGTTTCTTTCTCTGCCCCTTGAATGCTCTGTTCGATGCGGGTTGCTTCCGTCATGCTTGATAGAATGGTACTAAGTCTATGAATACCGTCTTCTGCACGCTCAATATAGCGTTTTGAATCTGCATCGGTATTGTGCATAGAGAGGTTCTCTAACGACGAGCGTACCACAGCAACAGGCGTGCGGAGTTCATGAGACAATCGTGACGAGAGATGCTCAAGGTAATGGTGATACTGGCCTAATCGCCCCACCATCGCGCTCAAACTGCGTGATAAATCACCAATTTCATCTCTGTCTTCACTGGCCACCATGTCTTGCTTAATTCGGCCTTGGCTATCAATCGCAATTTCGGCTTCATCGCGTAATCGGCGGATACGAGACGATATATTGGAAGCGAACAAAAATAGTGTAACGGTACCAATGGCAATGATGGCAATAAACACATTGAACAGCTTTTCCAACGCGCGATTGCGGAGCATTTGAATGCCAACGGTTGATTCTTCAGCAATCACAGCCCCCATCACTTTGTCACCCAGCCAGATAGGGTAGGCGGCAGATAGGATCAAAGCTTTGCCATCGGACGACATCCGCCACTGTGAATAGCCGCGGCCTTGCAATGCCTGCGCAACGGGTACGCCTTTTAGCCACGCGGCATCTTGGGCATTGTCTGAAAACGCTTCGGGCTCTGAAATGAAAAAACGGTAATAAATGGGGTGGATATAGGCTTCTTCAAATTGTGTCCACCATGAATTATCCCGATCGTCATATTTGACCGAGGTCGACCACACGCCATTTGAATCTTGAATATCCCCACTTTGCGCCAGCACGCGCTGGTGGCGGTCGATAACCATAATACGTGAACTGGTGTGGCCCATACCTTTGAGGATTTTATCGATCTCAGGCGAGGGGATTAATACCGTGCCTAAGCGACTCGCTTGCGAGGTGTTTGAGGTACCAATAATGGCATCGATCATCCGATTTGATTGATTGTTGACATCATAAAAGGTGAACCCTAATTTGCTGCCAAGATCCGACAACGGTAGTCGCAATTCAATGTTGTAGCCATTGTCTGTGGTGCGCCAATACCCTTGAATATGATTGGCTGGTGTTAAGTTGCTAGGATCAGAGATATCCCCATTAACTTCAAACGCGTTGACCCAGCCGTCTTCATAGGCGGCGATGACATAACGGTGAAACACGTCATCGGGTGAAGTAAAAGCCACAATCAGGTGATCATTGCGATCGACCCGCAGTGAATTTTTTCGGCGCATCACAGGGAATTGATCATTAACGTCAAACATGGCATACAAATACCCTTGGTATTTCCCTATAGTGTGACGAAAGCTCAGGCTATCAGCAGAGTACGGACGGCGGCTAAATTGGCTAAACTCACGCCCGTAGTGAGTCATGTTTGTTTGGTATGCTGCCCAATCGGTTAAGCGACCATCCAGTTTAATTGGTGATTGCAGGCTATAGGCGTATAAGTCACGGCCTTTTTTGACGTTGCTGAGAAAGCTGGCTTGATCATTAAATAGGTTAGGGCGCTCATTCAAGGCCGTTGCCACTGCACGGGTTGTCCCAATCAGCGTCTGTTCTTGGCCTTGACGCAGTAACTTCTCCATCTCCCAGACATATTTGTAGCCAAGCCACGGCAATGCCAATAGCAAGCTGGAAATGAGAATAACCTTAGTACGAAGGCCTACTGCGAATTTAAACATAATCTGTCCTACAACCTATATTCTTGCTTTTTATCATCGAGATACCGCGGTTTACTCGCCGCCCCAGCGATAACCCATGCCATAGACGGTATCGATGCGATCAAATGCGCTATCACTTTGTACAAACTTTTTCCGAATGCGTTTAACGTGTGAAGTAATGGTGCTGTCATCTACCACAACCTGTGCTTCCGTCATTAAGTCTTGACGGCTTTTCACATGACCTGGGCGTTTGGCAAGCGCATAAACCATCCAAAATTCGGTGACGGTAAGTTCGACAGCTTGCTGTTTCCAACATACCTGCATGCGGTTCTTATCTATGGTTAAGTGGCCGCGTTCCATCAGGCTGTCTTGTTCAGTGGGCATCGCCATTAAATCACTGCGTCTAAATAAGGCGGCTATGCGGGCAATCAAATGGGGCAAACTGGTGTCTTTGGTTAAGTAATCATCGGCGCCCATTCTTAGCCCACAGACGGTGTCGAAGTCGCTATCACGGGCGGTTAAGAAAATGATCGGCACCGTTGGCGACATCGCCCGTAATGATTGGCATAACGAAAAGCCACCGTCGATCTCATCTTGCAGGCCGATATCAATAATGGCTAAGTCAGGCAATTTCTGCTCAAACGCGTGCAGGGCATCGGGACGGTTGTCGTAGCCATGTACCATATAACCATGCTTTTTGAGTACATCGGTGTAGTTTTCTCTTATCGCTGCTTCGTCTTCAACAATCGCAATATTTTTCATTATGGTTTCTGCTAATAGTATTTAGGCCTATTGGATTGAAGTGACTATACAACAAAAAGTTAGGGAAAAAAGGGGGGAAACCAGATTGCCTTTTTTTTGCCACATTTGATCAGCACATTGCCTTTTTTGCTCCCTAAGATTGCCAGATCTTCTTGGTTTAATTACCTCATCGAAACGGCGACGAGCATTATCTAGCCCATTCAAGAGTCAGAACAGGCTTTTGTCTCACTAGACGGCCAGGTAACTCGGTAACGCCAACCTTACTAAAAACAGAATGAGGAACATCATTATGAAAAAGCAGCTTATCTCAACACTTATCGCCGCAACATTTGCAACCTCTATGATGGCTCCAGCCGCTTACGCAGATGAAGCAGTAAAAGATGAATACAAAGTCGGCCAGCAAGAACAATTAATTGGTGCGGGTTCAGGCGCAGCAGTGGGTGTGTTAGTCGGCGGCCCTGCTGGTGCGGTCATCGGCGCAATTTTCGGTGGCATTATTGGTACCACGGTTGGTCAGGAAGATTACATTAAGGCGCAAGATGCTGAAGTGAGTGAATTAACCGCGCGTAATACCGAGCTTGAAAAAGTCAGTCAGCGTTACAACCAAGCACAAATTGAAATGGCGCGTTTACAGCAAGCGAATGACAACCAACGTCAAATTGATTTAGCACTAGAGATGAATGTTCATTTCCGTACGGGCTCTGCAGAGATTGAACCGCAATTTCAACGTCAGCTAGATGATATTGCTGAGTTGATGAAACAAGCACCTGAGGTGAATTGGCAGCTAGCAGGTTATGCGGATCGTCGCGGTGATACTCAGAAAAACTTGGACCTTTCAATGCGCCGTGTCGATGCGGTACGTGACTATTTAGCAATGCGTGGTGTGGATAGCGAGCAGTTTGAGATTGATGCCATGGGTGATCAGTTCCCTGAAAAAGCAGAGCAAAACTTCGAGGGTGATTTCTTCGACCGCCGCGTAACCTTGCGCAGCCAGCAAGACGATACCCGCATGGTACAGTTTTAATTTCGTGGCTATGTTTGAGCTTAGCTATGTATGAACCTAGCTATGTTTAGCGTAATGATGTGGATGGAGTGATTATGCCAACAAACCAGCATACCGAGGAGGCACCATTATGGGTGCTTCCACTGGCGATTCTCATGATATTAGCCCTGCAACTGGCTGCGAATTTTGATGATGCCCAGCATCAGAAGATCAACACCTTACATGGAGAGACTTTGCAGTTATGGCAAGCATCGGAACGTGCAATAAAAGCTGCGCCTTATAATACGGTGGAGACCGCGACGAATACCATCATCAGCTAATAATGATTATTCATGGCTGTAACGACGTGTTGAAAAAGACGGCTGAGGTGGTGACGGCGGTAAAGCATCAATCAAGCGACAAAGTGTCAAAGCTTGCTTATGGGCATCAAAACTGTCTTTGACTTTTTTACGTGCCGCCATCCCCATAACGAGACGTTCTTGGTGTGGTAGCGCAATAAATTGCTCTATTGCATGGGTGAGTTGTTCAACATTATTTTGTTTAACAATATACCCAGTGCCTGCGGTCACAATTTCTTTGCAGCCTGATAAATCAGACGTTATTACAGGGACACCAACCGACATGGCTTCTTTTAACACTAAAGGCCCAGTATCAACACTGCCTGATTGTGCAACACAAAATGGCGCGATTAAACAGTCGTAATAAGGGAGGTTTTGAATGATCCATGGATGTGTCTTCGCACCAATAAAGTTGATATGGCCAGATAGCCCGAGATCATGCGCTTGTTGTTTGAGTGAATCTGCCAGTTCACCGTCACCGATAATATCGAGTGAAAATGAATATTGGTTGATTAATGGCTTAAGGCTCGAAATAAGGTACGTCAGCCCTTTTGATTCAATTAACCGTCCAACAAAGACAAACTTTAATTGCGGTGAAATAGGGCGCAGCTGCGGGGTAAACAAGGCGGTTTTAACACCACAGTGCAAGACTTGAATATTCCCTTGATAGGCGTGATTAAATTTATCTGCCATATATTGGCAGACGGCGATCACCAGATCGGCATGCTTTATTTTGGTCGCTATATCAAAAGGGGTTTCATTCACATCGTGTCCATGACCAACAAAAGACACAGTGATCCCTGCTAATTTTGCCGCGGCAATCGCATGAGCAGCAGTATGCTGGCTAAAGTGGGCATGAACATGGTGAATGTTGGCTTCGACAAGCTGAGAAGCCAGTTTCAAACTGTGGAAAAACAATGAGCGTTTAGGCAGTGAATCTTGTTCGTTAATGAATTGCCAACACTTTTTTATTTTGTCAAAAGAGAGAGTGGTTAAAAAAGAAAGATAAAAATCCTCACCTATTTTTTTAACGGGATACATCGTTTTTTGTTTATTTGTGGGGGCACCTGCGACGGTGTTTTTTTGAAAAGTAAACACCATGACTTGATGGCCGCTCTCTTGTATCGATTCAACTTCGGTACGTATGAAAGTCTCGCTTAATACTGGAAAGGTTGGGGCAACAATCGCGATATTTTTCATTCTGGCTCTCATGAATAAAGTGCTTTGTTATTTAAAGCAAAACGTATGCCGTATGAAAATTCAATGAAATATAAAGGTGTGTTGCAGATTGCAATGCAAGCAGCAAATTAGAACGCTGTTATTTATGAAATATAAAGGATGATAGAGATGGATTATTTAATCACGCTACTCGAAGATCGTAATTTTATTATGCTGCTAACAAAAGTGACTGTGTTACATCTTAGCTTGGTGTATTGCTAGTGGCACTAGAAGCAAAAAACTCGCACTAGGCGAGTTTTTGTCGGTTGAGTTGCTGGTTTATCGCTGCTGATTAATCAACAAACTCAAAGCCAAGTACTTCACGTAAGCGGTCTTGTACCACTTCAACTAAGCGGTCAGGCTGGAACTTAGAAATAAAGCGGTTACAACCGACTTTTTTCACCATAGCTTCGTTAAAGCTACCGCTGAGTGAGGTATTCAAGGCAATGAATAAATCGCTCATGCGCGGGTCGTTTCGTACTTCATGTGTCAGCTTGTAGCCGTCCATCTCTGGCATTTCGGCATCGGTAAACATCATCAGAATTTCATCGTGAATATTTTTACCTTCATCACACCACTGTTTGAGCATGGTTAGTGCTTTTAAGCCGTCACTCTTTTCGATAACTTCTAATCCGAATTGAGCCAGTGTATCTCGAATTTGTGCGCGTGCCGTCGATGAGTCATCAACAATCAGGATCTTACGACCAGGCATTTGTTCGACTAACTTCTGATCTAGCACGTCTTCTGAAACTTGCACATCATACTGAATGATCTGTGCCAGCACTTTTTCTACGTCGATGATGCTCACAAGGCGCGTCATGCCGTCACGTTCAAGCTTGGTGATCGCCGTCAGATAGTTCTCTTTACCGACCTGAGTTGGTGGCGGCTGAATGTCTTTCCAGGTCATGTTTACAATGTTCATGACTTGGCCGACCAAGAAGCCCTGAATAGTACGGTTGTATTCGGTAATGATCAGGTTACAGTCTTCGTTGCGCTCGATAGCACGCATGCCAACAGAGTAACGAAGGTCAATAACAGGGATCGATAACCCACGGATATTGGCAACGCCACAAATATTAGGGTGCGAACCAGGTAACGAATGTAAGTGTGGCAGCTTGACCACTTCCTTCACTTTGAACACGTTAATGGCAAAAAGTTGTGATGTATTGAGTTGGAAAATAAGCAGCTCCAGTCGGTTTTCACCAACTAACTGGGTGCGCAAATCAACTGAGTCTAAAAGGTTGCTCATAGTCTTTACTAAAATTCTTCACAGAAATTGTTATGTTTATCATTAAATTATAAAGGGCTCGGTGTGCTAAGTCACGCCCTATCGCTTGTATATAGTTAGCGACCTAAGCTTACATTTCTTTAATGTTTTATTCGATAACTCAATTTGATAATTATTATCAATAATTGAGGGTTAGCATATAAGCGCTTCAAGTTCATTTCTTGCGCGAATAAACAGCCTTAGTGTCCCAAATCAAAGAATTTTCTACTGTCGTGTTTTATGGTGATCGGATAATTAAAATTGATGATATATCCGTCATCCTCGGTGCGCTTTGTATCTATCCCTACCGCTCAATATTGAACAGAAGCTAATAATATGTAGGGCTGTTT
Organism: Photobacterium kagoshimensis; assembly: GCF_050337045.1. Taxonomy (NCBI): domain Bacteria; kingdom Pseudomonadati; phylum Pseudomonadota; class Gammaproteobacteria; order Vibrionales; family Vibrionaceae; genus Photobacterium; species Photobacterium kagoshimensis. The sequence continues at coordinate 9,528 of NZ_JAKJSO010000010.1, read as the reverse complement.
CCCCAAACAGTATGGATCCTCTTTTGAGTGGTCCTCTTTGAATAGGCGTGCCGAGCATTATAAATAGAGGCAAGCAATGATTAATGTCACGATTGATGGGCAGGAGTATGCACTAGATGCGGACCTGTCACTGCTTGATGCTGCAAGTCAGCATCAAATTGAAATTCCGTCTTTGTGTGGATTGAACCAAAAGGGCGAAAAAGTCCCTTGTGGTCTTTGTGTTGTAGATGTCGAGGGACAAGGTATCCAACGTGCGTGTGAAATCAAACCTCAAGCAGGTATGACGATCACCACCACGTCAGAAGAGATAGTATCGACCCGCCAAAAAGCGTTGAATCGCATCATGTCTGATCACTATGCAGACTGTGAAGCACCTTGCCAAACGGCATGCCCTGCAGGTGTGGATATTCAATCTTACCTTTACCATATTTCGCAAAATGACCACCAAAAAGCGGTAGAAGTGATTAAGCGCACGTTGCCTATGCCTTTATCTATTGGTCGTGTTTGCCCTGCATTTTGTGAGACCGAATGTCGCCGCAGTATTGTCGATGAGCCTCTGGCTATTCGTCAGTTGAAGCGCCATGCGGCGGATATCGATCTTGCTGCTCAAGAAAGTTATGTACCAGAACAAAAGCCCGCGAAAGGTAAATCCATTGCGGTCGTGGGCAGTGGCCCTGGTGGTTTAACCTGTGGTTATTACTTAACTAACGAAGGTTACAACGTCACTGTATTTGAATCTATGCCCCATGCTGGCGGTTGGCTACGTTACGGTATTCCGGAGTACCGTCTGCCAAAAGCGATTCTTGATCAAGAAATCGAATTGATGTGCCGTAACGGTATGCAAATCGAAACCGGTAAAAAACTGGGTGATGATTTCACCTTATCGCAATTGAGCGATGACTATGATGCTGTCTGTTTGGCTGTTGGCGCCTCTAAAGCGGTTGAAATGCACTATCAAGGCAGTGAATTTGATGGCTGTTACCTAGGTGTTGATTACCTCAAAGACTATGTGACCGATAAGCAATACACCACGGGTAAAAAAGTGGCTGTCATCGGTGGGGGTAACACCGCGATTGACTGTGCACGAACTGCGGTGCGTGCGGGGGCGGATACCACGCTAATTTACCGCCGTACCCGTGATGAAATGCCCGCGGAAGATTACGAAATTGTGGAAGCCGAGCACGAGGGTGTGAAATTCCACTTTTTGACCAATCCTGTCGAAAACATTGCCGATCAGAATGGCCGTGTTTGTGAAGTAAAATTGGAAAAAATGGCACTGGGTGAACCAGATGCTTCTGGCCGTCGTCGCCCTGAAGCCACAGGTGAGTACTTCACCGAAGCCTTTGATACTGTCATTGCGGCAGTATCGCAAAAGCCTGATTTGTCTTTCATGGACAATGAAAAGCTCGATTTGCCATTAACGCGCTGGAACACGCAAGATGCGAACCCAGAGACCATGCACTCAGGCACGGGCAATGTGTTCAGTATTGGTGATTTCCGTCGTGGCCCTGCTACTGCAATTGAAGCGGTAGCGGATGGTCGAGTCGCGGCTGAGGCAATTGATCGTTTCTTCAACGGTTCGATGGAACACATTCCTGTTAAGCCGTTTAATTCGCAAAAAGCGCCAAAACTTAAACAAGTAGATACCAAGCAGTTCGAAAGCCTCAAGAAGGTGATGCGCTCTGTGATGCCTGAGCTAACAAGCAAAGAGCGAGAGCTGAGCTTTGCGGAAGTTGAAACGGGCTTTAGTAATGAAGATGCGATCCGTGAAGCAGAGCGCTGCCTAGAGTGTGGCTGCCAAGCCAATACAGATTGTAAGCTGCGTGATTTTGCGACCGAATATAAAGTTGAAGAAACCGAGATTGATTTAGCCAGTTGCCAAAAATTCGCGGTCGATAACACCTCTGAATTTATAGTATTCGATGCCAACCGTTGTATCAGTTGTGGTCAGTGTGTTGATACCTGTAGTAACCAAGCGGTTCATGGCGTATTGAGCTTTTTGAAAAACGAAGATGGCACCAGTGCGAACCGCCCTGAATGTCGTCCTGGTTTTGATAAGGGTGGGGATAAGGGCTCTGACAAGCGCTACGGCATGGGCGATTCAAATTGTGTGCAATGTGGCGCCTGTGTGCAGGTTTGCCCAACAGGTGCATTGACCGATGCGCGTGATAAATCCCAAGGCCGTATCGAAATGCTTAAGCCAGTCGATACCATTTGTACCTACTGCGGTGTGGGCTGTAAATTGACCATGCTGGTGGATGAATCACGTAACCAAATCCGTTATGTCCAGGGCGCTAAAGATTCACCAGTTAACCAAGGTATGCTGTGTGTGAAAGGGCGCTTTGGTTTTGATTTTGTCGGCAGTGATGAGCGTTTAACCACGCCATTGATCCGCCGTGATGGTGAGTTGCAACCAGCAACGTGGCAAGAGGCGATCACACTTGTGGCCGATAAGCTTTCTTCCATCAAAACGCAGCACGGTGGTAATGCACTGGCGGGCTTCTCGTCGGCGAAAACGACCAACGAAGATAACTATGCTTTCCAGAAACTGTTCCGCCGTGAACTGTTAACCAATAACATCGATCACTGTGCCCGTTTATGTCATGCATCGACAGTGACAGGCCTTGAAGCCTCTATTGGTAGTGGCGCGATGACCAATGATATTCCATCGATCAAACACTCTGATCTGGTGTTTATTATTGGCTCTGACACCACTGCGGCTCACCCTATCATTGGTTCGCACATTAAGCAGGCGTTGAAGCAGGGTAGTGCTCGCTTGATCGTCGCCGATCCGAAGAAGATCGACATTGCAGAACATGCAGAGCTGTATGTCGCGCAACGTCCAGGCACCGATGTAATGCTACTTAACGGCATCATGCAGCAAATCATCGAAAATAACTGGCATGACAGTGCTTATATCGATGATCGCACCGAAGGTTTCGAAGCGTTAAAAGCAGAAGTGATGCAAGAGGCATACTCGCCAGAAAAAGTTGAACTCATCACGGGCATTAAAGCCGCCGACGTGAAAGCAATGGCCAAGATGATAGGTACCGCGGAACGCACTGCTGTTTATTACTCTATGGGTATTACTCAGCACACGACAGGTCACGACAACGTACGTTCGATTGCTAACTTACAAATGCTGTGTGGCAACATAGGTATTGAAGGTGGTGGTATTAATCCACTGCGTGGTCAGTCTAATGTGCAGGGTGCGTGTGACATGGGCGCGTTACCAAACAACTTCCCGGGTTATCAGAAAGTCCATAATCCAGAGGTTCACGCAAAGTTTGTTGAAGCATGGCAGCAGCCAGCCTTACCAAGCGAAGCCGGACTCACACTAACAGAAATCATTGATGCAGCTTGTCACCATAAAGTGAAAGGCTTATTCGTGATGGGTGAAAACCCAGTGTTGAGTGATCCTAACCAAGCGCACGTGATTGAAGCATTAGAAGCGTTAGATTTCTTGGTTGTGCAAGATATCTTCCTAACAGAAACCGCGCAGTATGCGGATGTTGTTCTGCCGTCTTGTTCGTTTGCCGAGAAAGATGGTCACTTCACCAATACGGAACGTCGTGTACAACGCATTTCAAAAGCGGTTAATCCACCGGGTGAAGCGAAAGAAGACTGGCGTATTATTCAAGATGTGGCTCAGGCGATGGGCGCGGATTGGCAGTACACTTCTGTGAAAGATATTACCGAAGAGATCACCCAAGTGACGCCGCAATACGCAGGTATTCATTGGGATCGCGTTGGCCGTGATGGTTTGCAATGGCCGTGTCGAGATGACAATCATCAAGGTACGCGCATCATGCACACGGAAAGCTTTATCCGTGGTAAAGGGCAGATGGCTGCTATTCCATTCCGTTATGCTGCTGAATTGCCAGATGATGAATACCCCTTGGTATTAACGACAGGGCGTTTATTAGAGCAGTTCCACACAGGCACGATGACACGCAAAACCAAGGGGTTAGATAACCTTGCGGGCCCTCGTGTGATGATGTCGGTTACGGATGCTGAACGTTTAGGTATTCGTAATAGTGAAGTAGTGCGTTTATCCACTCGCCGAGGCTTTATTGAAGCGCCAGCGTTTGTGACGAAGCGTATGCAAGTGGGTGTGGTCTTTGTACCTTTCCATTTTGCTGAATCACCGGCGAACCGTTTAACAACCACAGCAACGGATCCGCATGCCAAAATCCCTGAATTTAAGGTAGCGGCGGTGAAATTGGAAAAAGTAGTAGAAGCGGTAGCCTAAGCGTTATTGTTGCACAACCATGAGGGTGCTGTTCTATGGTTGCTGCTTGAAGATGTACTTTATGAAGCCAGTAGGTATAACGCCTGCTGGTTTTTTTTAGGCTAATGGTCTGCGTATTATTGGAATTAGTCTGAATAACAGATACAGAAAAACACGCATTAAAGCGTTTAATTATAAAAGCTGGGATTGTAACAAATAAGAAACTGGAGCGGGCAGCGGGAATCGAACCCGCATCATCAGCTTGGAAGGCTGAGGTAATAGCCATTATACGATGCCCGCTTTATGCTGAAGTAAATTCAGAAGGTGATTTGCATCGAACGAGATACATAATGGCAAATTTTCAGTTTAAAGAAAGTGCTTATTTTTCCAGTGTGATCTATATCACATAAATGTCGATTGAACGTTTAAAAAACAAACTTTTAGCGGTTTTTATCACTCAGCTTTGCTCTGAACAAGCGATACATTTATGTCTTTTGGATCGTCATTGTTCAGAGCAATATGAGAATTAATATTCCCCTTCCTGCTGTTTCTTTTGCTTAATCTGCCAATGTTCTTGCGGATCATAATTGTCATCGCAAATATCAATTGAAAACCCCATGTCGACCACTTCTTTCAATGTGAGGTTATCTGCGAGTTGGGCTGTTTCACCATGAGAATTTTTAAATTCCATATCTATCTCCCTTGATGCATAGCATCAGTGGCTGTGCGAGTGAACAACTAAATAATGGGGTAAGTTAGGGCTAAAGCCAGTAACTTATCCTCAGTGGTTTAAATATAGGACTCAATAGCGACTTTTTCCTATTCCCTTCTATGTGGCTAAGCCTAAAAGGCGAGGTCTAGAAGAGAGTGTGAGCATTCTTTCTGTTTAGTATCATAGCCCTATGGTGATTTAGTGTTCATTTATAAAGGTAAATCCACATAAATAGTAACGTTTTGTCGGGAATACAATTAAACTGTATAAATATACAGTTATTTGTTTTTGATGAGGCAATAGATGGCTCTGCTCCCTTTTTTTACTGAATCAGTGCGCTGTGGTTTTCCATCGCCTGCTGATGGCCATGAAGAAAACTTAGATCTGGATGATTTTCTGATCCGTAACCCGAATGCGACCTTCATGTTGCGTGCGGCAGGTGATTCGATGACAGGGATTGGAATTTATGACGGCGATCTGCTGGTGGTTGATAGGGCTGAGCCTATCGCGCCGGGGCGGATTGTTATTGCGCGTATTTATGATGAATTTACCTGTAAGCGTTTAATTCGTCATAACGGCGGCTGGTGGTTGAAAGCGGAGAGTAGCATGATGGCGCCTTTTCCATTACCTGAAGACTCTGAAATCTTCGGTGTGGTGACACGCAATATTCATGACTTGTTGAAAGTGTAATGACAGTCGGATTTGATGGTAACCGAAACCAAGTGTGGGCGCTGGTGGATGCGAAATCTTTCTATTGCTCTTGTGAGCAGTTGTTTGATCCTACGCTGGCGAATAAGCCGCTGGTGGTCTTGAGTAACAATGATGGTTGCTGCGTCGCCATGACACCCGAAGCAAGGGCTTTAGGGATAAATCGAGGAGCGCCATGGTTCAAAATTTCTCGTGAAGCTAAACAATTAGGTGTCCAGGTGCGTAGCTCAAATTATACCTTATACGCAGATATGAGCCGCCGATTTATCGAAGAGCTGAGTCAGTTCTCGCCGCATGTAGAGCAATACAGCATAGATGAAGCATTTGTGCGTTTAGACGGATTTAAACTCGAGGATTTAACTGAATATGGTCGCGAAATGAAGGCAACGATTGAGCGCAATATTGGGTTGCCAGTGCGTGTTGGAATTGGCGCGACACCGACTTTAGCCAAACTTGGGAATCAAGCCGCTAAGCAGTATGAACACAAAGTGAGAGGTGTGATTCAGATTGATTCTGACCACAAGCGACGTTGGCTGCTAGAGCGTACGGATGTGCAATCAATATGGGGCGTTGGTGCAAAAACAGCGACACGCTTACAAACAGCGGGCATCGTTAATGCGCTACAACTTGCAGACAGTGAACCATCGGATATTAAACGGCTTTGGAATGTTGGATTAGCTCGAACAGTGTTGGAGCTACAGGGCATAGCTTGTATTGACCCAAGGGATATCGATGACGTTAAAAAACAAATTTTATCGAGCCGCAGCTTTGGGGTTGGCATTACTCAGTTTGATGATTTAAAGGCAGCGCTTGCGTTCCATTGTCAGTGTGCGGGTGAAAAACTGCGTCGGCAGGGGAGTCAGGCCAATATTGTGGGCATATTTTTGCGTACTAACCGACATAAAGATGCGCCACAATATAACCGCAGTAGTGCTGTTCCTTTAGCGTGCCCAAGTCAGGATACCTACAAGTTTTTAGATTGTGCACTGAGCCAACTAACGCAAATTTATCGTGCAGGCTATGAGTATCAAAAAGTTGGAGTGATCCTCGATGAGCTATCAGACGCGGGGAATAACACATTTCAACTTGATATGTTTGATACAAGTGCATTGGTTGAGTCAAAGCGCAGAGACTTAATGTCGATCAGCGATTCGATCAACTCTCGTTATAAAAATGGATTAAAACCAGCCTCTGTTATGAGTTCAACCAATTGGCATATGAGACAAGCATTTCGGTCTAATCGCTGGACGACACGATTAGACGAGCTTCAAGTCGCCTCATGCTAGCTTGCCTATATTTCCTGTCATTACATGCATGTTCTATATCATCCCTCTCTCTCATTTTTGCTGTAAAATCTAAACTGTAGTAACCAATGTTAATCCCATAGTTGGGGATAGATTGTCGCTATTTGGGATGGTGTGTGTAGCTTACTATTTATAAGGCATGCTAGCGTTGTTAAGTAATCTGTTAAAAATCAGTTTCTTTTATGTTCTCTGGTAAGTGCATTTTTCATTAATCATGTAAGTTAACGTGCTTTTAGCTCTATATATTGCAGGCCTTCCATGATTTAAATAATAGGTTAGCCTTAAAAATCAACAGTTGTTTGATGTTGGCTCTTATTTTTGGGTTTTCGTTCGTGTAGTATGCTATTTCATACATTGGTGCGAATACACGTAGACACTCAAAATGAAACGGGTGTGCGGTAGCGTGGATAAAGTAGAGTTATTTATCCATCGGACTTATAACCCCTGTATGGTGTATTCCCACAACGTGAGTATAAATCTGTGTTGTTTTAATATCAGAATGACCAAGCAGTTCTTGGATGCTTCGAATATCAGTACCGCTTTCTAATAGCCGTGTCGCAAAACTATGCCTAAAGGTGTGGCACCCTGCTTTTTTTGTAATATTTGATGCTGCTATGGCAAGTTTCATCCGTCGTTGCATTGTGCGATCCATGATGTGATGGCGTAGGTGCCGCCCTGTACGAGGATCTTTACTGATTTTGGGGGCAGGGAATAGATACTGCCAATGTAACGATTTAGCATGGTTGGGGTATTTTCTGGCTAACGCAAAGGGCATATAAACTTCCCCCAGATTATTGTTTAGATCTCTATCATGGGTGAGGTTAACTTGTGTTATTTGCTGACTAATATCAGCATAGAGTGACTTGGCGAGCAAAGTTTGCCTGTCTTTATTCCCTTTACCGCTTCTTACTGTAATTGTACCTGCATTGAAGTCAATATCATTAAGGCGGAGCCTAAGTGCCTCATTCAAGCGAAGCCCGCTGCCATACATGAGTTGTGCAATAAGCTTAAATGGATAATCTAGGGCTTCTATCACCGTTGTTGCCTCACTATGAGAGAAAACAACAGGAAGTTTGATTGCCTTCTTTGACTTACAAAAGGCTAAATCTTCAACCTCAAGTTTTAAAAACTCACGACATAAAAAGACTAACGCGTTAAGTGCTGTCTTTTGCGTATTTGGGGAAATATTCCGTTTAATCACAAGAAACTCAAGATAAGTCGAAATATCATCTGAGCGAATGTCACTTTGACGCTTGTATTTCCCATGCTTAATAAAGCGCATAGCCCAGTATAAGTAGGTTTTCTCGCTACTATAGGCTAACCCTCGCGCTCGCATATAACGACGATAGCGCTGAGTGAAATTATCCGAGTGTTGTTTTAATGGGGTTGGTATATCCATACTTTTAAATTTAACTGTTTTTATATACAGTAAAGTTAGGCCAGATAGAGATTGTGCACAAGAGCAGAGCAAAGGCGATGACCAGAATTAGTAGCGAGAGCAAATAACACTGAAAATGAGTGTAAGGTCAGTTTCAAAAAGGCCGTAAAGAATAGGTCCTAACTGATACGTCTATCTACCCGCACTGGTAGGTTTTACGACTCGGTTACGTAGAAGAAAATGTTATGTGCCAGATCCTAAAAAAACATCAAAATAGTTTGATGTAAGTCCTTTTTTGAGTGTGATAAAATGATGTTTTGACAAGCAAGTTGAAAAATAACTTAAGGAACGTCTGAGCGTACAAAAAGGGTTTTCCATTGAAAGAATATATACTCTGCAACTTGGCTGATTTAACCGAGGTTTTACATTTGGCCTTAGAAGGGAATGACGTAGATGCAAGTCACAGGGAGATTTATTTAGGGCATTTAGCTATGTGCGCAAGATTGTTTAAGATCATTCAGCTCAACCAAGGCAATCAAGAATTTAATAGAATACTGAATCTTGAAGCGAGGGTGTACCGTTTAGCTACGCCAAACGATGATAGAGGTAAAATAGTAAAAGAAGCTTGGGAGCAGGTTTTTCCAATACTACATATGTATAACGAAATTAGCACATAACAATCGCTTCAACCTGACTGCCAACCTATGGCATTTTTCTGGTTCATCGCGGCTTTCCGGGGAAAGCCGCTTTTATCTTTAGGAAGAAATATTCCGTATCTCGATATCCGTATCCCATACGCTTGATGAGTTTTATCTTGTTATTGATCCCCTCCAGCGTACAAGTATTCAGATGATATGAAGCGGATGCCACGATACCGTGAAGGTAAGGTTTGAGTTTTCTAGCGAAGTTGATGAGAGGCTGTATGCCACTCTCATTCACCTGCTGCCACCATACTTCCCATAACCCGATAGCTTGCTCCTCTGAATCACAATACCAAAGCTCCTTGAGCTGAGCCCCAAGTAAGTGCGTTATCATGAGATCTCGATTAATCGACAGTATTTCATCTAGGTAACTTGCCTGTTTAGCGCTTAAGTTCTCTCTTTTTTTCAGCAGTACCCACCGCGAGCGCTTTATCCAACGGCGTGCTTTTCTGTCAGCCTTTAGTTGATTAGCTTGGTCGTTGATTAGCTTGGTC